>DASTOB010000022.1:0-19747 GCA_035720425.1 Candidatus Limnocylindrales bacterium
TAGTCCGATCTCGTAGTCCGATCTCGTAGTCCGATCTCGTAGTCCGATCTCGTAGTCCGATCTCGTAGTCCGATCTCGTAGTCCGATCTCGTAGTCCGATCTCGTAGTCCGATCTCGTAGTCCGATTTGGGACTGCCGGGACGCGGCACCGGGACCCTCCTGGAGCGTACGAATTCGTAGGGCCGGGAGCGCGGGCTGCGCAGCGGTAGACCGCCTGGGGCCAACCAGTGCAGGGGGACCGGACGACGGGTACCATCGGCGTTCGCGGGCCCGTCCGGACGGATCGGGCCCTGTTCGCGTGTCCCGGGAGGTTCGGGTGAAGATCGTGGTCGGGCTCGGCAACCCGGGCGGCCAGTACGCACAGACGCGCCACAACATCGGCTGGATGGTCCTCGACCGGATCGCCGAGCGGGCCGGCTGGGGCGGCGGTCGCGAGCGCGACGCGAGCCGGATCGTGTGGGGTCGGTTCCGCGGGCTCGACGTGACGCTCGCCAAGCCGCTCACGTACATGAACGACTCCGGCATCGCGGTCCGCAAGATCCTCGCCCGCGAGCACGCCCCGCTCGGCGACCTGCTCGTCGTCGTCGACGACTTCGCCCTGCCGTTCGGCAAGCTCCGCTTCCGCGAGGGCGGCGGCGCCGGTGGCCATAACGGGCTGCGCTCGATCATCGACGAGATGGGGACCGAGAAGTTCAGCCGGCTGCGGGTGGGGATCGGCGAGCCGGATCGGACGGCCGTCGACCACGTCCTGAGCCGCTTCCACCCCGACGAACACGCCCGCCTCGACGAGCTCCTCGACGCGGCGGCCGACGCGGTCGAGGCGTGGGCGCGCGACGGCACGAACAAGGCGGCCAACCGGTTCAACATGTTCGAGCTCCGGCCGGCCGACTCGGATCGCGTCGCGCCGCCCGGCGAGGTCGACGGGCCGCCGGGGCCGGACGGGATCCGCCGCACGAAGACCGGGTGGCGCCGCGTGCGCCCGACGGATCCGACCGGGTGAGCGGTCCACCACCGCTGCGCGGCAAGCGCGGGCGGGAGCGCCGGGTCGGCGAGCGGATCGTCGCCGAGTACGCGGAGCGTCGCGGCGCCCTCGTCGACGCGGTCGACTTCGACGTGGCCGACGCCGAGGCGGAGGTTCGCGACGCGTCGCTGCCGCTGCCAACGCCACGCCGGCCGCGTCCCGAGGCCGCGCCGCGCCCGGGCCGGCGCCTGCCCGACCTGTCGGCCCTGCCGCCGCTCCTCGCCGCGACCGGGTCGTTCGCCGCGCTGCGCGAGCGGATTGCCGCGTCGCGCCACGCGGGGCTCGCGTCAGTGCCGCACGGGGCCAAGTCGTACCTCGCCGCGGCCCTCGCACTCGGCGCCGGCGAGCGAGTGTGCTGGATCGCCCGCGATGCGGAGATCGGCGACCGCGTCGCCGAGGAGCTCGGTGCGTGGCTGGGCGACGCCGCCGCCGTCGCGACGCTCGAGCCGCGGACCGCGCTCGCCTACGAGCGGAGCGAGCTCGTCGCCGACGAGACCGCCGCGCGCGTCGCCGCGCTGTCTGCCTGGCGGAGTGGCCGCGCGCGGATCCTCGTGGCGAGCGTCCAGGCGCTCCTCCAGCACACGATCGCGCCGGAGGACCTGCCCGACGTCCCGCTCGAGCTTCGCGTCGGCGTTCGTCGGTCGCTCGACGCCCTCCTCCGCGAGCTCCTCGGCCTCGGCTACGTGCCGGTCACGGAAGTCGCCGGCCGCGGCGAGTTCGCCCGGCGCGGCGGCATCGTCGACATCTTCCCGCCGTCGGCGCCGCTGCCCGCGCGGATCGAGTTCTTCGGCGACGAGATCGACTCGCTCCGCGCCTTCGACCCCACCGACCAGCGGACCGTCGGCCCGCTCGACGCCGTCGCCCTGCTCCCCGCCAGCGAGTTCCTCGTCCCGCGCGACGGCGTTCCCCGCCCGAAGGGACGCCTGACCGAGCGCCTCCTCGCCGATCTGGAGCGGTTCGGCGAGAGCGGCAGCGGCAGCGCCAGCGGCAGGGGCAGCGCCGCGGCCGAACAAGGGGGCCGCGCCCTCACGACCGGCGACGCCGCCGAGGTGTGGGCACCGATCCTCGCCCCCGCGACCGGTCTCGACCATGTCGGCCCCGACGCGCTCCTCGTCCTCGACGAGCCGGGAGACATCGCCGACGCGGCCGCGTTCCTGTGGGCCCAGGCGGACGAGCGGCGCGGCGAGCTGACCGAGGCCGGCGAGCTGCCGCGCGACTGGCCGCCGGCCTACCTCCCGCCGCGCGACTGGAAGGCCCGGCTGCTCGGCGCGCGGACCCTCGAGCTGACCTGGGAATCGGAGCTTGCCCGACGCGCGGCGGTTGCCGGCGGCGGGTTGTCGTCGGGCGACCTGTTCGGCTGGCGCGAGCCGTCGATGCCGCCCGGTCGGGCGCTGCGCCTCGTCGAGGCCGTCGAGGGCTGGGCCACGGAGGGTGGCCGGGTCGTCCTCGCGTCCGACCAGGCGGCGCGCCTCGCCGAGCTCCTCGCCGAGGCCGGCCACGAGGCAGCCGTCGTGTCGCGGGTCTCCGACGCACCGCCGCCCGGCTCGGTCACCCTCGTCGAGCGGAGCCTGAACGGCGGCTTCGCCGGCGGGCCGGACGGGATCGCATTCGTGACCGACCGCGAGCTGTTCGGGACGGTCCGCGTCCGGCGGCCCAAGGCGATGCGCCGCGTCGTGCCGCGCGACATCCTCGAGCGCCTCACGCCGGGCGACCTCGTCGTCCACATCGATCACGGCATCGCCCGCTACGAGCAGATGCTCCGGCGCGGCGGGGCGGGGGAGGAGCGCGACTACCTGGAGCTCTCGTTCGCCGCCGGCGACAAGATCTTCGTGCCGGTCGAGCAGATCAACCGGGTCAGCCGCTACAGCGGCGGCGAGCGCCCGCAGCTGTCGCGCCTCGGCGGCGGGGAGTGGCTGCGGACGACGAACCGCGTCCGCCGGGCCGTCAACGACCTGGCCGAGGAGCTTCTCGCCCTGTACGCGGCGCGCGCCCGCGCGCAGGGTCACCCGTTCGCGCCGGACAGCCCGTGGCAGTCGGAGCTGGAGGCGTCGTTCCCGTACGAGGAGACCGTCGACCAGCTCCGCGCGACCGCGGAGGTCAAGCTCGACATGGAGGCCGGGCGGCCGATGGACCGGCTCGTCGTCGGCGACGTCGGCTACGGCAAGACGGAGGTCGCCCTGCGCGCGGCGTTCAAGGCGATCCAGGACGGCCGTCAGGTCGCCGTGCTCGTCCCGACGACCGTTCTCGCCGCCCAGCATCACGCCACGTTCGGCCAGCGCTTCGCGGCCTTCCCGATCACCGTCCGCCTCCTGTCGCGCTTCGTCGCGCCGCGCGAGCAGGCCGCGACGATCGACGGCCTGGCGGCCGGATCGGTCGACCTCGTCATCGGCACCCACCGCCTCCTGTCGAAGGACGTTCGGTTCCGCGACCTCGGGCTCGTCGTCGTCGACGAGGAGCAGCGCTTCGGCGTGGCGGCCAAGGAACGACTCAAGCAGCTCCGCCGCGAGGTCGACGTCCTGACCCTGTCGGCGACCCCGATCCCGCGCACGCTCAATCTTGCCCTCGCGGGGGTGCGCGACCTCAGCGTCATCGAGACGCCGCCGGAGGATCGGCTGCCGATCCAGACCCGCGTCGCCGAGGCATCCGCCGGGCTCGTCCGCGACGCGATCCTGCGCGAGCTCGACCGGGGCGGGCAGGTCTTCTACGTCCACAACCGGGTCGAGACGATCGAGGCCCAGGCGGAGCAGCTGCGCCGGCTGCTGCCGGGTGCGCGGATCGTCGTCGGCCACGGCCAGATGCCCGAAGGGGTTCTCGAGAAGGTCATGATCGCCTTCGCCGACGGGGCGGCCGACGTCCTCGTGTGCACGACGATCATCGAGTCCGGGCTCGACATCCCGAACGCGAACACGATCATCATCGACCGGGCCGACACGCTCGGGCTGGCCCAGCTCTACCAGCTCCGGGGTCGCGTCGGCCGGAGCTCGCGCCGCGCCTACGCGTACCTCCTCTACCGGCGCCGCGAGCGTCTGAGCGACGAGGCGCGCAAGCGGCTCCAGGCGATCTTCAACGCGTCCGAACTCGGGGCCGGGTTCCAGATCGCGCTGTCCGACCTCGAGATCCGCGGCGCCGGCAACATCCTCGGCGCCGAGCAGTCCGGGCACATGGCGGCGGTCGGGTTCGACCTCTACTCCCGCCTCCTCGCCGAGGCGGTCGAGGAGAAGAAGGCCGAACTGGAGGGACGGGCCCCCGTCGTTGCGCCGCAGCAGGCGGTCGTGGACCTGCCGGTCGAGGCGTTCCTGCCGTCCGATTACGTGCCCGACGAGGCGCAGAAGCTCGAGCTCTACCGGCGCCTCGCGCGCGTCCGATCCGCCGGCGACCTTGCGGCGTTCCGGCAGGAGGTGACCGACCGGTTCGGGCCGATGCCGCCGCCGGTGGTCCGCCTCGCCGAGGTGGCCGAGCTCCGCCTCGTCGCCGAGACGGCCGGCGTGTCGTCCGTGTCGCGCGAGGACGGCCAGCTCGTCGTCCGCTTCGGCGGCGGCCTGTCGCGAGCGACGGCGATGCGACTGCTCGCACCTGGCGCCGGGGGCACCCTGCCCGGCGTCCGACCGAGCGACCTCACGTTTGCCTCGAACCAGGTCCGAATCCGGCTCCCCCGCGATCCGGCCGCGACGTGGACGCTCACCCAGGCGGTCGTGGCCCGCCTCGCGACGGCCGAGGGCGCCACGGCCCAGGGCGCGACCCCCGCGGCGGTGTCCCCAGGCGCACGCGACACTTGACGTAGGGGCGCCTCGACGCGCGCCCGCGGCGCCGATCGCCGGCAGCCGCCATCCTTCGATCCATGACCCACGGCCCCTCGACTCCCGAGACAGAGGCGTCCGCGCCGCCGGCCGTCGCGCCGGCGATCGACAGCTTTACCGACCACGTCGGCGGGCTCTGGTCGCCCGCGCGCCGGTCGCTCACCGTGGGCCTCGTCGTGACCGTCACGCTCGTGGCGTTCGAGGCGCTTGCGATCGCGACGATCCTGCCGATCGTCACCCGTGAGCTCGGCGACCTCCACCTGTACGGCTGGGTCTTCTCGGCGTTCTTCCTCGGGACCCTGCTCGGGACGGTCCTGCTCGGCGGCATGGCCGACCGGCGCGGGCTCGTCCTTCCGTTCGCGCTCGGGCTCGGGCTGTTCGCGGTGGGGCTCGTGGCCGGCGGGCTGGCGCCGTCGATGCTCATCCTCGTGATCGGCCGCTTCGTCCAGGGTCTTGGCGCCGGGGCCATCGCGCCGATCGCGTACGTCGCGATCGGTCGGACGCTGCCGGAGGCGCTCCGGGCGCAGATGTTCGCCGTGCTGTCAACCGCCTGGGTCCTGCCTGGGCTGATCGGGCCGGCCATCGCCGGACTGATCGGCGAGGCGACGAGCTGGCGGGTCGTGTTCCTCGGCCTGCTTCCGCTTATCGCCGTGAGCGGGGCGTTGACGGTGTCGGCGCTCGGCCGGATCCCGGAGGCAGTCCGCGCGACCGACTCCGGGTCGAGCTCCGGGTCCGGGGTCCCGGATGGGCATCGCGTGCGCTGGGCGTTCGTGATCGTCGGCGGGGCGGCGCTCGCGACCGCCGGGCTCACGAGCGTGTCCCTCCTGCCCGGCCTGCCGTTGATCGGCGTCGGGCTCGTCCTCACCGTACGGGCGTTCATGGCGCTCACGCCGTCGGGCACCCTCCGGGCGGCGGCCGGGCTGCCGGCGGCGGTGCTCCTGCGCGGCGTGCTGACGTTCGCCTTCTTCGCGGCCGACGCGTACGTCCCGCTCGCCCTCCAGGACTGGCGCGGCACGAGCGCGAGCGTGTCCGGCATCGCCCTCACCGCGGCGACCCTGTCCTGGACGGCCGGCGCCTGGATCCAGGCGCGCGGGATCGCTCGCTTCGGAGCGCGCCGCTTCGTGCGGCTCGGGTTCGCGACCGTCGCGCTCGGCATCGTCGGGTTCGCGGCCGTGCTCTCGCCGGCCGTCCCGATCTTCGTCGGGATCGCCGCCTGGGCGGTGGCCGGCCTCGGCATGGGCCTCGCGTACTCGACGCTGTCGCTCGTGACCCTGCGCGAGGCGCGCGTCGAGGAGCAGGGCGCGGCGAGCGCGGCCCTCCAGCTGTCGGACGTCCTCGGCACCGCCCTCGGGACGGGTGTCGGCGGGGCGCTCATCGCCGCGGGCCTTGTCCTCGGCGCGGAGGCGTGGTGGGGACTCGCGGCGGCGTTCGCGGTCGGAGCGGCGATCGACGTGCTCGGCGTCGCCCTGAGCGGCCGGCTCCCGGGCCGACTCCGCGCGGACGGGGTGCCGACCCCCGCCTGACGTCCGACCGAGCTGGGCCGGCCGTCCGGGGTGGGTGCCTGCGGTAGACTGCACCCTGCCCACCCGTCAGGAGGATCTCCAGACCGATGTCCGCCGAGGACCTTCGCGCGAAGATCCGCGAGATTCCCGACTTTCCCAAGCCCGGGATTCTGTTCTACGACATCACGACGATGCTCAAGGAGCCGGCCGCCTACCGCGAGGCGATCGACCTCATGCTGGAGCCGTATCGCGACGAGCGGATCGACATCGTGGTCGGGATGGAATCGCGCGGGTTCATCTTCAGCGCACCGATGGCCTACCAGCTCAACGCGGGCCTCGTCCCCGTCCGCAAGCTCGGCAAGCTGCCGGCCGAGACGATCACCGTCGAGTACGCCCTCGAGTACGGCTCGAACACGCTCGAGATCCATCGCGACGCGATCGGCGCCGGGCAGCGGGTGCTCATCGTCGACGACCTGCTCGCAACGGGCGGCACCGTCAAGGGCACGATCGAGCTGGTCGAGCGGCTCAAGGGAGAGGTCGTGGGCTTGGGCTTTCTCGTTGAGCTCGACTTCCTGAAGGGCCGCGACCGGCTCGACGGGCGCCGGGTCACGAGCGTCATCCGCTACTGACCGAGCGGCGCGGGACCTTGGCGGATCACCCGGAACGGCCGGATCGGCCGGACCAACCGGACCAGCCGGAGGGCACCGACGCGGCGCCCGCGGCGGGTCCGCTGACCCAGCCGGACCTCGCCCGCCGCCGGTTCTTCCGCCAGTTCGCGGGCGAGCTCTTCCAGACGGCGGCGACCGTGGTCGGTGCCGCGTCGGCGCTCCAGCGCCAGTCGGCCGAGGCAGCGTCGGCCATCCTGAACCCGGAGCGCGGCGCCGCCGCGCTGGCTGGGGCGTTCGACGATGAACCCACGGACGACACGCTCCCGCACGGGTTCCGAACGCCGTTCCGCTTCGGCGACGACGATCGGACACTCCTGCTCATCGACCAGCGCAAGCTCCCGGACGCGCTCGTCGAGCACCCGGTCCGATCCGGTGCCGAGGCGGCATGGGCGATCCGCCACATGGTCGTCCGCGGCGCCCCGGCCATCGGCCAGGTGGCCGCCCTGTCGCTCGCCCTGACTGCCAACCTCGCCCGCAAGAGCCGGCCGTACGCGCGCCGCGCGACGATCCGGGGCGCGGCGCGGGCCCTCGCGGAAGCGCGCCCCACCGCGATCAACCTGCGCTGGGCGGTGGAGCGTGTCGTGGCCCGCTTCGACGCGGTCGGCGAGTTGAACCCCGACGGCGACGCGATCGCCGAGGCGATGCGTGCCGAGGCGGACGCCATCGTCGCCGAGGCGACCGACGACCACGGCCGGCTCGCCGAGGCCGGCCTCGCCCTCCTGCCCGTCCCCGCCGAGGGTCCGCTCCGGATCCTCACCCATTGCAACACCGGACCCCTCGCGTGCGGCCAGTTCGGAACGGCCCTCGGGGTCGTCCAGGCCGCCCACCATGCCGGTCGGGACCTCCACGTCTGGGTCGACGAAACCCGTCCGTACCTCCAGGGCGCGCGCCTGACGGCATGGGAACTGTCCCAGGCCGGGGTGCCGCACACGCTCATCCCGGACGTCGCGGCCGGCCACCTCCTTGCGGGCGGGGAGGTCGACGCGATCCTCGTCGGGGCGGACCGGATCGCGGCCAACGGCGACACGGCGAACAAGGTGGGAACGTATCCCCTCGCCGTGCTCGCGGCTCGCCACGGCGTGCCGTTCTACGTGTGTGCCCCGATGAGTTCGGTCGATCTCGCGACCCCGGACGGGGCGGCGATCCCGATCGAGGAGCGGTCTGCGGACGAGGTGCTCCTGTTCCGCGGCGAACGGATCGCGCCGGCCGGGACGGCCGTCCGCAACCCCGCCTTCGACGTAACCCCGGCGGAGCTCATTACCGCCATCGTGACCGACGAAGGCGCCCTCCGGCCGCCGTTCGAATCCGCCCTGGCCGATGCGGCCGCGCGGCGCGAGGCCCGCCGCGACGCCCCGGGCGCCCCGGGCGTTGCCAGCGCCTCGGACGCCCCGGACACCGCCGCGATCGGCTCGGGCGCAGCCTGATGGCGACCGTCGCGCTCGGCCGCCGCGATCGCGCGATCCTCGCGCGGGCGACCGTCGAGCGGCCGATGCTCCGCGCGTTCCTCGAGCGCGATCGGCTGTTCGCCGCCTACGCGATCTGCGATCTCGAGGAACGCGAATTCCCGCGCACCCGCTGGGGGATCGCGACCGAGGGCGACGAGCCGATCGCCGTCGGCATGGAGTACTCCGGCCTCACCCCGCAGCCGCTGTTCGTGATGGGCCGCCTCGACGGGATCGAGGCGATCCTGCGCGACGTCCTCCGGCCGCGCGCCGCGTACATCGCCGCCCGTCGCGAGTCGCTGCCGGCGGTCGAGGCGCTCTACCGCGTCGATTCCGGCCCGCCGATGGTTCGAATGTGGGTGGATCGGGCGCGCTTCAGGCCGTACCCGTCGGACGTCCGCCGCCTCCTGCCGGTCGAGATCGGCGAGCTGAATCGGCTCTACCAGCTCGGGTTCGCGTCGTGGTTGTCGTCGTCGGCCGTCGCGGAGGGCGTGTACTACGGGATCCGGGTCGGCGGCCGCCTCGTGGCCGCTGCCGGCACGCACGTCGTGAGCCCCGCCGCGCGCCTGGCGGTCGTCGGCAACGTCTACACCGATGTCGAGTACCGTGGGCGGGGCTACGCGACCGCGGTCACCGGGGCCGTCACCGCAGAGCTGCTGCGGAGCAGCGACCAGGTCGTGCTCAACGTTCGCGCCGACAATCCACCGGCGCTCCAGGCCTACCGACGGCTCGGCTATGCCGAGCATGTCCGGTTCGAGGAGCGCCTCGTCCACCGGCTCGGTTCGCCGTGGTCCGGGCTTGCCGCCCCGATCCGTCGCCTTCTCGCCGGACGCAGGGAGATCTCCTGACCATGACCACCCGCACCCTCCCGCCGCACGACGTGACGGACCTCGGCCTCGCCGCTGAGGGCGTCCGCCGGATCGAGTGGGCCGAACGCGAGATGCCGGTCCTGCGGCTCATCCGCGAGCGGTTCGCCCGGGAGCGCCCGTTGGCCGGCATCCGGATCGGTGCCTGCCTCCACGTCACGACGGAGACGGCGAACCTCATGCGCACGCTCCAGGCCGGCGGTGCCGAGGTCGTGCTCGCTGCATCGAACCCGCTGTCGACGAAGGACGACGTCGCAGCGGCACTCGTCGCCGAGTACGGCATCGGCGTCCACGCCCGGCGCGGCGAGGACCGGGACACGTACTACGCGCACCTCAACGCCGTCGCGGACGGGCATCCCCAGCTGACCATGGACGACGGTTGCGACCTCGTGTCGCTCCTGCACAGCGAGCGGCCGGCCCAGCTCGGCGAGGTCCTCGCCGGGACGGAGGAGACGACGACCGGGGTCATCCGCCTCAAGGCCATGGCCGCCGACGGCGCACTTCGCTTCCCGGTCGTGGCGGTCAACGAGGCCCTCACGAAGCACCTCTTCGACAACCGCTACGGGACCGGCCAGTCGACCGTCGACGGGATCCTCCGGGCGACGAACCTGCTCCTCGCCGGTCGGAACGTCGTCGTCGCCGGTTACGGCTGGGTGGGCCGCGGGATCGCCTCGCGGATGCACGGCATGGGTGCCCACGTCGCGGTCGTCGAGGTCGACCCGGTGCGCGCCCTCGAGGCGCTCATGGACGGTTACGCGGTCATGACGGCGGCCGACGCCGCGCCGTGGGGCGAGCTGTTCGTGACGGCGACGGGCAACATCAACGTCTTCCGGCGCGAGCACTTCGCGGCCATGCGCGACGGCGCGGTGATGGCCAACTCCGGCCACTTCGACGCGGAGCTGGACCTGCCGGCGCTGCGCGAGATGGCCGAAGGGCACGTCCGCGAGGTCCGCGACAACGTCCTGGAGTTCGACCTCGGCGGCAAGCGCGTCCACCTCGTCGCGGAGGGGCGGCTCGTCAACCTCGGGGCGGCCGAGGGGCACCCGGCGGCGGTCATGGACATGAGCTTCGCCAATCAGGCATTGTCGGCCGAGTACGTCGTCGCCCACCATGCGGAGCTCGAGCCGCGCGTCTACGTCGTGCCGGAGGCGATCGACGCCGAGGTGGCGCGCCTCAAGCTCGCGGCGATGGGCATCACGCTCGACTCGATGACGCCGGAACAGATTGCCTACGTCGCCTCGTGGCAGCACGGCACCTGAGCGCCGTCGCCGGCCGGACCGGTCGATGAGCGGCGAGCGAGTGCCCTACGGGGCGTGGCGATCCAGCCTGCCGATCGAGCTGCTCGTGCAGGGCCGGGTGGGCCTGTCCGAGACGCGCTTCGACGCGGACGGCAGGGCGCTCGCCTGGCTCGAGAGCCGGGCGGAGGAGGGCGGCCGAAGCGTCCTCGTCCGCTGGTCGGCCGAGGACGGGCTGCGCGACGTCAGCCCGCCCGGCATGAACGTCCGGGACCGCGTCCACGAGTACGGCGGTGCCGCGGCGTTGATCCACGGCGACCTCGTCGTCGTGTCCGACTTCGCGACGGGCCGGCTCCATCGCGTCGGTCCCGATCGTTCTCCCGAGCCGATCACCCCGGATGGCCGGTACCGCTACGCGGACCTCACGCTCGATCCCGGGCGCGCGCGCGCGCGCCTCCTCGCCGTTCGCGAGGACCACAGCGGTCCCGGTGAGGCGCGCAACGAGATCGTCGCCGTGTCGCTCGACGGTTCGGCGTCGGTCACCGTCCTCGCCACCGGCCGCGACTTCTACGCCGCACCGCGCCCGTCGCCCGACGGCTCCGAGCTCGCGTTCCTTGCCTGGGACCATCCCAACCTGCCCTGGGACGGGACCGAGCTGTTCGTCGCCCCGCTCACGCCGGACGGCCGGGTGGGCGAGGCCCGGCTCGTTGCCGGATCGGCCGGCGACTGGATCGCCCAGCCGTCGTGGTCGCCGGACGGCGTCCTCCACTTCGTGGCCGAGCCGGCCGGCTGGATGAACCTTCACCGGCTTCGCGACGGCCGGGTCGAGGCCGTCCCGGGCGCGGCGCTGGAGGCGGAGTTCGCCTAC
Organism: Candidatus Limnocylindrales bacterium; assembly: GCA_035720425.1. Taxonomy (GTDB): domain Bacteria; phylum Chloroflexota; class Limnocylindria; order Limnocylindrales; family CSP1-4; genus DASTOB01. The sequence goes on from DASTOB010000022.1 coordinate 11,400, forward strand.
CCGGACTGGCAGTTCGGGATGTGCAACTACGCGTTCGGGCCGGACGGCTCGATCCTCGCCATCGGCCGGAGCCGCTGCGCGGATCGCCTGTACCGGCTCGCGCCGGGCGGCCCGGCCACGACGATCGAGCTGCCGTTCACGGAGCTCTCCGCGCTCGACGTGTCCGGCGATCGAGCGGTCTTCCTCGCCGCCAGCCCGCGCTCGTTCTACGCGGTGATCGCGCTCGACGTCGCGACGGGTCGGTGGACGGAGCTGCGCCGTTCGATCCCGACCGAGATCGACCCGGCGACCGTATCGGTTCCTGAACCGATCGAGTTCCCGACCACCGGTGAGCGGACCGCCTTCGGCCTGTTCTACCCGCCGGTCAATCCCCGCTTCGACGGACCACCCGGCGAGCGGCCGCCGCTCATCGTGACGAGCCACGGCGGGCCGACCGCCCAGGCGTTCGGCGGCCTGAGCATCGTCACCCAGCTGTTGACGAGCCGCGGCTTCGCGGTGCTCGACGTGGATTACGGCGGGAGCACCGGCTACGGGCGCGACTACCGCCGCCGACTCGAGGGCCAGTGGGGGATCGTCGACGTCGACGACTGCGTTGCCGGCGCCCGCTACCTCGCCGAACAGGGTCGCGTCGACGGCGCGCGGCTCGCCGTGCGCGGCGGGTCCGCGAGCGGCTACACGACGCTGTGCGCCCTCGCCTTCCGCGACGAGTTCTCCGCCGGCGTGAGCTACTTCGGGATCGGCGACCTCCTCGCGTTCAGCCGCGAGACGCACAAGTTCGAGTCGCGCTACCTCGACCGCCTCGTCGGACCGCTGCCGGAGGCCGAGGCGACGTATCGGGAGCGATCACCGATCCGCTACGCGGACCGGATCGGCTGCCCGGTCCTCATCCTCCAGGGGCTCGACGATCGAGTCGTCCCGCCGGCCGAGGCGGAGCGCATCGTCGACGCGCTGTGGGAACGGCGGATCCCCCACGCCTACGTCGCGTTCGAGGGCGAGGATCACGGTTTCCGAAAGGCGGACAGCATCATCCGATCGTTCGAGGCGGAACTGTCGTTCCTCGCCCAGGTCTTCGGCTTCGAGCCGGCCGACGAGATCGAGCCCCTGCCGATCGAGGGCCTCGACGCGTGGCACGCGCGGCGCGCGGCCAGCGCCTGACGATCGGCCGCAGCCGCGGTCCACCAATGGGCTCGATCGAGATCGTCCTCCTGCTCTTCGTCGCGGCGACCGCGCTCGCAATCGTCGCCCGCCGGATCGGGGTGCCGTACCCGATCCTGCTCGTCCTCGGCGGTCTCGGGCTCGGCTTCATTCCGGGGCTGCCGCGCCTGGAGCTCGAACCGGACCTCGTCTTCCTCCTGTTCCTGCCGCCGATCCTGTTCGCCGCCGGCTACTTCACGTCGATTCGTGACTTCAAGGCGAACGCGCGGCCGATCGGCCTGCTCGCCGTGGGGCTCGTGCTCGTCACGACGATCGCGGTAGCCGCCGTCCTCCGCGCGCTCGTGCCGGACATCCCGTGGCCCGTCGCGGTCGCCTTCGGCGCGATCGTGTCGCCGCCCGACGCGGTCGCCGCGACGGCGGTCTTCCAGCGCCTCGGCGTCCCGCGGCGGGTGGTCACGATCCTCGAGGGCGAGAGCCTCGTCAACGACGCGACCGCGCTCGTCGCCTACCGGACGGCGATCGCGGCCGCGATGACCGGGGCGTTCTCGCTCGCCGACGCGGCAGTCGGGTTCGTGGCGGTCGCCGTCGGCGGGGTCGTCGTGGGGGTCGTGGTCGGCCGCGTCGTCGCCTGGTTCGTCGCCCGTGTGTCGGACCCGGTCTTCGCCGTCGTCATCACCTTCCTCGCCCCGGCTGCCGCCTACATCCCGGCGGAGGAGCTCGGCGTGTCCGGCGTGCTTGCCGCGGTCGCCGCGGGCATCCTGCTCGGGCAGCGCGCCCCGCGCCTCATGAACTCCGAGGTGCGCCTCGCCGGCGAGGCGGCCTGGCAGGTCCTCCTGTTCCTCGTCAACGGCGCCGTGTTCATCCTCATCGGCCTGCAGCTGCCGATCGTCCTCGAGGGCCTCGCGGATCGGTCGCCGGCGGAGCTCGCCGGGCTGGCTGTCGCGGTGAGTGCCGCGACGATCGTCGTGCGCATCCTGTGGGTCTTCCCGGCGACCTACCTGCCGCGCCGGCTGTCGGCCCCCGTCCGGCGCCGCGACCCGAGTCCACCGGTGCGCAGCGTGTTCATCATCTCGTGGGCGGGCATGCGCGGCGCCGTGTCGCTCGCGGCCGCGCTCGCCCTGCCCCACCAGCTGGCCGAGCGCGACCTCCTCGTGTTCCTCACCTTCTGTGTCATCCTCGCCACGCTCGTCGGCCAGGGGCTCACGCTGCCGCTCCTCATCCGGCTGCTCGGGATCGCGCCGGACCGCGACGACCACCAGGAGGAAGCCCGGCTCCGGCAGGTCGCCGCCGAGGCGGCGGTCGAGCGGATCGCCGAGCTCGAGCGCGAGTGGCCCGGCCACCAGGAGCTGATCGACGCGCTCCGTGCCCAGTACCTCCACCGCGCCAGCCACCTCGAGGTCGACGGTGATGGCCCGCGAGACGAGGCGGAGCGCGAGCTGCTCGAGCACCGGATCATCCGGCGTGCGGTCATCGACGCGGAGCGCGAGGCGGTTCTGCGGCTCCTCGAGCGCGGCGCCGTCGGGGACGATGTCGTTCGGCGGGTCCAGCGCGACCTCGACCTCGAGGAGCTCCGCCTCGAGGCCTGAGGACGGCCGTGGCCGCGCTCAGCGCGACACGAGGTCGATCGACATGAACTCCGGCTGGCGGGCCTGCAGCGAGCCGGTCGCCCCGTCGCCGGTCCGGAGCACGACCATTTCGACCTGGTCCTCCGCCCAGAACATGACGAGCGCGAAACCGGCCTGCGTCCCGTTGACCCATGCGCCGTTCACGCGGCCGGCGCCCGCGAGATACGTGCCACTCCGGTCGGCCAGGCTGTAGCGGAGCACCTCCGCCGAACCGACCTGGTCGGACCGAATGTCCTGCCGGTATGCAACGAGGAGCAGCTCGTCGTTGCCGAGCCATGTAGCGGTCTGGATCCCGGCGTCCTGGTCGAGCGGGTCGAGGCTGTCGCTCGCGCCCGGTTCGAACACGCGCAGGCGTGGAGGGTCGCGCTCGTACGTGATCTCCGCCATCCGGCCCGTCGCGGGGTCGAACGAGTCGGCCATGTAGCTCGTCGATACGAGGCGGTCCGCCGCGTCGCCGGCGGGCAGCCGATCGATCTGCTCGGCGACCGGCGGATCCGCCGCGAGGTCGACCCGGACCGCGACGCGGAGTGAGGGTGCGGTGTCGTGGTAGACCGCCCCGAACAGCCAGCGGCCGTTCGCCGAGAACCCGATCGGCAGCGGCAGGCGCAGGCTGAACGGGTCGAACGCCGGGACGCCGGACGCCTGCGGTCCGGGATCCTCGGCAACGCGTACCTCGACCGTGCTCACCGTCCCGTCCGGCCCGACCCGGACGACCGACCAGACCGGGGTGCCGCCGACGGCGAGCGCGGTTCCGTCTGCCGACCAGACGGTCTGCAGCCCGAACGCCGCCTCCCCGCTCTCCCACAGCGGACCCTCCGCTCCGACGATCGAGGCCCAGCTCCGGAGGCTCACGTCCGATTCGTAGACGAACCGGACGGCAGCCACGAGCGGCGGGCGCCCGTCGGGCCGCCACGCCGGGGCGAGGTCGATGTTCGTGTACCCATCCTGGTTCGGCTGCTCGTCGGACCGGCGGGCCATGACACCCGGGATCCGGCCGACGGGCGCAAAGGCGTCCGTGCCGGTCTCCCACGCCGTGAGCTCCAGGTCGTCACCGCGCTGCATGCCAAGCACGACGAGCGGCGCGCCCGGCAGGTGATCGTTCGGAAGCCCGGGTAGTTCGGGTCGTGGGGTGGGCACCGGTGTCGGCCGCGGCGAGCGCGACGGGCGCGTCGTCGCGTCGCCCGAGGCGATCGCCGCGGCGGAGGAGGCGGGATCCCCCTCGGCCGAGCGACCGCCGAACACGGCGAGCCCGACGACGGCGACGAGGACCGCGAGGAACCCGCCGACGACGACCGGGCCACGCCCGCTCGTCCCGGTCGGTCCGATCCGGTAGACGTCGATGCGGACCTCCCGGTCGTCGCCGTAGGGCGACTCGCCCGACGAGCGCTCCGGGCCCGTCACGATCCGCCCTCGGCGACGAGCCGGCGGAGCCGGTCGATGCCGGCGTCGACGTCGGCGAAGCGGGTCGTCAGCGGCGACACGCCCAGCCGGATCCCGTCCGGCGCCCGGAAGTCCGGGACCACGCCGGCAGCGATGAGCCGGGCGGTCAATCCGCGAGCCTCGGGATGCCGGACCGTGATGTGGGCTCCGCGCCGCGCCGGGTCGCGCGGGCTTCCGAGTGCGAAGCCGTGTGGCGCGAGCCACGCGTCGAACCGCTCGACTGCGTGCGTCGTGAGGGCCACCGCCTTGGCCCGGATCGCGTCGATGCCGGCCTCGGCGACGAGCTCGACGCCGGCGGCAACGGCGGCCAGCCCAACGATCGGTGGCGTGCCGCCGAGCCAGCGGCGGATTCCGGCCGCGGGCTCGTACGTCGGTCCCATCTCGAACTGATCGTACTGGCCGAACCAGCCCTGGACCGGGTTTCGGAGCTCGTCCTGCAGGCTGCGACGGACGTACAGGAAGGCCGGCGCGCCGGGTCCGCCGTTCAGGTACTTGTACGTGCAGCCGACGGCGAGATCGACCCTGTCGCCCTCGAGGTCGAGCGGCATCGAGCCCACGGCATGGCTGAGGTCCCACAGGGTGAGCGCTCCGGCGTCGTGGGCAAGCGCCGTGATCGGACCGATCTCGGCGATCGCCGCCGAGCGGTAGTCGACCGCCGAGAGGGTGACGAGCGCGACGTCGGCGGGCGGCCCTGCGGCGATCGCCGCGGCGACGTCGGCCGAGCGGACGCCCTCGACGGGGTCCGTCTCGATCCATCGGATCTCGACGTCGCGTGCCGCGGCGAGCCCCTCGAGGACGTACCGGTCGGTCGGGAAGTTCGCCCGGTCGGTCACGATCACTCGCCGGTCCGGCCGGGCATCGAGCGCGGCCACGGCGAGCCGATAGAAGTTGACCGTCGTCGAGTCGGCTACGACGACCTCGCCCGGACGCGCGCCGAGGCAGACCGCGGCGATCCGATCGCCGATCCGTTCGGGCAGGTCGAGCCAGTGGTCCCACGCGCGAATCAGCTCACCGCCCCACTGCCTCGTGACGGTATCGGTCACGGCGGTGAGGGCGTCGCGGGATAGCCGGCCGAGCGAGTTGCCGTCGAGGTAGACGAGCGACGGGTCGTCGACGACGAAGCGATCGCAAAACCGCGCGAGCGGATCCGCCTCGTCGAGCGGATGGACTGCAGCCGGGTGGAGGACCATCACTCGCGGACGATACCCGACGCGAGTGCTACGCTCGCCTCGACGACCCGAGGGAGGATCATGCCGAGCATCGTTGACGCCGCGAGCTATCTGTTCACGTCCGAGTCGGTCACCGAAGGCCACCCGGACAAGATGTGCGACCAGATCAGCGACGCCATCCTCGACGCGATCATCGCCGAGGACCCAGATGCCCGCGTCGCGTGCGAGACGGCCACGACGACGGGCCTCGTGCTTGTCCTCGGGGAGATCTCGACGAACACGTATGTCGACTTCCAGGCGGTCGTCCGCGACACCGTCCGCGACATCGGCTACACCCGGGCGGACTACGGCTTCGACTATTTGACCTGCGGCACGCTCGTGTCGATCAAGGAGCAGTCGTCGGACATCGCGATGGGCGTCGACGCCGCGCTCGAGGTACGCGAGGACAACGCACCGACCCACGAGCTCGGCGCCGGCGACCAGGGGATGATGTTCGGCTTCGCCTGCCGCGAGACGCCGGAGCTCATGCCGCTGCCGATCGCGCTCGCTCACCGGATGGCCCGCCGGCTCGCCGAGGCGCGCAAGAGCGGCCAGCTGCCGTACCTGCGACCGGACGGCAAGACCCAGGTCACCGTCGAGTACGACCGCGGCGTGCCGGTCCGGGTCCGCACGGTCGTCGTCTCCGCCCAGCACGACCCGGACGTCCGCGCGGAGCGCCTCCGATCCGACATCGTCGAGTACGTCATCCTCCCGACGATCCCGCATGAGCTGCGCGGCGTCGACCCGGTCATGCACGTGAACCCGACGGGGCGGTTCGTGACCGGCGGCCCGATGGGCGACGCCGGCCTGACCGGCCGGAAGATCATCGTCGACTCGTACGGCGGCATGGCCCGACACGGCGGTGGCGCGTTCTCCGGCAAGGACCCGACCAAGGTCGACCGGTCCGGCGCCTACGCCGCGCGCTGGGTGGCCAAGAACGTCGTCGCGGCCGGGCTCGCCGACCGGTTCGAGCTCGAGATCGCGTATGGCATCGGGATCGCCCACCCGCTGTCGCTGTCGGTCGAGTCGTTCGGGACGGGTCGGATCCCGGACGCCGACCTGCACGCGCTCGTCGAGCGCCACTTCGACCTTCGGCCGGCGTCGATCATCGACGCGCTCCAGCTGCGTCAGCCGATCTACCGCCAGACGGCCGCCTACGGCCACTTCGGCCGACCGGACCTAGACCTGCCGTGGGAGCGGACCGACAAGGCCGCCCTCCTCGCGGCCGACGCGGGCCTCCCGGAGCCGGAGCCGCAGCCCGCCGTCGCCGGCTGATCGGTCGGCGGTCGGTCGGCCCGATCGGGCCTCGGCGAGGGGCGGCTCGGTCAGCCGCCGGCGAACGCGCGTACCCCGGCGTCGGCCGCCCGCTGGTCCTGTTCGGCGTCGCCGCCGCTGACGCCGACCGCCCCGACGAGCACGCCATCCGCCTCGAGCGGCATCCCGCCCGCGAACACGATGGTCCGGCCACCGGCGACCGAGTCGTAGCCGTAGAACTCCGTGCCCGGCTGGACGAGCGGCGCGAGGTCGCGCGTCGGCATCCGGTTGACGAGCGCGGTCCACGCCTTGTCCCGGGCGAGGGTGATGCCGACCAGGTCGGCGCCGTCCATGCGCTCGAAGGCGACGAGCTGATCGCCGGAGTCGACGACCGCGCACGAGAGCGCGACGCGCATCGCCCTACCCTCCGACTGCACCGCCGCGATCACCGCGCGGGCGGCGGCGAGCGTCAGCCCGGCGGCCTGCGAGGCGGTCGGTCCGCGCAACGCGTCGACGGCGTCGAGGGGATGCCGGGTCATGCCGGCGTGCTCAGCGCTGCTCCGCGATCATCCCGGACAGCGAGGCGTCGGCTGCGCCGCGCCGGCCGCTCCGCCGAGCCTGCCACAGCAGGAGCACCTGGCCGAGCAGCAGCACCCCGATCGTGAACGCGAAGATCATCGCCGCGACCGCGTTCGTCTCCGGGCTCACCCCGCGCTTGACCTGGCCGAACACGTAGAGCGGCAGGGTCGACGATCCGGGCCCGGACACGAACGTCGTGATGACGTAGTCGTCGAAGCTGAACGTGAACGCGAGCAGGAAGCCCGCCACGATCGCCGGCAGGAGCTGCGGGAACGTGATCTGGCGGAACGTCCGCCACGGCGTTGCGAACAGGTCGTACGAGGCCTCGACCATCGTCCGGTCCATGCCGGACAGGCGCGCCCGAACGAGCAGGAGGACGAGGCTTGTGTTGAACAGGACGTGCGCCGCCACGATCGTCGCGTGGCCGAACGCGAGCTTGAACGCATCGCGCCCGCCGCCCTGGATCTCGAGCAGGAACGGATTGACGATGTCGAAGACCGACGCGAAGAAGACGAGCGTGGCGAGGGCGATGACGATCTCCGGCACGATGATGCTCACGTAGGTCAGCCCGTCGAACACGATCCGGAGGCGCTTCGGAACCCGCTGTAGGCCGAGCGCCGCCATCGTCCCGAACAGGGTCGCGAGCACCGCGTTCGCGACGGCCACGATGAGGCTGTTGCGAAGGGCCGCCTGCACGACGGAGTTGCCGAGCGCGACGCCGAACCAGTCCGTGCTGAACCCGGTCCAGATCGTCGCGAGGCGATTCGCGTTGAACGCGAAGACGATGACAACGACGATCGGAAGGTAGAGGAACGCGTAGGCCAGGACGGCATGCGTTCGGAAGGCGCCTTCGACGAGGCTCCCGAAGCGGTCGACGCCGGCCTTGGACCGACCGCGCCCGAGACGCCCGGCGACGGTCGCCGGGACGGCAGGCGCGCTCACGCCTGGGCCCTCACAGGACGCTCACGTCGCGCGCCTGCCGCCCGCGGTTCAGGAACCAGAGATAGGCCGTGATCGTGATGAGCATGACCGCGATGAGCCCGACCGCCTTGGCCGCCCCGGCCGGCCAGTGGCGCGCCTCGAGGAA
>DASTOB010000023.1:0-11497 GCA_035720425.1 Candidatus Limnocylindrales bacterium
TCGGGTTCGGTCGGTCGGTTGCGGGTCATGCGGTCAACTCCTGGGGCTCGGCGCGACGGGCCGCCTCGTGGGCGGCGCGGAGGAGGGCGAGGCCGCGGTGGACCTGCGCCTTGAGGGTGCCCTCCGGTTTCTCGAGGGCCGTTGACATCTCTGCGAACGACAGCCCGTCGACGTGGCGCAGCACGACGGGGATCCGGTACCGGGCCGGCAGTCCCGCCAGCAGCGCCGCCCAGTAGCCGATGCCCTCGCGCCCCTCGACCGTCGCGACCGGGTCGCCGTGCCCGGAATCGCCCGACAGGCGCTCGTCGAGCGATCGGCCGTCCGGACCGGGCTGGTCGAGCGATGCCGCGCGCGGCTCACGCCGCCGGGTTGCCCGGTTCCGCGCCAGGTTGAGGACGATGGCCGCCAGCCACGGCCGCAGGCGAAGGGCGCGGACCCGGTCGGACTCGTAGCTCGCCAGTGCCCGGTAGGCCCGGATCAGCGCGTCCTGGGCGATCTCCTCGGCGTCGCGCGGATCACCGACGACGCGCAGGGCGATCGAGTAGAGCCGATCCTGGTGGGTCACGACGAGCGCCTCGAACGCGGTGTCGAGGTCGTCGGCCAGGCGGCTCGTCAGATCTTCGTCCATCGACACCATGTAACACCGATGTCGAGCCCGCGGTTGCATCGAGTCGGCGCTGGCACCGTGCGACAATCGCCGGCGATGCGCGACGACGACCGGTTCGACGAGTTCATCGCCAGCCTCGGCGGATTTCATCGCGCCTGGCTCGTCTACCTCGGCCTCGAGCTCGGCCTGTTCGAACGGTTGCACGCGGGCGGCGAGCGCGGCCTGACGGCCGCAGAACTGGCGGGCGAAACGGTGACCAGGCAGGAGCCCGTCGACGTCTGGGCATGGGCCGCCGAGGCACACGGGCTCGTCGACGCCGTCGACGGGCGCCTCGTGCTCGACCCGGCGGTCGCCGCGATCCTCCTCGACCAGGGCCGGCCCGAGTACCTGGGCGGGCAGTTCGTCCACACCGTCGTGGCGAGCATGGACTGGGACGGCCTGGCCGGGTTCTTTCGGACCGGCGTCCCCCGGCGGGATCGCCCGGACCGCTACCGCGCGGCGATCGAGCGGCTGACCGTCCAGGACATCGCCGTCTTCTTCCAGGAGGTCCTCGCCTCGGTACCGCAGCTGGTCGCCGACCTGGCGGCCGGTGGCCGCGTGCTCGACGTCCATTGCGGGGGTGGACGCTGGCTCATCGCCATGGCACGGCGGTTCCGGGGCGTCCACGGCGTCGGCGTCGAGTTCGAAGTGGACTCCGTGGCGCGGGCGCGGGCGAACGTCGAGGCGGAGGGTCTCGCGGATCGGATCACGATCGAGCACGCGGACGTCACGGCGGCGGGCCACGCCGGCGAGTTCGACCTCGCCTATTTCCAGTACGCGCTCCACCAGCTGCCGGACCCGCCAGCGAGCCTGCGGGCGGCGTGGGCCGCATTGCGCCCGGGCGGGCGCTTGCTCGTGCTCGACTGGCCGCTACCGTCGACGGAGGAGGAGCAGCGAAGCCGGCACGGCGAGCTCATCGCCGGCATCCAGCTCGACGAGGTCTATGGCGGGACCCGCCTCGTGACGCGCGAGCAGTTCCTCGCCTGGTTCGCCGCGGCCGGGCTGCCGGAGCCGCGCGTGCTCGAGCTGCCGTCCGGCGCGTCAGCCTTCCTCGCGGAACACGCGGTCGCTACTCGCTGATCTCGATCGTTCCCTTCATCGTGGGATGGACGGCGCAGTGGAACGGGTAGGTCCCGGCGGCGCTGAACGAGATCGCACCGCTCTGCCCGGCGGCAAGCTGTGCCGTCGCACAGGCGCTGTGATCGTCGAGGGTTGCCGTGTGCGGGGCGGAGCCGTCGTTCGTCCAGCTGATCACGTCGCCGACTTTCGCGCTGACCGTCGCCGGGTCGAACTCGAAGTCGATGATCGACGCGGTCACGGTGCCGGTCGCGGTCGACGGGGCGCACGGGTCACCGGCCGCCGACGGCTCGCCGGGCGACGGCTCGGCCGCGGAGGGCGCCGGGGAGGCACCGCCGCCGCACGCGGCGAGCGCGAGCATCGCGGCAGCGGCAAGGGCGGAACGGGCAGTCAGGGTTCGTCGCATGGGGAGGTACCTCACAGCTCGGGGGACGGAGCGGCGATCCCGGACCGCATCCGACAGAACGATACGCCGGACGGCCGAAGAGCGGTTTCAGCGGCTATCGTTGCCCGACCATGGTCGTCAACGGTCTCGACGTCGAGACGCTCCTGTTCCTCGAACGGCACGAGACGAGGGTGCACGCGATCCCGGCCCGGCAGGTCCGGGACCTCGGCGATGCCGTCCTGCTCCACGATCCGTTCGACCGGGAGCCGTTCTGGAACCGCGTCGCGGCGATCCGCTGGCCGGCCGACGGACGGGCGTTCGATCGACGCGTCGATGAGACCATCATGCTGTTTGCGACGCTGGACCGGCTCCCGCACCTGTGGCCGAGACCGATCCTGCGCGAACCGGCCGACATCGTCGAACGCCTCCTGGCCGCCGGGTTCGACGACGTCGGGGCGGGCATGATCATGGTCCTCGATCGCCCCGACGTCCTGGCCCGGCGCGACCGTCAGACCGACGGATCGGTGACGGTCGAACGGCTCCACGCGGTCGCCGGGCCGGCCGCTCGGATGGCCGCGGCCGATGTCGCCCTCGTCCTCGTCGAGGCGTTCGAGGCGGAGCCGGAACGGCGGCCGTCGATCGAGGCGGAGACACTGGCCTGGCTCGACCACCCGGACCTCCACGTGTGCCTGATCCGGGTCGACGGCGAACCCGCCGCGGTCGCCAAGCGCGCGACCTTCGACGGTGCGACGTACCTGTCCTCGATCGGCACCCGCCCGGCGTTCCGGGGTAGAGGCCTCGGCGGCCTCGTCACCGCGATCGCGGCGGCTGACGGGATCTCCGACGGCAGCCGCTGGACCCATCTCGGGGTGTACAGCCGGAACGACGAGGCGCGACGGGTCTACGAGCGGCTCGGCTTCGCCCCGGTCGGGGGCGACGTGCCGGACCTCATCCTGCGGGGCGACCGATGATCCCGGCGGCGGTGCCGCGCGGCGTCTTCGGACCGGCCATCGAGGCAGCGCTCGAGACGTCCGTCGCGCGGGTGGAGGCGTTCCTCGGCCCGATCGACGGGCTCGCCGTGGGCTGGGGAACGGTCGACCAGGAGCGTGCGGCCCAGGGGCTGGGGTCCGACCGATCGACGGCGCCGCTCCCCGACGACGAGCTGCTCGGCGCGCGCTGCCTGTCGGTCGGGCCCACCGGGGACGACCTCCCGGTCGTGCTGCTCGAGCCGACCACGGAGGGTCGGCTCGCCGCCTCGCTCGCCCGGCACGGCGAGGGTCCGATCGTCCTCTACCTCCTCGTCCCGGCCCGGACGATCGACCGCTTCCGCGTCGTCGCGCCCGCCTCCGGCGTGCACCTCTCCCGGCCCGCATCCGGGCCGTTCGGTCGCGCTGTCCTCGTCCTCGACGAGGCCGCCTGGGGGCCGCACGTCATCGTCGCCGCGGCCGCCGCGCGGGGTACCATCGGTCCGTGACGGACCAGGCGACCATCGTGCTCCGGGCCGCGACGGCCGACGACGCCGAGCGCATCGCGACGCTGTTCACCGACGAGGGCTATCCCGCCGGCCCCAGCGCGATCGTCGAGCGACTCGCCCGGTTCGACGGCCCGCTCGCGCGGGTGACCGTGGCGGACGTCGGCGGCGAGGTCATCGGCTTCGTCGCCTTTCATGCCCTGCCGCGTTTCGAGCATGACGACTCGTTCGTCCGGATCCTCGCCCTCGTCGTCGATCCCGGGGTTCGGGAGCGGGGGATCGGTCGCCTGCTCATGGAGGAGGTCGAGCGGGCGGCGCGCGAGCTCGGGGCCGCGTTCGTCGAGGTGACCGCGGGCCACCATCGGCCGGATGCCCGGCACCTGTACGAGTCGCTCGGCTACGACGCGACCGTCACGGCCTACCTGCGCAAGCGCCTCCCGGCCTGACGGGGCTCCCGGCAGATGACCGGCGCATTCCCGCGCCTGCGCCTGCGCGAGAGCGCGGCGGAGCTGCTCGACCTGCCGTGGGAGCTGCCGCTCGCCCACTGGCCGGCGGGTGAGCATCTCTTCCGCGAGCTGCCGGTCGGCCCGTCGCGCCACCTCGTACGCTTCCTCGTCGTCGGCGGCTCCACGTTCGCGCTCAAGGAGCTGCCGCTCGAGATCGCCGTCCGCGAGTACGACGTCCTCCGCCATCTCGAGGACCTGGGACTCCCGGCCGTCGTCGCCGTCGGCGTGGCCGAGGAGCCGGAGCGTCGGACCGCCATCCTCGTGACCGAGTACCTCGCTCACTCCATGCAGTACCGGCGCCTGCTCATGCGCCTGCCGATGGGCCCGGGCGCCTATCGCGACCGCCTGCTTGACGCGATGGCCGGCCTGCTCGTGGAGCTCCACCGCGCCGGCGTGTACTGGGGCGACTGCTCGCTCGCCAACACGCTCTTCCGCCGGGACGCCGACAAGATCCAGGCGTACCTCGTGGACGCCGAGACGAGCGAGATCCACCCGTCCCTGTCGAACGGGCAGCGTGCCTACGACCTCGACATCCTCGTCGAGAACGTCGCCTTCGGCCTGGCCGATCTCGGCGCCTTCCAGGACCAGCTCGATCCGGACGACGCGATCGAGGCGGCCGAGAGCGTGCGCGACCGCTACACCGCCCTGTGGGACGAGCTCCACCTCGAGCCGGCCGTGGCGCCCGGCGACCGGCACGCGATCCGGGCCCGGGTGCGGCGCCTCAACGACCTCGGCTTCGCGGTCGAGGAGATCAGCGTGGAGCCGGCGCCGGGCGGGGCGGAGATGCACCTGCGGGTGGCCGTCTCGACCCGGCGCTTCCACGCCCGGGAGCTGGAGCGGCTGACCGGGCTCGTCACCCTCGAGGGCCAGGCGCGCCTGCTGCTCAACGACCTGCGCGAGTACGTCGCCTGGCTCGAGTTCCACGACGGGGGTCCGCTGACGGCGCGCGACGGCGCGGAGCGCTGGCTGTCGTCCGTGCTGACACCGTCGCTCGCCCGCCTCGTGCCGGCGATCGGTCCCGGACGGGATCCGATCCAGGCCTACTGCGACGTGCTCGAGACGAAGTGGATCCTGTCCGAGAACGCCGGCCAGGACGTGGGGCTCGAGGCGGCGATCGTCGCGTATCTCGACCTCGGGGCTCCGGGTCCGGAGCAGGGGACCGGCCAATCGAGCGTCTCGCTCGACATCGACTGGACCGATGGCCTCGACTGAACATGGGCTCGCCAGTCGCGGGGTTCACGCGTGGGGACCGGTCCAGTGGTCGACCGGAAAGCGTCCGCTCGGACGGGGACGGGCTCCGTCCTGTATGGGACCATGCCGGTCATGACGAGTGCTGTGACGACCGACCGTGACGCGGTGATCCGCGTCGCCGACCTCCACAAGACGTACGGCCAGACTCGGGCCGTCGACGGGGTGAGCTTCGAGGTTCGGCGCGGCGAGGTGTTCGGGCTGCTCGGTCCAAATGGAGCGGGCAAGACGACGACGGTGGAGATCCTCGAGGGCCTGCGCACCCCGGATTCGGGCGAGGCGTTCGTCCTCGGCCTCGACGTCCATCGGCACGCCGACGCGCTGAAGGCCCGCATCGGCGTCGCCCTCCAGACCGCGGCGCTCTACCCGAAGCTGACCGTCGTCGAGGTCCTCGAGCTGTTCCGGAGCTTCTACGGCCGCGGCCGCTCCGCCGCCGAGTTGATCGACATGCTCGACCTCGGCGAAAAGCGCACGACGCGGACGCAGGACCTCTCGGGTGGCCAGCGCCAGCGGCTCGCCGTCGCCCTCGCGCTCGTCAACGACCCCGAGCTCATCTTCCTCGACGAGCCCACGACGGGCATGGATCCGGCGGCACGGCGTTCGCTCTGGGACATCGTCGAATCGCTCCGCCGCGACGGCCGATCGATCCTCCTCACGACCCACTACATGGAGGAGGCGGAGATCCTGTGCGACCGGATCGCGATCATGGACCACGGCCGCGTGCTCGAGACGGGGACCGTCACAGAGCTCGTGACGCGCCGCTTCCGCGAACGGTCCGTCCGGTTCGACCGAATCGACGCGCTCGATGACACGCGGCTCGCGGCGTTCGCCGGCGTGTCGTCGGTCAAGCACGAGGACGGCGAGGTGGTCCTGTTCACGGCCGACGTGCCGGCGACGATCGGCGCGCTCCTCGCGGCGGTCGATGCCCTCGGCCGGGAGCCCGAGAACCTCATGATCCGGCGGGCCACGCTCGAGGACGTCTTCCTCGATCTGACCGGCCGCGCGCTCCGCGACTGACCGCCGACCCGACGGAGACCGACCCCGATGCAGGCCCTGCTCCAGCTCACTGCCGCGAACATCCGCAGCTTCGTACGCGACCGCGCCGCCCTGTTCTGGACGATCGCCTTCCCGCTCATCTTCATCATCATGTTCGGGGCAATCTTCTCCGGGGGCGGCGATCCCACCCGGACCTACGGCTGGGTCGATCTCGACGGCTCGGCGCGTTCCGGCGAGCTGCGGGCGGCGTTCGCGTCTGTCGAGGACGTGGAACTCGTCGACGCCGCCCAGGACGCGGCACTCGAGCAGATGCGGGCCGGCGACCTGCGCGCGGTGCTCGTGGTTCCGGCCGGATACGGCGCGGCGATCGAGGCACTTGCGACCTCGCCGGGCCCCCCGACCTCGATCGAGGTCTACACCGACCCGACGCAGACGAATGCGACGGCCGACACGTACCGCATCGTGGCGGGCGTCCTCGACGCGGTGTCACTTGCGATCAGCGGCCGCGGCCCGGCGATCGTTCCTGCGCCGCGCGCGTTGCAGACCCAGGACCTCGGCTTCGTGTCGTACCTCGTTCCGAGCATCCTTGGCATGGCGCTCATGCAGCTCGGCGTGTTCAGCGCGATCCCGCTCGTGGCGGACCGCGAGAAGCTCATCCTCAAGCGGCTGAACGCGACCCCGCTGCGGCGGTGGCAGCTCGTCGGGAGCAACGTGATCATGCGGCTCCTCATCGCGATCCTCCAGACGATCATCATCGTCGGCGTCGGCGCCGTCCTGTTCGACGTCCAGATCGCGGGCAACCTCGTGCTCGTCGGCGGGTTCGTGCTCCTCGGCTCGCTCGGGTTCATCGCCCTCGGCTACGTCATCGCCTCGTTCGCCAGAACGGAGGACGCCGCGAACGGCATGACGAGCGTCGTGCAATTCCCGCTCATGTTCCTGTCCGGGACGTTCTTCCCGATCGACCAGATGCCGGCGGCGCTCCAGGGCGTGGCCCGGGCGATGCCGCTGACGTACCTCGCCGATGCCCTCCGCCAGACCATGGTTGGCGGCGCGGCGTTCTCGCCGCTGTGGGTCTGCGCCGCGGTCCTCGCCGGCTTCCTCGGGCTGTGCTTCCTCATCTCGGCCCGATTCTTCCGCTGGCAGTAGGGACCGCGGCCGAAGCTGAGCCCAAGGCGCACGGCGCCCGAAGCCGGATCGCTACGATTTCGTACGCCCGACGAGGACCTCTCGTTGCACGCCCGCTCGATACGAAATCGGATTACGAGATCGGATTACGAAATCGGATTACGAAATCGGATTACGAGATCGGAGGGTCGCCCGAGAGGTGCGGCCCGTCCGGACGGCGTACGAAATCGGAAGATCGAGCGGACGGAGCGATCCACCCAGTCCGGCGGGGCGATCCTCCCTGGCCGGGCGCCCCGCCCGGTGGTCAGGGATCGAGCGTTGACGGCGGCTCGAGGGCACCGGGACGCGCGATCCGCGCGAGGGTCCGGAAGCCTCCCGGCTCGGCCGCGACGGCGGCAAAGCGCGTCTCGGCGTCCGGGATCCGCTCGACCGCGACCGACGCGGCGACCTCGCCCGCCTCGTCCGGCGTGAGCGGGCCGCCAAGTGCTTCGGCGAGGAACGACGCGACGGCCCGACGGTAGGCCGGGAACTCGTACATCCACGAGTGCCGGCCCTCGTCGAGGACGAGCGAGCGGATGGCCGCCCCGGCCGCCGCTGAGCGCGCGCCGCGCGCCGAGGCCTCGAGTCGCCGGAGGTGGGCGACGGGGACGACGTCGTCGAGGGCGCCGTGGACGAGCAGGATCGGACCGCGGAAGCGGGCGATGGCGCGCGACGCGCTCACATCGAGGACGCGGTGGCGGCGCGGCCGCAAATAGACCCGCGTGGTGAGCCATGCAAGCGGGTAGGCGATCGGGTCGGGAAGCGGCAGGTGGGCGAGGCGGAACGTCTCGCGGGTGAGCCGATACGGATCGGCCGGCGTGGCGGTCGCCACGAGCGCCCGGACGTCCGGCTCCGCGGCGGCGGCCAGGACGGCGCCGACGGACCCCATCGAGTGACCGAGGATCGCGCCGCTCGTCACCTCCGGCCGGGCCATGAGGCCGCGAAATGCAGCCCGCGCATCGGCCCCGAACTCGCCGGCGCTGACCGGCAGCTCCTCCGGCGGGTTGGCGCCATGGCCCCGGACGTCGACGGTCAGGACGTGGAAGCCTGCCGCGTTGAGGAACCGCGCGTTCGGGAGGGTGCGGTCGCGGGCGGACTCCCAGCCGTGGACGAGCGCGACACCCGGGCCCGGGGCACCGTCGCGGGCCGGGATGAACCATCCGGGGAGGACCTGGCCGAGCACGGTCGGCACCTCGACCGCCTCGTACGGCAGGCCGAACGCGTCCGGCGTCACGATCGGCGGGTGCTGGCGCGGGTATCCGGCGCGGACCCGGTAGACGAGCGCGAACCGGTAGGCAAGCGCGAACGGGGCGGCGGCCAGCGCAGCAGCGAGGCCCGCCCGGCGGTAGGTCGGCATCGGCTACAGGTGACGGCACGAGCGGCCGACCTGTCAAGCGCGACGGTCCGGCGCCCGACGACGGCCGCGTCGGCACGGCCGCCGCCGGACCGTCGCTAGACTGGAGGCGTGCCGAAGCGCGATCCCCACGACGTCCTCGGCGTTCGCCCCGGGGCGAGCGCCGCCACGATCAAGGCCGCGTGGCGACGACTCGCCCGCTCCCATCATCCGGACCTGACCGGCGACGACCCCGCCGCGTCGCGCGTCGCCACGCGCAAGATGGCGGAGATCAACGACGCCTACGAGACGCTCCGGCGGGCCGACGTCGCCCGACGCGGCGGTCCGACCGACGGCCCGCCCGCGCCCGGGCCCGTGGCAGGCGCCCCTCGCCGCTCCGGCGGCCCGCCGCGACCGCGCCCGACCAAGCCCGTCACCGGCCGGCTCGACACCTCCGGCACCTTCCGGCCCCGCAACGCGACGACGTCGCCGCGGGCAAGCCTGCGCGGCCAGCAACCGCTCCGGGTCGACCGACTCGAGCGTGAGCCCCTCCGCGCCTCCGACCCGAATGGGCCCCTCGAGCGGGCCCGACTCAAACGATTCCGCCGCCCGCCGCCTCCGACGCTCCCCGTCGCGTCCGCGCTCGAGCTCGAGTTCGGAAAGTTCCGCGGCCACACGCTCGGCGAGGTCGCCGCGTTCGAGCCCTCGTACATCGACTGGCTCGCGACGACGATCACGCGTGACCCGGATCTCGTCGCCGCGGCCCGGGTCGTCGCCGACGACCTCGACCGGCGCGGCGTCGCCCGGCGACTCCATCCCGATCGTCGGGGCCAATCCGCGCCGGACACGACGATCGCCCCCCGGCGATAGGGCCGGGAGGCGATCCGGATGGCATCGAGATCAGTCCCTGCCGTACCGCGATCCGGGCCTGCTGGCCGAATGATCCATGGTTACTCGGCTCGTGAACCGGGCCCGGGATCGTCCGATGTCGACCGTCCTCGACAGCGGCGTCCGTGCCCGGATCCGTGACCGACGCCCCAGGGTGTCCCCGGAGGCTCGCGCTACGGCATGCCCGAACCGTACGCCCGCCGCCCCCGAGCGGACAATGACGCGCTCGTCCCGGTCCGGGCGTGGCGAAGGTCGGGCGCGTCGGCGCACCAATCCGGGACGCACGTACCAGGTGCCATCGGGCACCGGAGGGGGAGGCGCAGGCGCTGATCGGCCCGTCGGGCTACGCTGGCCGGTGTGAATCTCCCCCGTCTTCTCTTCGCCGCCGTCCTGTCGGCCGCCGTCGTCGGCTGCGGCCCGACCGGTCCGTCGTTCGATCCGACTGGCCCGTGCGTCGCGGACGGACAGGCCGAGGGCGCCTACCCGGACCTCGAGGCGGCGATCCCGACGACCCTGCGCGGTGAGCCGCCGGCACGCCTCGACTCGGGTCGGTCATGCAGCGCCGGCAACCTCGGCACGCTGGCCGGTCGGGGCGTGACCGAGCTGCGCTTCGCCGGCGGGCTGTGGGAGATCGGGGAGCAGAGCGGGGTGACCGTCGCCCGCTTTACCGCTTCGGGGCTGGAATCGACGTGGATGGCAGAGTTCTACGAGGCCGGTGCGCGCGCCGGACGCCGGACGGAGGACATCCAGGTGACCCGGCCGGCGGTCCACGGAGGACCGGGCTGGCGGCTCGACACGCTCAACGACGAGTCGTTCCAGACGATCGTCGTCTGGCCGGACGACGAGGCCGGCGCGGTCTGGGTCGTCCTCGCGGCGAGCGGGATTCGCGAGGTGACGACGCGCGAGGCGCATGAGTCGGTCGTGCTCGACGCGATCGCGGCGGTCGGGCCCTGAGCCGGGCGCATCGGCGCCTCTGCTAGAGTCGGCCATCATGGCCGACCGGGACTGGGACGCGCGCCACCGAGCCTGGCAGACGGAGCGACTCGACCCGGCCGTGCGCCGCGCACCGGAGCGACGGGCCCGGTTCTCTACCATCAGCGACCTGTCGATCGACGGCCTGTACGGCCCGTGGTCGACGGCCGACTCGGATCCGCTCGCCGACGTCGGTTTCCCCGGCGAGCCGCCGTTCACCCGCGGCATCCACCCGACCGGCTATCGGTCACGGCTGTGGACGATGCGGATGTTCGCCGGCTTCGGCGCCGCGGAAGACACGAACGCCCGTTTCCGCGCCCTCCTCGCGGCCGGCCAGACTGGCCTGTCGATCGCCTACGACATGCCGACGCTGTACGGCTACGACACCGACGACCCGGAGGCCGACGGCGAGTTCGGGACGTGCGGCGTGGCCGTATCGAGCCTGGCCGACATGGAGGTCCTCCTCTCGGAGCTGCCGCTCGATCGCGTCTCGACGTCGATGACGATCAACTCGCCGGCGGCGCCGATCTGGGCGATGTACATCGTGGCCGCCGAGAAGGCCGGCGTGCCGCGCGCCGCGCTCGAGGGAACGACCCAGAACGACATCCTCAAGGAGTTCGTCGCGCAGAAGGAGTTCCTCTTCCCGCCGGCGCCGTCGATGCGCCTGGTGACCGACACGATCGAGTTCGGCACCCGCGAGCTGCCGCGCTGGAACACGATCTCGATCTCCGGCTACCACATCCGCGAGGCCGGGTCGACCGCCGTCCAGGAGCTCGCCTTCACGATCGCCGACGGGATGGCCTACGTCGAG
>DASTOB010000024.1:0-2779 GCA_035720425.1 Candidatus Limnocylindrales bacterium
GATCATCCAGGAGGGCAAGACGGCAACCGGGTTCCGTGTGCCGGACGAGGTCGTGGCGGCGCTCGGGTCCGGCAGGCGCCCGGCCGTGACGGTAACGATCAACGGCTACACGTACCGGAACACCGTGGCCGTGTTCGGCGGGGTGTCGATGATCGGCGTCAGCGCGGAGCATCGGGCCGGTGCCGGGGTCGCCGGGGGCGACGAGGTCGAGGTCGACCTCGAACTCGATACGGCGCCGCGCGTCGTCAGCGTACCCGACGATTTCGCCGCCGCGCTCGACGCGGAGCCCGACGCCCGCCGGACGTTCGACGGGCTCTCGTACAGCAACAAGTCGTGGCACGTGCTCCAGGTCACCGGCGCCAAGACCGACGAGACGCGGGTGCGGCGGATCGCGAAGTCGATCGAGGCGCTCCGGGCCGGCCGCATCCGCTGACCCGCTCGCCGGTCCCGATCCCGCTCGCCGGTCCCGACCGCGCTCGCCGGACCCGACCGCGCTCGCCGGGTCGTACCTCCCGTCGCCGGTCCCGACCCCGCTCGCCGGTCCCGATCCCGCTCGCCGAGCCTGACCGCGCTCGCCGGACCCGACCGCGCTCGCCGGTCCCGACCCCGCTCGCCGGACCCGACCGCGCCGCCGGGTCGTACCTCCTGTCGCGGGGCCGCATTCCGCTCGCCGGTCCCGAAGTTGGCCAGATTGTCACCGGGCGACAGCTAGGCCCGGTTCACCCCCGGGATCCGCCTGGTCCGCCCGCAAGTTAGCCGCCGGCGGCTAATTATCGATGCACAGCGCGTCGACGGCGGGCTGGTGATGGCCTAACGGTCACGGGGCGACAATCTGGCAGTCTGGCGCGGACGAACGCGACACGACGCTCTCGCGGGGGGTTCAGGGGCTTAGTCGCCGTGCGGCTCGCAGGACGCCGAGCCCCGCCCGAGGCCCGCCCGAGGCCCGCCCGAGCCCCTTTCGACCCCGCCCGAGGCCCGCCCGAGTTCCTCTCGACCCCCGCCTCGCGCCCGCCCCGAGCCCCTCGCGACCCCGCCTCGACCCTGCCCCTCAGGGCCGCAACCATCGGCGCCCGAACCGGTAGATCCGCCACCGAACCGCAAACTTTCCGCCCCCCGGGCGGGGCCGACCACTCGCCGGCAGCTCCCTAGGCTCGGCACACCGACGGCCATCCTGCGCCTGGCCGGCGCCCTGGACGACCTATCGGAGGGAGCAATCGAATGAGGAAGCGGTTCGCTTCGGCCCTGGCTGCGGCGGCAGCCCTGGCCGCCATCCCCGCATCGGCCCTCGCGGCGGAGGAGCCCGTCGCCGACAGCGGCGACACGGCCTGGCTGCTCGTGTCGACCGCGCTCGTCATGGTCATGTTGCCTGGCCTCGCCCTGTTCTACGGCGGCCTGGTCCGGCGCAAGAACGTCCTGTCGACGATCATGCACAGCTTCTTCGGGCTGGCGATCGTCAGCGTCGTGTGGGTGCTCGTCGGCTTTTCGCTGGCGTTCGCGCCGGACGTCAACGGGATGGGCCTGATCGGCGGGCTCGACTTCGTCGGCTTCATGAACGTCGGGCTCGAGCCGAGCACGGTCTACGCGACGACGATCCCGTTCGTGCTGTTCGCCGCCTTCCAGCTCATGTTCGCGGCGATCACGCCGGCGCTCATTACTGGCGCCTTCGCCGAGCGCAAGCGGTTCGCCTCGTTCGTCCTCTTCACGGTCCTCTGGTCGGTCGTCGTCTATTCGCCGATCGCCCACTGGGTCTGGGCGGCGGACGGCTGGCTGTTCGGCCTCGGCGCGCTCGACTTCGCCGGCGGCACCGTGGTCCACGCCTCATCCGGCGTGTCGGCGCTCATCGTCGCTCTGCTCATCGGCCGACGCTTCGTGAACGGGGACCGGATGGAGCCGCACGACATCCCGATGACCGTGCTCGGGGCGGGCCTCCTGTGGTTCGGCTGGTTCGGCTTCAACGCCGGCTCGGCAGTCGCGGCCAACGGACTCGCGGCGAACGCGCTGCTCGTGACCAACACGGCCGCGGCCGCGGCGACGATCACGTGGGTCCTCGCGAGCTACGTCCACAAGCGCAAGGTCAGCGTCGTCGGAGCCGCCTGTGGCGCCGTCGCCGGTCTCGTCGCGATCACCCCGGCGTCCGGCTTCGTCACCGCCGGGGGCGCGCTCGTCATCGGCTTCGCCGTCGGCGGGTTGTGCTACAGCGCCACGCTCCTCCGCTCGTACCTCAAGATCGACGACGCGCTCGACGTGTTCGCGGTCCACGGCGTCGGCGGCACCTTCGGCGCGATCGCGACCGGTGTCTTCGCCACTGCCGCGATCAACGCCTACCCCGGGCTCATCGACGGCAACCCCGGCCAGGTGGTCACCCAGCTCGTTGCGGTCGGGGCGACCGTTGCCTACGCCGTCATCGCCACGTTCGTCATCGTCAAGGTGACCGACCTCATCCTCGGTATCCGGGTCAAGTCGGACGAGGAGGAGCTCGGCCTCGACATCGCCGTCCACGGGGAGGTCGCCTACCAGTCGTAACCCGATCGCCGGCGAACGGCCGGTGGCGAGCGCGCCGCCGGCCGACACCTGAGCCCCGCCGGCCGACACCTGAGCGCAGCCCACGAGCGAGCCGGCTCCTCCCGCCGGCTCGCTCACCGTCCCTCCGGTCCCGGTCAGCCCAGCCCGCACGGAGCACCGCATCGATGGTCAGCCGCCGAGAACCGCCGCTCTACGATCCGCGCTTCGAGCACGATGCCTGCGGCATCGGGTTCGTGGCGGATGCCGGTGGTCGATC
>DASTOB010000025.1:0-26725 GCA_035720425.1 Candidatus Limnocylindrales bacterium
CGCCACGCGTGCCGCTCCACGCGGAGCGGAGGGTGGCGGATACCGGTCGGAACCGGGCGCCGCCGCGGCCTACTGGGCCAGGATTTCGCGCATCGACGCCACGACGCCGTCGGCGACCACGCCCGCGCTGCCGAGGATCACCGCACGCCGCGGCGCGAGCCGGGACAGCTCCGCGGAGACCGCGTTGGGCAGCGCGGTGGGGGCGGTCAGGACCATCGGCCCGCCGAGCGCTCCGGCCGCGGCACCGCCGGCGAGCGCGTCGGGGAAGTTCGCGCCCGTCGCGAGGAAGACCGCCGCGGCGCCCGGGGCGAACGTCGACGAGACGGCGGCAGACGTGGCGTATCGGTCGGGGCCGGCGAGGCGCTCGACGAGCGCCGAGGGGAGCACGGCGCGGACGGCCGTTTCGACCTCCGCGGCCACCGCCCCGACGCCGCCGACGATGACGACGCGCGCGGGCGCGAGCCGAGCCAGCTCCGCGGCCGTCGCGGCGGACAGCGAGCCGGGATCGGTCAGCAGCACCGGACCGCCGTCGCGCGCGGCGGCAGGACCGGCCGACACGGCGTCGGCGAACGTCCGTCCGCTCACGAGGTACGCAGCCGGCGCGCCGGTCGGGAAGGCGAACGCGGACACGGCCGCGGCGGTCGCATAGCGGTCCGGGCCCCAGATCCGTGTCGCGCCCTCCGTCGCCAGCGTCCCGAGCGAGGCGAGCGTCGCATCGGCCACGACCCCCGGGCCGCCGAGCGCGACGATGAGTCGGGGACGCAACCGAACGAGCTCGGCGACGGTGGCCTGCGGCACGCCGCCCGGCGTGACGAGGAGAATCGGCGAGCCGGTGCGGGCCGCGATCGGCACGCCGGCGAGCGCGTCCGGGTAGTCCGCGCCGGTGGCGACGTAGACCGTGTCCACGCCGGGCTGGACGGCCTGTCCGGAGACGGCCGCCGCGGTCGCGTAGCGGTCCGGGCCGGCCAGCCTGATCGCGCCGAACGACGAGGCGATCGCCTGCCAGTAGCCGGTCGCGCCACGGTCGTAGCCGAGCGCCCAGATGCCGACCCCGGCGTACCCCTGGCCCGCCGCGAATCCGTACTTCGTTCGCAGGCTGCGCTCGTTGTCGAAGTACGTCTGCGACCAGGCGCCGCTGCTCGGGTTCTGGACCGCGAACCAGGCGGAGTGCTCGACCTCGTCGTAGCCCATCACGGTGCCGGCCGGGACCGTCGGGAGGTCGTCACCCGGGAAGAACACCGTGCCCGTGCCGGTCGTCGCGGCGTGGAGCGCGTTCGATGCGGTCGGCCAGGTCCGGCCGAAATAGCCGAGCCCGAGCACGATCCGATCGGCCGGCACGCCCTTCGACGCGTACAGTGCCGCCGTCGTCGACAGGCTGATCCCGCCGTCGGCCCGGACGAGCGGGGCGATGTTGCCGGCCGGGCTCGACCCCGCCGACCGGTAGTTGTAGCCCATGATGAACACCCGGTCGGCGCCGTTCGCGAGCGCCTGGTTGGCCATCCCGGTACCGGAGATGTTGGCGTTCGTGGCGACGTTCACGCGCGCCGCGGGGTTCGTCGCCCGGAGCGCCGCCCGGAGCTGC
Source organism: Candidatus Limnocylindrales bacterium (assembly GCA_035720425.1). Taxonomy (GTDB): domain Bacteria; phylum Chloroflexota; class Limnocylindria; order Limnocylindrales; family CSP1-4; genus DASTOB01. The sequence goes on from DASTOB010000025.1 coordinate 1,583, forward strand.
CCGACGAAGACGCCGTACGCGGCGAAGTCCGGGTTGTTGAGGCTCTCGACGTCGACGCTCACGCCGTCGAGGCCGAGCGCGTTGACGAGGCCGGTCAGGGCGGCCACGCCGTTGGCCATGGCGGTCGGATCGCGGAAGAACGCGTCGTTCTTGGCGAACCCGAACGAGGTGAACGTGAGGTCCACCCGCACGCCCGCGGCGTGGGCGTTGGCGATGATCGTTGCGGCGTGCGAGCCGGTGACCATCCGGTAGCCCGGTGTCGTCGTGTCGAGCGCGCCGCTGCCGGTCAGGGTGACCGAGAACAGGGCGATGTCGGTCAGCAGGTCGTAGCGCAGGTACGCGTTCGTGCCGGCGTCGACCTCCCAGTACGGGAGGTAGCCGTAGACCTCCTTCGACAGGCGACGGCCGAACTGGCTCTCCGCCAGCGGCGCACCGGCCGGGACCGCCGTGGCATCGGCCGCACCCGGCGCCGGGGCCGGCAGGGCGAGCGCGGAGCCCTGTGGAAGGGCCGCGACGACGGCCAGCAGGCCCACGAGGCCCAGGCGGCGAAACGGGGCGCGCGGGCGGCGGGTATCGGTCGGCATGTTCCTGCTCGTGCGGTTCGCGCTCCCTCGGCGCGGACGGCCAACGTATCCGATCCACACCAAACCGACCATCCGACCTTCGGACCGATCCGAACCCACCCGATGGTCCTGCCCTCCCCCGGGACCCCCGTTCGGGTTCGAGGCGAGGCCACGCGACCGGCGTTTGACAGTCCGCACCGGCCGATCCGACACTTGCCGGTACCCGAGACGGGGCCGCCGCGGCGGCAACCACCACACCCCTCATGCCCGAAGGGAGCCCGATGTCTCGCCTCATGTCCTGGCTTGCGCCGACCACCGTCGTCCGTGCCCATTGCGACCTCCCGTGCGGGGTCTACGACCCCGAGCAGGCACGGATCGAGGCCGAGTCGTGCTATCGGATCATCGAGAAGTACGCGGCCAACGAGGATCCCACCTTCCGCGCTCGCGCGATCGGCATCAAGGAGCGCCAGGCGGATCTCGTCAAGCACCACCTCGACGTGCTCTGGCATGACTACTTCAAGCCGGAGCACCTGTCGGCCGTGCCGAACCTCCACGACCTGTTCTGGACCGCCAACAAGCAGGCCTCGAAGGTCAAGGCATCGACCGACCTGGCCGATGCGAAGCGGCTGCTCGAACTGATCGACGAGGTCGACGCCGCCTGGAAGGCCACCGGCGGGCACGAGAAGACGCGCGTCGCGGGTCGACCCGGCTGAGGCGACCGACGCTCGACCGGCACGCCGCGTCCGCCGCGGTTGCCGCGCTGACCGAGCGGGCGGCGAGCGTTCGCTCGCGATTGCGCGGCCCGTGGCGGGTGGTCGCCGCCGAGGCCTCGATGGTGCCGGCGGTCGCGCCGGGTGACTGGCTGCTCGTCGACCCCACCACGCGGCGCTGGCCGCGGCGCGGCGCGCTCGTCGTCTTCCGCGAGCCGCTGACCGGCGAGTTCGCGATCAAGCGGGTGGCCGGTCGCCCGGGCGACACAGTGCGCTTCGCGGAGGGCTATCTCCGCCTGGCCGGCGACGAGGCGTGGCTCGTCGCCGACGCGACCGACGAGATTGCCGCGGCCGCCGGCTACGGGCCGCCGATCGACTCGCGCCGCTTCGGCCCGGTGCCGCTCGACCTGCTCGCGGGCCGGGTCTGGTTCCGCTACGGCCCGCGAGGCCGGATCGGGCGGGTGCGCTGAGCCGGGCCTGACGCGCGCCGTCGCGGACGCCGGGCCGGCCGCTCCACGCCTGAGCCGGCGGCGTACAGTCGGCCGATGACGACCGACACCTCCGCCCCGCCGCCGTTCGATCCATCCGCGCCGCTCGCCGCCGCCCCGGATCCGTGGGCGAGCACCGATCAGCCCTCGCTCCGCGCCGGCCCGCCGTACCACATGACCGACATGATCGCGGCGGAACCGCACCTCGCCGCGCGCCTGCTGGACCGTCTCGCGCGGCCGGACAGCGGCGCCGCCGCCCTTGCCGGCGCGGTCGCCGAGGCCGCGACGGCCGGTCAGTCGATCGTCGTCACCGGGTGCGGGACGAGCGAGCACGGGGCGATCGGCGTCGCGGCGATCCTCCGGGACGGGTTGCGCCGGAGCGGCCGCGTCGTCGGGCCCGGCACGGTCGTCGCCGCCCAGGCGTTCGAGGCCGCGCTCGATCCACAGCCGGGCGGGCTCGTCATCGGTGTCTCGCACGAGGGCGGAACGGCGGCCACGAACCGGTCGCTCGAGGCCGCGCGGGCCGCGGGAGCGCACGTCGCGATCATCACCGTCACCGGGCGCTCGCCGGGTGGCCGGGCGGCGGACATCGTGGTCGAGACGGACGAGATGGACGCGTCGTGGTGCCACACGATCGGCTACCTGTCGCCGTTGCTGGCCGCGGCGGCGGTCGCCGGGCACGTTGCCGGGCAGCCGGTCGACGGAGCGGCAGCGTCACGGCTCCTCGCCGCCGGTGCCGCCGAGCCCGCCACCGCCGAAGCCATCGCCGTCCGCCTGGCGGCGCGGTCCCACCTCATCGTCATTGCGTCGGGCGCCGATCGCGCCGCCGGTCGCGAGCTCGTGCTCAAGATCGAGGAGGCGGCGTGGGTGCCGTCCGCGTACCGTGATCTCGAGACGTTCCTGCACGGGCACCTGCCCGCGACCGGCGAGTCGACCGGCCTCGTCCTCGTGCTGGCCGCTCGCGACGCCCGCGTCGAGCGCGTGGCCCGGGCTCGCGGAGCGCTCGTCGCCGCGCGCGGGGTGGGGATCGAGACCGCGGCGATCCTCGCGGCCGATGCGTCGGCGGCGATCCCGGCGGACCTGGCGTCCGCGGGCCGGCTCATCGTGCCAGAGGCGCCGGAGCTCCCGGCCCCGGTCGCGGCGCTGCTCGGCACGGCGACCGCCCTCCAGCTCCTGACCGAGCGGATCGCCCGCGCCCGCGGCACGAACCCGGACCCGATCCGCCGCGACGACCCGCGCTACGCCGCGGCCGCCGACGCGGCCGAGGGGGCGTAGCGGTCCATCGGCGGGCCCGAGCACGCGCGGGGCGAGCGGAGCGTCAGGAGCCCCAACGGGCGAACGAAGCGAGACACAGCCGGCATATGGGGCCGCAGCGGCTCCATTGGACGGCGGAGGCGGCCTGAATGACCCCGATTCGCCCGATCCGTCGTCGCTTGGAGCGCCGGGCGGTCCAAGCCGCCGGCCCGCTCACACTCGCCCGACCAGCTCCCGTCCGATCAGCTCGATGTGGTCGAGGTCCCGCGGCAGGAAGTCCTGGAGCATGATCCGTTCGACGCCCGCGGCGGCGAAGCGCTCGACGGCCGCACGCGCCTCGTCCGGGGTGCCCATGATCCAGCGCCGGCGGCGCTCGGCGAACCACGCGTCGCCCGCCTCCTCCGCCCCGATCGCGACGAGCAGCCGCGCCTCGCGCTCCCGCAACTCCGCCGCGTCTGAGCCCACGAGCACGCCGATCATCGCCGAGCGGGTCACCGCGCCCGGATCGCGCCCCGTCGCCGCGAGCGCCGCATCGAGCAGGGCGTACTTCGCGGCGACCTGCTCGGGGCTCGATGACGTCACGTTGAACTCGTCCGCCCAGCGGGCGGCGATGCGAATCGAGCGCGGCGACCCGGTCCCGCCGACGAGCAGGCGCAGACGCGGTCCCGCGGGACCGGCCGGCCGGCCCGGCGCGGCGAGCGGCCGTGGGCGGAACAGCGCATCGTCGACCCGGTAGTGGCGTCCGGCAAAGCTCCAGCCATCCGGCTCGGCCCACAGGCCGTGGAGGATGGCGAGGGTCTCCTCGAGCCGGTCCGCACGCTCCCCGATCGGCGGGAAGTCGAATCCGTGGCGGCGGTGCTCCGGCTCGTTCCAGCCGGCTCCGACCCCCACCTCGAGCCGGCCGCCACTCATCGCGTCGACCGTCACCGCGAGCTTGGCGAGGTTGCCCGGATGGCGGAACGTGACCGGCGACACGAGCACGCCGAGCCCGATGCCGGCCGTCTCGCGGGCAAGCCCCGCGAGCACTGCCCACGCGTCGGTCGTCTGGTGATCGGCCGGTCCGGGGAAGCTCTCGTAGTGGTCTGACCGGAAGAACGCCTCGAAGCCGGCGTCAGCCGCCCGCCGAACGATCGCCAGCTGGTCCTCGTACGACAGTCCCTGCTGGGCCTCGATCATGAGCGCGAAGCGCATTCGGACCTCCCGTCCCGGTCGGTTTGACGCGACTCCTTCGGTCGTGGTAAATACTTCGTCTCACCAGAACTATCTGTTCGGAGCGAAGCACCAGCCATGAACCAGCCGAGCAGCGGGGCGACGGCACCGCCGGCCGACGAGACCGCCGCCCGAATCATCGCCGATTTCCGGACCTTGTTCCGGGAGATCCGGTGCGTCGGCAGCGAGCGCCTCGTCCGCAAGGGCATCAGCATGGGTCACCTCCACCTCATGTCGATGCTCGACCGGCACGGCGAGATGGCGATGAGCCGGCTGGCGGAGCTGCTCGACGTGTCGCTGTCGAACGCGACCGGTCTGGTCGACCGGATGGAGGAGCGCGGCCTCATCGAGCGGCGCCGGGTCGCCGACGACCGGCGGGTCGTGCTCGTCCGGGTGACCGAGGTGGGACGGCAGGCGATGGCGGAGCTCGAGCTGCTCCGCAACGATCTGCTCGGCCGCATCCTCGGCCGCCTCGACGATCGGCAGCTGGAGCGCCTGGCGACCTCGCTCGACGACCTGCGGGCCGCGATCGCGGCGGCGATCCGCGACGATCCCGAGCTCCTCCAGCACGCCCACGGCCACGACGCCGAGCCGGATTCGGCGGCCCGCTGACGACCCCAACGACACGAAAGGAACCGACACCACCCATGGAGCACGTTCCCACCGACGAGCGCGGCGCGGCGCCGACGCTCGCCCAGGACCCGGCGCTCGGCCTGGATCGGCGCGCGAAGTTCGAGATCCTCGGCGCGATCCTCCTCGCGCTGTTCCTCGGCGCCCTCGACCAGACCATCGTCGGCGTCGCGTTGCCGCGGATCGTCACCGACCTCGGCGGCAACGACCTGTACACGTGGGCGATCACGATCTACCTGCTCACGAGCACGATCACCGTCCCGTTCTACGGCAAGCTGTCGGACCTGTACGGCCGCCGGCCGCTGCTCATGATCGGGATCACGCTGTTCCTCATCGGGTCCGCCCTGTCCGGGCTGAGCCAGACGATGTGGCAGCTCATCCTCTTCCGCGGCATCCAGGGGCTCGGCGCCGGCGCCCTGTTCCCGATCGCGCTCGCCGTCATCGGCGACCTGTTCACGCCCGCCGAGCGGGGCAAGTACCAGGGCCTGTTCGGCGCCGTGTTCGGGCTCAGCTCGCTCATCGGACCGTGGCTCGGCGGATTCCTCACCGACACCGTCGGCTGGCACTGGATCTTCTACGTCAACATCCCGATCGGAATCGTCAGCCTGTACGTGATCTGGCGGCTGCTCCCGACGGTCAAGCGTCCCGACGCGTCGCGCAACCTCGATTACGCCGGGGCGGCAGTCTTCACGGTCGCGATCGGCACACTCCTCGTGGGCCTCACGAACAAGCAGTTCGGGGACTGGCTCACGCCGGAGGTCGGCGGGCTCATCGCCCTCGGTCTCGGGCTGAGCGTCGTGTTCCTCGCGATCGAGGCGCGCGCCAAGGAGCCGATCGTCCCGCTCGACCTGTGGCGGAACCGCACCTACGCGGCGTCGATCGTGTCGACGTTCTTCGTCAGCTTCGGCTTCTTCGGCGCGATCATCTTCCTGCCGCGCTGGTTCCAGTTCGTCCGCGAGGTGAGCGCGACCGAATCGGGCTATCAGGCGCTGCCGCTCCTGGCCGGCCTCATCATCAGCTCGATCGTGGGCGGGATCCTCGTGTCGCGCACGGGCCGCTACAAGGCGATCATCCTGAGCGGGCTCGCGATTATGGCCGTCGGCCTCGTCCTCCTGACCAACCTGCGGACGACGACGGACATCCCCGTCCTGTGGCTCTGGATGTTCATCACCGGCGTCGGCATCGGCCCCACCCTGTCGGTGTTCACGATCGTCGTCCAGAACGCGGTCCCGTTCGACAAGCTCGGCGTCGCGACGAGCAACCTCACGTTCTTCCGGCAGATCGGCGGGTCGGTCGGCCTCGCGATCGTCGGCACGACGTTCGGGACGTCGCTCCAGGAGGAGCTGCCGCGCCAGCTGCTCGCCCACGGCCTGCCGCAGCAAGCGGTCGACCAGTTCGCGGCAAGCGGGGGCGAGCTCGACGAGCTCGTCGGCGTGGGCCAGGACCTGGGATCGGTCATCCTGGCCGGCGTGCCGGACGCGGTCCGGCCGCTCGTCGAGCCGCTCATCCCGAACATCGTGGCGAGCATCCACGACGCGTTCAGCCTCGCCGTGGCCGGCACGTTCGTGATCGGCGTCGTCGCGACCGTCGTCGCCTTCGCGGCCGCGATCGCGATGCGCGAGCTGCCGCTCCGCTCGACCCACGGTCCAGCCGGCGAGGCGGACTCCGGTGACGAACCACCGGACCGGGTTGAAGACACCCCGCGGCTCGGTGAGACGCCCGCGCTCCGCGGTGCACCGGCGCTCGACTAGCGCAAGATGTGCGGATGACGCGTCCGGCACCGTTCCCAGCGCAGCTCGTCGCACCGGGGGTCCCCGACGGCGCGGCACTGGAGGCCGCGTTCGAGCCGGTCCTCGACGCCGGCGACCTCCCGCCCGGCGCGATGCGGCGGGTCAGTCGCGGTGACCTCGATGTCCTCGTCGCGCACACGCCGGCGGGGATCGTGGCGGTCGACGATCGCTGCCCGCACATGTCGGCCCCCCTGTCGATCGGCGCCCTCGACGGGTGCGTCGTGTCCTGCCCACTCCACGAGGGACGGTTCGACCTGTGCACCGGCGATCCCGTCCGGATGCCGACGACCGGTGGCCTCGACCCGGACGGTGTGTATCACCCGACCTGGTCGCCCGTCGGCCTGCCGCCGAAGACGGATCCGCCCGGGCTCAAGGCGGAGGCGCGGCGGCTGACCCGCGTCCGGCGGTTCCGCTACTACCCGGTCCGGATCGTCGACGGGCGGATCGAGGTCGCGCTGCCGCGCTGAGCACGCCCGACCGGGCGCCTCAGTGCGGCACGGCGTCCGATGCCTGCGGGCGACCGAGCAAGTAGCCCTGGCCCAGCTCGATCGCGAGCGAGCGCAGGACGTCGCGCTCCGCCTCGCTCTCGATCCCCTCGGCGATGAGCGAGCAGCCGGTCTTGAGCGCGAAGTAGTCCATCCCGGCGACGACCGCCTGGCGAGCCGGGTCGCCGTCGATCGAACGGATGAGCCCGATGTCGAGCTTCACGAAGTCCGGCCGCAGCTCGACGATGTGCCGGAAGCTCGCGTAGCCCGCGCCCGCATCGTCGATCGCGACGCGAGCGAGCGGGCGGAGCGTATCCGTCGCCGCCCGGAGCGCGACGTAGTCCGAGACGGCGGCATGCTCGGTCAGTTCGAGGACGAGGCCGCGCCCACGGCCCCCGATGACGGCAGCGAGGCTCGGTGCGTCGAGCACCGTGTCCGGCGACACGTTAAGGCTGAGCCACGCCCCGGCGGGCAGGCTCCCCGCGTCGCGCAGCGCGCGGCGCAGGCAGGCGAGCTCTAGCTCCCGACCCAGGCCGACGGCCGCCGCATCGGCGATCCGTCGATCCGGGGGTGCCCCGTCTTCGAACCGGGTGAGCGCCTCGTACCCGAGGGTCGCCCCACTCTCGAGGTCGACGATCGGCTGGTACAGCGGGTGGAAGGCACCGCGCTCGATGATCGCGCCGATCGTGTCGCGCAGGATCGCGGAGCGATCGGCGAGGATCTGCGGTCCGAGCAGCGCGCCGGCCACCGCCGCGAACTCGAGGATGGCTGGCAGCCGATCAGCGGCCCGTTCGGCGGCTCCGGGCAACGGACCGCCGGCGACGACGAGGCCGGCAATCTCGGCGCCGGCACGAACTGGGGCGTGGACGTCGACCCGCTGGCCGATCTCACCGGGCACGCGCGGGGCGAGCGGGGCGCTCCGCTCCTCCAGCCACGGGCCGGCGGCGGCTCGGTCGCGAAGCTCCTGACCGACGGCATCCGGCACCGGGCGACCGAGCACGATCGAATCGTCCCGACCCGCGGCGGCAAGCGGCACGACCGTCCCACCGGCCCGGAAGGCGAGGAACAGCGCCTCCGGCAGCCCGGTCACGCTGACGACCTCGGCACACAGGAGGCGGGCGGTCTCCTCCGCGGTCTCGCCGCCACGCAGCCGTCCGAACGCGTCCGCGATCCGTCGCCGCTCCCGGTGGATCTCGTCGAGCGCACGCGTCCGGTCGACGACCTCGTCCCGGAGCTGGACGTTCTGCGCCTCGAGTTCGCGATGCAGCCGGCGCAGCTCAAGCAGGTTGCGCGCCCGCAGCACCACCTCGTCGAGGTCGAACGGCTTGGTCAGGAAGTCCGTCGCGCCGAGCGACAGGGCGCGCCGGCGCGTCTCCGCGTCGATGTCGCCAGTCAGGACGATGACGGGCAGGAAACCCGCGCCCTCGCGCGAGCGCACGGCCTCGAGCACCGCGTAGCCGTCGAGATCCGGCATGTGGAGATCGAGCAGGAGGAGATCGGGATCGTCGCGCTCGACGCGGACCAGCGCGTCACGCGGATCGGACGTGCCGGCGGCTGCCCGGTAGCCCGCCCGGGTCAGGAGCCGGACGAGCAGGTATACGTTCGCCGCCTCGTCGTCGACGACGAGGATGTGGGCATCGCTCTCGACCGGATCCATGCAGGCGCTCTCTCAGGTCCGGTCGGCGTCCGCCATGGCTCGTCCCTTCACGGTCATGCAGCGTTCATCGTCGGTGTCCGGCACTGTGCATCGTCAGTTGACTGCCGGCACCGGGGAGCGTAGCACGGGCGGGCCCGCTCGGTGGAGCAGTACGCCACCTTTGCGGTGCCCCCGGTCACCGAGGGGACGATCGCGCCGCCGCCTGAACGGTCGCGACGACCTCATCCGGAGTGTCGGCGACCGAGATGAGGTCGAGGTCGACCTGGGCGATCGCGCCGGCAGCGAGCTGCACGTCGCGGATCCAGTCCAGCAGGCCCCGCCAGTAGTCGGAGCCGACGAGGATCACTGGGAAATGGCGGATCTTGCCGGTCTGGATGAGCGTCAGCGCCTCGAACAGCTCGTCGAGCGTCCCGAAGCCGCCCGGCAGGATGACAAACCCGTCGGCATACTTCACGAACATCGTCTTGCGGGCGAAGAAGTAGCGGAACTCGACCCCGAGGTCGACATACGGATTGAGCGCCTGCTCGTGGGGCAGCTCGATGTTGCAGCCTACCGACAGGCCGCCCGCCTCCTGGCAGCCGCGGTTGGCGGCCTCCATGACCCCCGGCCCGCCGCCGGTGATGACCGCGTAGCCCGCCTCCGCGAGCCGTCGCCCGATCTCCCGGGCGAGCGCGTACGAGGGGTCGCCCTCGCCGACCCGCGCGGATCCGAAGACCGTGATCGCCGGCCCGACGGCCGCGAGCGCGTCGAAGCCATCGACGAACTCGGACAGGATCCGCAGCGCCCGCCACGGATCGCTGTCGAGGAAGGCCGGGCGGGTCGACCGCGCGAGGAGCTTCTCGTCCTCGGTCCCGGACGGATGGCCGGTCAGCAGTTCGGCCGCCTTGGGGCGCAGGACCATCCGCCCGGACCGGCGCCGGCCGTGGTGCTCGTCAGTCGATCGGGGCGCGCGGTCGTCGGCCATGGGTCCTAGGATGCCACCGGTCGAGGCGCGGAGCCGTCGGCGGACGCATCACTGAGCAGCCGCTTCCACGCCGCCTCGTCGCGACCGGCGGCCACGCCCGCCCCGACGCGCACGAGCGGCAGCCGGAGCAGCCGCTGGTCCGCGAGCAGGCGTCCCGCGAGGTCCGATTCGGACATCGTCAGGTAGCCGAGGCCGCTGTCGCGCCAGGCCCGTCCGTCCGTGTCGGCCACCGCCCGCGCGCCGAGCCGTTCGACGAACCGGCGCAACTCGCCCGCCGCCATCGGCTTGCGGGCAAGGTCGACGACGTGGGGAACGATGCGGCGCTCCTTGAAGAAGCGGAGCGCGGCGCGCGTCGCCTGGTCGTCTGACCGGCCGAAGACCTGGACGATCGGCGCCGCCGGGGAGGCCGGCGCGCGGCGCGCGGGTCGGTTGGGCATCGCGCCGACAGGGTACCGTCCGGCCGGGCTCCGGGTACCATCACCGGCGCAGGAGGTGTCGCGTGACGGTGTGGTTCACGATCCAGCTCGACGACCGGCCCGGTTCGCTCGGCCGCGTCGCGACCGCACTCGGCGAGCGTGGCGTGAACATCACCGCGATCGTCGGCATCGCCGAGGACACGGACGGGGCGCTCATGCTCGAGACGTCGGATCCCGTCGCGACCGCCGCGGCCCTCGAGGCGCTCGGGGTCGCGTTCGAACGGCACGACGCCGGCGCCGGATCCGCCCCGGACCGCGGCGCCGTGGCCGATCTCGGCCGCGGACGCGTCTGACCGTCGATCGCCAGCCGGACGCCCGCATGCCCCGTCGACCGACCCTCCCGCCCACCGTCGCCGCCCACCTCGTCATCGACGACGCGCCGGCCGCCATTCCGGTCCTGCTTGCGCGGATGACCGATGCCGGGGGGACGCTGCGGACGATGTCGACGGTGCGCCGCATGCCGGCCGACGACGGGGCCGGGCCGGCGGTCGAGATCGAGGTCGAGGTGGAGGGCGTCGACGAGGCAGGGCTGCTCGAGGCGATCGGCGGGACGCCGGGCGTGCGCGAGCATCGGCTGACGCGCTCGCTCGATCGGATCTTCGGCAAGCGGGTCATCGTCATCGGCGGCGGGGCGCAGGTCGCGCAGGTCGCGCTCGGCGCCGTCAGCGAGGCAGACCGCCACAACCTGCGCGGCGAGCGAATCTCGGTGGACACGATTGCGCTCGTCGGCGAGGAGGCCATCGCGTCGGCCGTGCGGGCGGTGGCGGACCTGCCGCGGGCGCGGCTGCTCGTCCTGGCCGGATCGATCATGGGCGGCGACATCACCCGCGCCGTCCGCGAGCTGCGCGAGCACGGCATCCCGGTCATCGCGCTCAACATGGTCGGCTCGGTAAGCGAGGCCGCGGATCTCGTCGTATCCGACCCGGTCCAGGCCGGGACGATGGCCGTGATGGCCGTCGCCGACACGGCAACGTTCGATCTCGAGCGCCAGCGCGGCCGGCGATACTGATCTGCCCGCGACCCGACCTGCCGATGCGCATCGCGACCTGGAACGTCAACTCGCTCAAGGCTCGCGGGGACAAGATGGAGCAATGGCTCGCCCGCGCGGCGCCGGACGTCCTCCTCCTCCAGGAGACGAAGCTGACCGACGCGGACGCCCCGGTGATGGCCTTCGCGATGCTCGGCTACGACCTCGTCCACCACGGCGAGGGCCGCTGGAACGGCGTGGCGATCGCGGTGCGGCAGGGCCTCCGGCAGAGTGACGTCGTGACGAACTTCGGGGACGGACCGGTCCGTGACAGCGGGCCCGGCGCGGAGGTCGCCGTCGCCGAGGAGGACTTCAACCCGCTCGACGAGGCGCGGATGCTCGCGCTGACGGTCGACGGCATCCGGTTCGTCAGCCTCTATGCGCCGAACGGTCGGGTCGTGGGGTCACCGTTCTACGACGGGAAGCTGGCCTGGTTCGGGCGCCTCCGGCGCTGGCTCGACGAGGCGGCCGATCCGGCCGAGCCGATCGTGCTCGGTGGCGACCTCAACGTCGCGCCGACCGACGCTGACGTGTGGGACCCGGGAGCGGTTCACGGCGGGACCCATGTGTCGGAGCCGGAGCGTGCGGCGTTCCGCGCCCTCCTCGACTGGGGGCTCGTCGACGCCTACCGGTCCCGCCGTCCCGAGCCCGGGCGCTTCACGTGGTGGGACTACCGGGCGGGCAACTTCCACAAGAACCTCGGGATGCGGATCGACCACCTGCTCGTGAGTTCACCCGTCGCTGTGCGTGTCGTGTTCGCGGAAATCGACCGCGAGGCGCGCAAGGGCCCGCCGATCCCGTCCGATCACGCCCCGCTCGTCATCGACCTCGATCAACCGGGCGTGCCGTTCGACCCGGACTGGGACGGAGCGCTGGCGCGGATCGCGGCGCGAAGCCGTCCGACGCCGACTCGGCGAACGGGTCGCTGACCGCACCGAGCGACGCTCGGAGTCAGTCCTCGCCCGGCTGATCGGAGCCGGAGTCGGCGATGTCTGCCGAACCGAGGATGGTGGCCGAGGCGACCCAGCCGACGATGCCCTCGGGAGTTCGGATCTGGGCGTGACCCGCGTGCCATGCGAGGACCTCGACTTCGTCCCCACGATCGAGCCTGCCCAGCTCGAGTGAGCGCACATCGTCCTCGCCATCGCCGATCCGGACGAGGCGGTATCGGACGGTCCGGCGCTCCACCCCAGCGGCGGCCGGCGCCGTGAACCGGAGTGGCGGACGCGAAATCAACGCGCCCATCACGGAGGACGGGCGGACCACGCCCGACCGATCGTCCGCCGTCGTCCCCCCAGCCCCATCTGCCGGCAAGATCGCCGAGTGGGTCGCCCCGTCCCGAGCCGATCGGCGGCCGCGCGCCGCGCGACGATCACGTCGGGTCAGCACAAACCCGAACAGCCCGGTTCCGCCCGACGTCGCGAGGGCCCAGGCGACGAACGGTTCCACGAGTGGGCTGCGGGTCAGGAGCGTGACCGCGCCGAGCAGACCATCGACATCGTGCTCACCGGATCCTGTCGGCCGGTCCCGGTCCGGACCAGCGGAGGGTCCGGACGTCGGCGCGACGGTCCACGCAGCCCCGGGCGCGCCCCACGGGATGCTCGACGGACCCGCGGCGGCGCCGCCTCCCGGAACCGCCGACGGCGCCGCGAGAGGACCGCTTGCGCTCGGTGATGCGGCTCCGCCCGAGGCCGATGGATCGACCGAGGCGCTCGGTGCGACATCGGACGGCACGGGCGTGGTCGCAGGCTCCGGAGTGGGAGCCGGCGTGGGCGCCGGGGTGGGGGGACGCCGCGTGGGGCTGGGCGTTGCGGCCGGCGTCGGTGGCGGCGGTGGCGGCGTCGGGGCCTGGACGTAGATCGATCCAGGGGACACGTCGGTCAGCGTCAGATTGCGCAGGCCCGGTCCCGATCCGCTGACCGCATCGAACCGATACGACCACGAACCGGCCGGCAGCTGCTTGGCGACGCGATACCACGTCCCGCCGCCTGGACCGGCCTCCCCCGCGCCAAGACCGACGGTCCCCACGCCCGGGATCGTCACGGTGATCGAGGTTGGCGCGCAACCGGCGTTGGACGAGTAGAGCACGACGAACGTGAAGGACGTCGCCAGGGTGCCCGAGCCGGGCGACACGGATCCCCCTGACAGGGACGCGGCGTGGGATGCACCGCCGCACGCGGCGGCGCGAGTGCTCGGCGGGTTGCCGAGCACCGCCGTCAGGCAGACCATGAGCACGAGGGCTCCCCCGGCCACGGGTCGAAGCATGCGCCGGGTCCGCGCGGCCGAGATGGCCGCGACGCCGGCAGTTCGCCAGGGTGTCGTCCGATGCAGGGGCAAACGGGAACCTCCGCCCCCGTGAGTTCTCAGCGCAACGTACGTCGCCGAGGCGGACGGGTCTGTTGGCCGAATCGGCCGCCGCCGGGAGTACTTTCGTAGCGCGACGCGCACGCCGATCGATCCGGTACACATGAGTCCTCGGGGACCGGTCCGTCGTCACACCAGAGGGATCATGCAGGACGTGCTGCCGCCCGAGCGCTCCGGAGAGCGATCCTCGCCCGCCCGCGTCATCCGCCGTCGGCTCATTGCCGTCCTCGTCGCGGAGTTCGCGATCCTCATGGGCGTGTCCGCTGTCCAGGGCTTCTGGCCAAACGGCGTCGGTCGTGAGGGAGCGCTCCTCGTCCTGTTCGGAGTCGGCCTGACCCTGCCGGTGGGCATGGCGCTCCTGGCTCGCCAGCTTCTCGACGACGTCGAGGGCCTGGCCTCTGAACGTGACGAGCTCCGCGAGATGTACGGGCGCGCGCGCCTGGACTCCCTGCGCGATCCGCTGACGGGCCTCGGCAACCACCGGGCATTCCAGGAGGAGCTGGCCCGTCAGATCGAACAGGCGCGTCGCCATCCCTCGCCCCTCGCCCTGCTCATCGTCGACGTCGATGACCTCAAGAAGGCGAACGACGAGCGCGGTCATGAGGCCGGCGACGAGCTCCTGATCGGGTTCGGGCGCATCGCTCGGGCCGTGCTCCGCCGGGCTGATCGGGCGTTCCGGGTCGGCGGCGATGAGTTCGCGATCCTCCTGCCGCAGTCGGACATCGAGACCGGTCTCGTCGTCGGCCGGCGCATGTTGGCGAGCGCCCTCGAAGGCGGCGACCCAAGCCAGCCCGTGAGCCCGTTCTCGGTGTCGATCGGCGTGTCGGCCTTCCCCGTCCCGAGCGTCGAGGGCACGCATCTCTATCGCCATGCGGATGCGGCGCTGTACTGGTGCAAGCGCCACGGCAGAACCGCCGTCGTCGCCTACGACGCCGGGCGCCACGGCTCCGCGCTCGAGGAGCGGGCGATCGAGGAGCTGTCGGCCGACGTCGGCAAGACGATCGCCCGCCGGGCCCTCCGGGCCGTCTACCAGCCGATCTTCTCCCTCGAGACCGGCGCGCCGATCGGTTACGAGGGTCTCGTCCGACCGGGCGACGACTCGCCGTTCCAGAATGCCTCGTCACTGTTCGCCGCCGCGGAGGCGGCGGATCGCATCGTCGAACTCGATATGGTTTGCCTTCAGGTCGTCGCCGATGGGACCGCCCACCTCGAGGATGGCGTCTACCTGTCCGTCAACCTGTCGCCACGGACGGTGGAGTCGGACCTGTTCCGAACCGCTGAACTCGCGGCGATCTTCCGTCGCCGCGGGATCGAGCCACACCAGATCGTGCTCGAGCTGACGGAACGCGAGGAGGTCGAGGACCTCGAACAGCTGCGATCCAACGTCGACGCCTGCCGGCGAGCCGGCTTCCGAATCGCCGCGGATGACGTCGGCGCCGGCAATGCCGGACTTCGTCTCCTGAGCGAGGTCCCGTTTGACATGCTGAAGGTGGATCTCTCGCTCGTGCAGGGCGGGGTGCTCAACGATCCCTCGTATGCCGTACTCCGGGCACTCCAGGAGCTGGCCACTCAGCGCCGGGCCTCGATCGTGGCGGAGGGCGTCGAAACGGCCGAGCAGCTGGCGGTGATCAGGGACATCGGGTTCGGGGCTGCCCAGGGCTACCTGCTCGGCCGCCCGACAAGCGCCCGGGTAACCGACCGCCTCGATCTCGCGGCCCTGTCGGGGGCCACCTGGGTGGACGTCACGGACGTCGACGAACCGGCCGCCTGATCCGGGCGCCCGGTTCCGGTCGTCAGATCCGGATGATCTGCTCCAGGTCGGCGACGAGGATCGTGGCACCGCCGTGGCTCACCGTCCTCGCCTGCCAGTCGGCGAGTCGCTCGAGGAGCACGAGCGGGACGTCGAGCTCGCGGCCGTGCGCCGCGTCCTCGAAGACCTCGACGACCGCCGCGACCCGTTCGTCCTCGACCGCGAGCATGAACGTGGCGTTCTCCTCGCCGAGGAACCCGCCGACGGTCGGGATGCGCGTGAACCGATGGCCATCCGCACGGAGGCGGTCGGCGACGAGGTCGGCGTCGGCGCGATGGACGATCGCGATGAGCAGTTTCGCCACGGCATGATCCTACGGCACGCGTGGTGCCGCCGTCCCGGGTCGGGTCAGGAAACGGGGATGCGCTTCTCCGGGTCGACGAACGGCATCGGCACGACGGTCGCCATCCGGTCGCCCCACTCGGTCCGGACGTGCAGCTCCGTGCCCTCCGTCGCGAGCGCGGCGGGCAGCCAGCAGTAGCCGATGTTCTTCATCAATCGCGGCGAGTGGATCGCGGACGTCACCTTGCCGACCTGCTCGCCGCCGACGGTGAACGCCGGCCACTTCGTGTTGTTGAGCGCCGGGAACGGGGCTCCGCCGAGCTCGACCCCGACGATCCGGCGCGCGACACCGGCCGCCTTGATCTTGCGCAGGGCGGCGATCGAGATGCACGCGTCGTCGGCGAGACCCTCGTCGACGAGTCGGTCGAGGCCCATCTCGTAGGCGTTGTTCTCGTACGTCATGTCGGCGCCCCAGTTGAAGATGGCGCCCTCGATGCGACGGATGTCGCTGGGCCCGGTGGGGCGGACGTTGAACGGAGCGCCCACCTCCATGAGCGTCTCCCACAGCTCCGTGCCGCGCGACGTGTCGAGCAGGTAGATCTCGTAGCCGACCTCGCTCGTCCAGCCGGTCCGGGTGATGACGACCGGGATGCCGCGGATCTCGGCGCGCCGCCACCAGTAGTACTTGAGGTCGAGGATCGAGTCGCCGACGAGGGCCCGGATGAGGTCCTTCGACTTCGGCCCCTGGACCTGGAGCGGGGCGACGTCGGCCTCGCGGATCGTCACGTCAAGATCCGGATACGCGTTGCGCAGGCCGCGCGCGAAAAGCAGCGCGTCCGACGACGCGAGCGCGAACCAGAACGTCTGCTCGTCCATCCGGGTGAGCACGGGATCGTTGATGATCCCGCCGTCGCGGTCGCAGATGAGCACGTACTTGGCCTGGCCCACGGCGCACTTCGACAGGTCGCGCGGCGTGAGCAACTGGGCGAACCGCGCCCCATCCGGACCGGAGATCTCGAGGCACCGCTCGACCGAGACGTCCCAGATCGTCACGTCATTGAGGAGCGCCTCGAACTCCGCCTCGAACGTGTCGAAGCGGATCGGGAAGTACATGTGGTTGTAGACCGTGAAGCCCTTGGGCGAATGGCGCTGTGTCGCCTCGTAGTACGGCGTTCGGCGATTGCGCGCACCACGCTGAACGAGGCCCATGTCGAACTCGGCCATCGTGCTCCCTTCCGTTCCGGCGACAGCTGCCGCCGCACGTGACCGTCGCGCGGGCTCGCCTGGATCGGCCGATTCTGGCGGCGGCGCGGTCCAATGCCGCTCGCGTCCCGCCTGATGGACCGGTCCGCGTGGTCGGACGACGAGGCCCGAAACGGTTGACGGCCCGACGTCCTCGCAGACGCCGGGCCATCAGGCCATTCCCCCGGAATGAGGCCGGTACGAACGTACTACTGCGGGTGGACCTGCGGCAAGAGGCTTGCGACGGCCGGCGGTGCCGTCGCGCACCGGCGGGCCCGTCAGTCGAGCGCCACCCGTTCGTGCCAGTGCGGTCGGTAGACGTCGACGCCGAGCGCGCGAGCCTTCGGCTCGAGGACGTCCTGGGCGTCGGGGTCCCCGTGGACGAGGAAGACCCGCCGGGGTCTGCCGGGCTCACCGGTCGCGCGATCCGTGACGAACCCGCGCAGCCAGTCGAGCAGCTCACTCTCGTCGGCATGTGCGGAGAAGCCGCTGATCGAGCGCGTCCGGCAGCGCACCGGCAGGACCTGTCCGTTCACCTTGACCGTGGACGCCCCGCGCTGGAGGTGCGCGCCCAGCGTGCCCTCGCCCTGGTAGCCGACGAACAGGATCGTCGCGTCCGGGTCCGACACGAGCGTGCGCAGGTGGGCAACCACCCGTCCGCCGGTGAGCATCCCGTTCGAGGCGACGATCATGTACGGGCGAGCGGCGTTCGCGATGGCCCGGGACTGACGGGTCGTCCGGGTCACCACCTGCCTGGGATAGTCGAGCGGCGTCTGGCCGTCCCGCAACAGCTGTCGGGTCTCCTCGTCGAACAGCTCGCTGTGGCGGCGGTAGATGTCCGATGCGGCGGAGGCCATCGGCGAGTCGAGGAAGAGCGGCAGGAGCGGGATCTCGCCCCGTTCGATGAGCCGATCCAGCTCCCAGACGACCTCCTGGGTGCGCCCGATCGCGAACGATGGAACGAGCAGGACGCCGTTCGACTCCGCGACCATCCGGACCGTCTCGGCAAGGATGCGCCGGGCCTCCTCCTCCGGCTCGTGTTCGCGTCCACCGTAGGTCGACTCGACGATCACGTAGTCGGCGGCGGCGAGGCGGGTAGGGTCCCGGATGATGGGCGTCCCGGGCCGGCCGAGGTCGCCCGAGAAGACGATGAGGCGCTCCGCAGCGTCGTCGCGATCGCGGACCCGCAACCGGATGATCGCGGAGCCCATGATGTGGCCGGCGTCGAAGAACGTGGCGTGGATGCCCGGTGCGACCTCGGTCTCCTGCTCGTAGTCGAGCGGGCGGAACTGGGGCAGCACCGCCTCGGCTTCGCGCTCGGTGTAGAGCGGCGCATCGAGGTCGATGAGCAGCTCCGGCGGCTGGGCGCGCAGGTCCGCCTCAGGATCGAGGGCCGGGGCCGCGTGCTCGATGGCCGCCTCGATCGCCGTCTCATAGTGCTCCGTCTCGCGGCGATCGTCCTCGACGGCCCGATCCGGGTTGCGCCGCTCCCAGCGGGCCTCTCGCTTGGCGAACTCCTCGTGGAGCCGGCCGGAGTCGCGCAGGACGAGGGTGGCGAGCTCGATCGTCGCGCGCGTGGCGCGGATCGGGCCGCGGTAGCCCTCGCGGACGGCGATCGGGAGGAGGCCGCAGTGGTCGAGGTGGGCGTGGGTCAGGAGGATCGCGTCGACGCGCGCCGGGTTGAAGCCGAGCGGTATCCGATTGCGGACCGACTCGTTGGGGCTGCCCTGGAACATCCCGCAGTCGACGAGGACGCGGGCCCGCTCGGTGACGAGCAGGAAGCGGGACCCGGTGACCGTGCGGGCACCGCCGAGGAAGCGCAGCTCCATGGCCGCATGGTGACAGGCCCCGCGCCGCGGCGCGCGATCAGAGCGGCGTGAACGTGAACGAGTCGAAGCGGACCGAAACGGCGTCCGCCGGGGCGTGACCCTGGAACAGCCAGAGGTTGATCCGGATGCGCTCGTCCTGCGACGGCGGGATGCCGCTTCCGCTGTACGTCCAGCTCGTACCGGCGCTCGAGAAGTCCACCTGGTCGGGGCGCCAGGTGAAGGAATGGGTGGTCGTTCCGGTTGATGCGATCGTGTAGCGCAGCAGGTGCCCCGCGGCGTCCCACGGCTGGACGACGAACTGGGCATTGCCCTCGCTCAACGGGTCGCCCCAGTCGGCCACCTCGATGTCGATCTCGCGGTTGTTGAACCGGGCGCGATCGCTCCATGTGAACAGCCCGAGGACTGCCCACGGATCGAAGGCCGAGACGTCCGACTCGATCGTGAACGTGTACGTCCCGTAGCCCAGGTGCGGGCCGATGATCTCGGCCGCCGTCCAGCGTCCGTTGCGGAATGCGATCTGCATGACGAGATCGGTCCCGTCGACGCTGACGTTGTCCTTCGAGAACACGTTCGGGCCCGGGCCCACCGCGCTCGTGCTCGTCTTGACCTGCCACTCGAAGCCGGACCACGTGACGCGATCCGGGTACCCCGGCTTGCCGCCTCCGCCGCCGCCGACGCCGCCAGGCTTGGCCGCCGCGACGGGGCCGGCCGACAGGGCAAGGACGAGGATCGAAGCAACGACGGCGGCGCGCCCGAGGCGCGGTCGATGAGTCATCCGGGGGCCCTCCTCGCCCGAGTGTAGGCCGACGCCGGCCACCGCACAGCCCCCGCGACCCGTTCGCGGTGCGCCACGGCACCGATCACCGTGCACGATCGCACCGGTCGCGACCGCCGCCGCGCCCGCTACGATGCCGCGATGCACGCTCGCTGGGACCTCCGCGCCGCCGCGCCCCGGCTGCCCGGCCTGCTTGCCGGGCTCGCCGTGTTCGGGCTCGGGATCGCTCTCATGGCGGAGGCGGGCCTCGGTCTCGGCCCGTGGGAGGCGCTCCATGAAGGGGTCGGGCGGATCTTCGGCGTGCCCCTCGGAACGGTCTCGATCGCGCTCGGGATCCCGATCCTCGCCCTGTGGTGGCCGCTCGGCGAGCGACCGGGGATCGGCACCCTGCTCAACGTCGTGCTGATCGGGACCGCGACGAACGCCGGCCTGCTCCTCTTTCCCCGCCCCCCGGAGCCCGCGATCCAGCTCGCGATGATGCTCTGCGGCGTGCTCGTCATCGGCGTCGGATCCGGGCTCTACCTCGCGGCGGATCTCGGACCGGGACCGCGCGACGGGCTCATGACCGGGGTCCACCGCCGGTTCGGTTGGTCGATTCGGCGGGCCCGGACGGCGATCGAGGTCGCCGTCCTCGTCGTTGCCTGGGCGCTCGGCGGAACGATCGGGCTCGGTACGGTCGTGTTCGCCCTCGGCATCGGCCCCGTCGTCCAGGTCTTCCTCGGCGTGTTCGATCGGGAGGGCCGGGTGCAGCGACGCCGGCGCGTCGAACTCGGCGGACCGGGCACGGTGGGCGAGTGACGGCCGACGCATCGCTCCACGAACGGTTCGTCGCCCTTCGCGAGGCATGGGGCGCGCTCATGGTCGCGCGGTCCCGCGGCGCCCCGGCGAGGCCCGGGAAGACGACGGACGATCTCGAGCGCGAGTACGCCGCGATCCGGCGCGACGTCGGTGCGCGGATCGCGACGGCGTGGCCCAGTCCCGGGCCGGCGGCGGACGACTGGCTCCGCTATGCCTGCACGACGCTCGAGTGGCTCGACGAGTGGATCGAGCGCCCGGCCGACGCGCTCGCTCCGGGGTGCACGCCCGAACCGGGCGCCGCTGCGGGGGCAGAGACCGAGTCCGGCAGAGGCGCCGGCGCGTCGGAGGCGCCGGACGTCGCGGAGGCGCCGGACGTCGCGGCCCTCCGGCGCCGGACGATGGCCGACTACGGGGCCGCCGCATCGGCCGTTCGCCTGCCGGACGGGGAGGTCGTCGACCGGCTGACTGTGCTCGATCGGCTCGCCACGACCGCCGACCCAGCCCGCCGCCGCGACCAGTTCCTCGCCCTCGAGCCGCTCTGGCGGGCCGTCGACGGAGACGGCGCAGGCGACAGCCCGTACCGGCGCCTCGTGGCATCAAGTGCGGCGCGCTGGCGGCGCGCCGGATCGCCGGTCGACGCAGCGGTCGCCGCCCTCGGGATCGACCCGCCGACGTTCGAGCCGATGCTGCGGTCCATCCTCGCGGCCTTCCGTCACACCCTGGGGCCCGGTCCGATCGAGCCATGGGACCTGCGGTTCGTCACCGGCGCGGCGGACCGAGCCCTCGCCGACGCGCTGCCGCGGGACCGGCTGCTGCCGATCGCCCACGACCATCTCGCCGCACTCGGCGCCGACGCCCACGCCCTCGGCATCACGTTCGACGTCGTTCCCCGTCCGGATCGGCCGGTCATCCCGGTCGCGTTCACCCTCACCGAGGGCACTTCGCGGCGCGTCGGCGGCGACTGGCGGCCGGCCCGCCCGTGGATCTTCGCGACCTACGGCAGTGGCGGCCTCGGCAACCTCGTCGAGCTGTTCCACGAGGCGGGTCACGCGATCCACTACGCCGCGATCCGCGCCGAGCCGCACTGGTTCGAGCCGTGGGGCGCGGACGGCGGCCTCGTCGAGGGAATCGCCGACGTCGTTGGCTGGGACGCCCACGAGCCGGCCGTCCAGGCCCGTCACCTCGGGCGCGCCGCCAGCCTCCGCGACACCCTCCTCGCCCGCTACGAGGGAGTCGTGCTCGACCTGTGCTGGACCCTGTTCGAGATCGAGCTCCACCGCCACCCGGATCGCCGCCCGAACGACGTCTGGACGGAGATCACCGCGGAGGGTCTCGGCATCGCCGCGCACCCGGAGTGGTCGTGGTGGGCGACGCGCGGCCAGCTCATCGACGGTCCGGGGTACATCGCGAACTACGCGCTGTCGGCCATCGTCGCCGCGGCCGTGCGGGCCCGGGTCCGGGAGCTGCGGGGCGACTGGACGGCCGACGGCGATCCGGGCTGGTACGGCGACCTGTCGGACCGACTCCTGTGCCACGGCGGGACGCGACGGGCCGGACCGCTCCTGCGCGACTTCCTCGACGGCCCGCTCGATGCGCGGCCGCTCCTCGCCGACCTCGGGCGGATGTAGGCTTCGACGATGCAGGCGCTCATCCTCACGAACGAGTACCCGCCGAACGTGTACGGCGGCGCCGGCGTCCACGTCGAGTACCTCACCCGCGAACTGGCCAGGCTCATCGACGTCGACGTCCGCACGTTCGGTTCGCAGGACGAGCACGCCGGCCGACTCCGCGTCCGCGGGTATCCGGTCGCGCACGACCTCGAGCACGCGCCCGCCCCGCTTCGACCGGTGTTCGCCGCGTTCAGCCGCGACCTCGGCTTCGTCGCCGACGAGATCAGCGCCGACGTCGTCCACTGCCACACGTGGTACACGCATCTCGGCGGCATCGTCGCCCGGCTCGCCTACGGGATCCCGCTCGTCATCACCGTCCACTCGCTCGAGCCGCTTCGGCCGTGGAAGCGCGAGCAGCTCGCCGGCGGCTACGACGCGTCGACATGGGTCGAGCGGACCGCGCTCGAGATGGCCGATGCCGTGATCGCCGTCTCGCAGGGCACGAAGGACGACGTGCTTCGCCACTTCGACGTCGACCCGGAGCGGATCTCGATCGTCCACAACGGGATCGACACGGACGAGTACCGCCCGCAGGCGGCATCGGACGCCCTCGACCGGTTCGGGATCGACCCCGCCGTGCCGTACGTCCTGTTCGTCGGCCGGATCACCCGCCAGAAGGGGATCGTCCACCTCGTCCGCGCGATTCGCCACCTCGACCCCGGGTTTGCGGTCGTCCTGTGCGCCGGTGCGCCCGACACGAAGGAGATCGCGGCCGAGATGGAGGCCGCGGTCACCGAGGCACGCGCCGTTCGGCCGAACGTCCACTGGATCGCCGAGATGGTCGACAAGCCGACCGTCCGCCAGCTGTACAGCCACGCTGCCGTGTTCTGCTGCCCGTCCGTGTACGAGCCGTTCGGGATCATCAACCTCGAGGCGATGGCGTGCGAGACGGCGGTCGTGGCGAGTGCGGTCGGCGGCATCCCGGAAGTGGTCGTCGACGGTGAGACCGGGCTCCTCGTGCCGTTCGAATCGGCCGGCGGCGACTCGTTCGAGCCGCGCGATCCGGAGCGCTTCGAGCGCGACCTGGCGGCCGGCATCAACGCGCTCATGGCCGATCCGGCGCGGCGTCGCGCGATGGGCGAGGCGGGCCGGCGGCGGGCCGTCGAGCACTTCGGCTGGGACGCGATCGCGCGCCAGACGGTCGCCCTGTACGAGCGCGTCCTCGCCGGGGCCGGCCCGAGGCTGAGTACGGTGCCGCGCGCCTAGGCGAGCGGGACGAGCACCACCGCGTCGACCGCGACGGCGAGGAAGAGCAGGGACAGGTACGAGATCGAGTAGCGGTACAGGCGGATCGCCTGGGCCGTCGACGCCTCCGGCGCGGATCCCTGCCGCCACAGGATGACCGCCTGGCGCAGGAACAGGGCGCCGAGCACGACCGCCGCCGTGAGGTACACGAGGCCCATCCGGGCGACCGCCCAGAGCACGAGCGAGATCGCGATCATGAGGACCGTGTAGAGCACGATCTGGCGACTCGTCTCGGCGATCCCGCGAACGACGGGCAGCATCGGGACGCCGGCCGCGGCGTAGTCCTTGCGGATCCGGAGCGACAGCGCCCAGAAGTGCGGCGGCGTCCAGTAGAAGACGAGGGCGAACAGGAGCAACGCGGGGACGCCGATGTTGCCGGTCACCGCGGCCCAGCCAATAACCGGCGGCAGGGCACCGGCGGCGCCGCCGATGACGATGTTCTGGGTCGTCGTCCGCTTCAGGAGCATCGTGTACACGAACACATAGAACGCGATCGCGAGGAGCGTCAGGAACGCGGCGAGGAGGTTGACGAAGTACGCCATGAGCGCGATCGACACGACCCCGAGGACGATCCCGAACACGACCGCGTTGGCCGGCTCGACGTCGTGGGCCGGCAGCGGCCGACGGCGCGTGCGGGCCATGAGCTCGTCGATGTCGCGGTCGAGATAGCAGTTGATCGCATTCGCGCTGCCGGCGGCCAGGGTCCCACCGACGAGCGTCCAGACGACGAGCACGCCCCACTCGCCGAGGGCGATCCCGGGCACTTCGCGCGTCGCGAGGACCATCGCCGGGACCGTGGTCACGAGCAGGAGCTCGATGATCCGCGGCTTGGTCAGGGCGACGTACGCCCGGACGGTATCGCGGAGCCGTCGGTCGCCCGGCTCGCCCGGACCGGCGGCCCGTGGCGCACCACTCCCCTCGCCCGCGTTCAAGGCCGCCTCACGGCGCGCGACGTAGTACGACTCGACCGCCAGCGCCGCCATGACCATCCAGATGAGCGCGCCGAGCGCGAGGTGGAGGGTCTGCGTCCACTCCGCGAGCTTGGTCGCGACCTGGAGACCACCGATCGCCGCCTGGATCGGGTAGAGCACTGCGGCGGCGAGCGCAAGCCGGACCACGGTCGGGCGATGACGCTGGGTCCGCCACGCGACGACGGCGATCGCCACGACGACGAGCCCCACGACGATCGCCACCCAGCGATGGAGGACGTGGGCCGTCGTGACCTCGGTCAGCTCCGGGAGCAGCGTGCCGCCCATGAGCGGCCAATCCGGGAACACGAGCGACATCCCGGGGCCGGCGGCGGTGACGTTCGAGCCGAACAGGAGCAGCGCGAACGTCGCGGCCGCGCCGAACGCGGCGAGGAGCGTGAACCGCTGGCTCCCGCCTCGCCCGCCGATCCGAGCCGGGTGGAGCGAGCGGACGAGGACGAACACGAGCAGCCCCACGAGCGCCATCGCGGCGGCGAGGTGCGCCGTGACCGACTCGCCCGAGTTGTTGAGCCGGACCGTCTCGCGCCCGAGCCACGCCTGGAACCCGACGAGGACCACCGCGGCCAGCGACGGCCACAGGATCGAGGCGCGATCGCGGTGATCGCGGACGGCGACGATGGCCATGCCGAGGATGAGGAAGCCGATGACGGCGGCGATCGTCCGATGGATCCACTCGAGCCAGACCTGGTAGCCGGCGTCGAGCCCAGGGAGGAACTGGCCGTCGAAGCAGCCCGGCCAGTGCGGGCAGGCCATCCCGGAATCGGTCGCGCGCACGACGACGCCGATCGTCACGAGCAGGAACGTCGTCGCGACGGTCGCGGCCGCGAGCCTCTGGAAACGGGTCACCGAACCTCCCCTGGGGACGGCCGACATTCTACCGCCGGCG
>DASTOB010000026.1:0-2804 GCA_035720425.1 Candidatus Limnocylindrales bacterium
TTCTCACGCGGCAGCACGGCGCTCGTCGATGAGGCGTCGGGCGGTCTCGGCCGCAACGCCGGCGTCGCGACAGTAGGCGTCGGCCCCCACGGCCTTGCCGAACTCCTCGTTGAGCGGCGCCCCGCCGACGAGGACGATGTAGTCGTCGCGCATGCCGCGGTTCACGAGCTCGCCGATGACGACCTTCATGTACGGCATCGTCGTCGTGAGCAAGGCGGACATGCCGAGGATGTCCGGCTTGTGCTGCTCGAGCGCGGCGATGAACTTGTCCGCGTCGGTGTTGATCCCGAGGTCGACGACCTCGAAGCCGGCGCCCTCGAGCATCATGCCCACGAGGTTCTTGCCGATGTCGTGGATGTCGCCCTTGACCGTGCCGATGACGACCTTGCCGACCGGTTCCGCGCCCGTCTCGGCGAGGAGCGGCCGAAGGATCTCCATGCCGGCCTTCATCGCGTTCGCCGCGAGGAGGACTTCCGGCACGAACAGGATGCCGTCGCGGAAGTCGATCCCGACGATCTTCATCCCGGCCACGAGCGCGTCGTCGAGCACCTTCGTCGCCGGGAAGCCGCGCTCGAGCAGGATCGTCGTGCCCTCGACGATCTCGTCCTTCATCCCGTCGTACAGATCGTTGTGCATCTGCTCGACGAGCTCGTCGTCCGACAGGGACCGGAGGTCGATCTCCTCGTAGTCGTCCGTCACGTTGCGCTCCTGAACCGGCACCGGACCCAGGGCTCGGCGGCCGTTCGTGTCGGCCGACCGAGGGGTTCCACGATGCGGCACGGTGCCGTATAGTGGAACGCAGCCGGAATCTAGCCGACAAGGGGTCGCGTGTCCAGAGTCCAATCCATCGAGCGCGCCTTCGCCGTGCTCGGCGCCGTCTCGGGCGGGCCGATCGGGGTGACCGACGTGGCCGACCGCGTTCGCCTGCCCAAGTCGACGGTCGCCCGGCTGCTCGCGTCGCTCGCCCGCGAGGGCGCCGTCGAGCAGGTCCCGGGCGACTCGCGCTACCGGCTGGGGCCACGTGTCTCGACCCTGGCCGCGGCGTCCTCGCCGGAGCGGCTGCTCGTCGCCGCGGCCCGCCCGGAGCTCGAGGCGCTCGCCGCGGCGCTCGGCGAGGCCGCCGGGCTGTCCGTCCGCGACGGCCGATCCGTGCGCTACATCGACCAGGTGTCGGTCGACCACGAGGTCCAGGTCCGCGATTGGACGGGGACGCGCGCACCGCTCCACGCCGTGTCGTCGGGGCTCGTGTTCCTGGCCCACATGCCGGAGTCGGACGTCGACGCGTACGTCGGGGGCGGCCTTGATGCGCTCACGCCACGCACTGAAACCGACCCGGAAGCGCTGCGTCGACGCCTCG
Source organism: Candidatus Limnocylindrales bacterium (assembly GCA_035720425.1). Taxonomy (GTDB): domain Bacteria; phylum Chloroflexota; class Limnocylindria; order Limnocylindrales; family CSP1-4; genus DASTOB01. The sequence continues at coordinate 1,358 of DASTOB010000026.1, forward strand.
CCGAGGTACGAAGCGCAGGGTTCGCCTGGGTCCATGACGAGTTCGCCGAGGGCATCTCCTCCGTGGCGGCACCGGTGTCGGTCGGCCACGACATCGTCGCCACGGTGCATGTGCATGGGCCGTCGTACCGGTTCCCGCGGCCGGACCTCGAGCATGGCGTCGGTGGACAGGTGGCCGCGACCGCCGCGCGCATCTCCTCGATGCGGACAGCAGGCGTGCCGCCGATCGAATTGCTCAAGACTCCCGGGCCGACTCCCTCGGGCGGGGCATCGCTCGTCGCCACGCTGCTCGACGAGCGCAGATCCGGTCGATGACGTTTCTGACAGCTCGGCGATCGTTCCGCTTCTCATCACCGAAGCCAGCAGAGCGCGGGCTGAGATCTACACCGGCGGAGGAGGCGGCAGCACGTAGCCCGCGATGAATGCGGCCAGCGCGTACGCCCCGAAGAGCACGAGCCAGAGCTTCGCCGACGCCGGCCTGTGGCGGATCGCCTGGATCACAGCCGCGCCGAGCAGGATCAGGCCGAGCCCGCCAAGCACGGCCGCGGCGCGTATGCCGTCGAATGCCCCGGCCAAGCCGCCCTGCCGGACCGCATCGAGGTAGTTCCACGCGAGCACCGCCCCGGCCCCGGCCGCGAGGACGACCTGGACGGCGAGCGTCGGAAAGATCTTCACCCCCGGCGCCGCCGCACCTCGGCGGTGATCGCGGGCAGGACCGCGTGGAGGTCGCCGATGACCGCGTAGTCGGCGACGGCCATGATCGGCGAGTCCGGGTCGGTGTTGATGGCGAGGATCCGCTTGGCCGCCTTGCAGCCGACGATGTGCTGGATCGCGCCGCTGATCCCGCACGCGATGTACAGGTCCGGCGCGATGCGCAACCCGGTCTGGCCGATCTGGTCGCTGTGCGGCCGCCAGCCGAGGCTCGTCGCGACACGCGACCCGCCGACCGCCGCACCGATGACCCCCGCGAGTTCCTCGAGCACTCCGAAGTTCTCGCCGCTCCCGACGCCGCGTCCGCCACCGATGACCACCTTCGCATCGATCAGGGAAATCCGGCCGCTCTCGGGCGCCTCCTGGCCGGTGACGCGGGCGACGAGGTCGGCGTCCGCCAGGTCGACGGCGTGGGCCACGACCTCCGGCCCCGCGCCAGCCGCCGCCTCCGGCGCCTCCACGACGTGGGCCGCGACGGTCATGAGCCGGATCGGCGCGTCGAGCGTCGCGTCCTCGAGCAGGCTGCCGGCCCAGCGCTGGCGGACGATCCGCCACGACTCGCCGGGCTCGACGGACACGACGTTGGCGGCCATCGCGAGCCCCGTCCGCGCGGCGAGGTGGGCGAGCACCTCCGTCCCGCGGTCGCTCCCCGGGGCGAGGACGGCCGACGGCGACCGGGCCTCGACGACGGCACCCAAGGCGGCCGCGTACCCGGCCGGCGCGTACGCGTCGAGCCG
>DASTOB010000027.1:0-7177 GCA_035720425.1 Candidatus Limnocylindrales bacterium
GAGTGCGCGGTCATCGTGCACACCCTGCTCCGACGAGGCGGCGACGGCTGCGTGGCTGGCGATCGGTTGCCTCCGCTGATCGGCGTCGGTCGCGTTTCGGTCGGTCGAGGGTCGCGCGTACGCTCGGCCCATGATCGCGGAAACAGGCGGCGTCCACGGCGGGCCGTTCGGCTCGTCGCGGATGGGCCGCCCGTCAGGATCCGGCGGTCAGTCGTCGTCCGAACCTGAGTCCTCGTCACCGCCGTGGTCGTCGTTCGCGTCATCCGTTGCGTCGTCGTCGTCGTCGGTCGAGTCGTCGTCGTCGTCGTCGGTCGAGTCGTCGTCGTTCGCGTCGTCGGTCGGCTCGTTCGCGTCGTCCGTTGCGTCGTCGTCGTTCGCGTCATCGGTCGCGTCGTCGGTCGCGTCGTCGGTCGCGTCGTTCGCATCGTCCGTGGCGTCGTCGCCGGCGTCATCGGTCGGATCGTTCGCGTCATCCGTCGCGTCGTCGGCCGTCTCAGCCGCGACGTCGTCATTTGACGCCGGGCTCAGGATCGCGTCGGCGCCGAAGGCGGCTCCGGCGATGAGAAAGAGTGCGACGATCGAGACGCCGATCCCGCGGGCCAGTCGAGCTTCACGCTGCATGTGTCGGTTCTCCCGTGCCCGGTCCCTCGACCGGTTCCTGCCCACTTGAGGCAGCGACTCGGGAGAAGGTTTCAGCCGCCGCTGCCGCCCTCGTCCTTGCCGTCCTGGGCGTCGACCCGCGGCTCCTCGTCGCGCTCGATGACGATCGGCCCAAAGCCGGCCCCCTCGAGGTCGTGGCCGAACGCGTCGACGTCGCCGACGAGGACGATCGCCGCATGGTCGAGATCGATGTACCGCTGGGCGACGTCCTGCACGTCGGCGATCGTGACCGCCTCGATGCCCGGTCGGTAGCGCGCCAGTTCGTCGTCGGGCAGGCTGTGGACGACGATCCCTGACAGAGCGCCGACGACGGGTCCGGGCGTCTCGAAGCGGAGCGGGAACACGCCAACCAGGAAGTCCTTCGCCGCGCGCAGCTCGGCGTCGCTGACCGGCTCGGCCCGCATCCGCGCGATCTCGGCGAGGAAGTCGGCCACGGCGGGAACGGTGGCCTCCGTGTTCACGGCCGCACGGGCCGAGAACGGTCCCGCGGCTCGTCGCATGTCGAATCCGGCGCCGGCGCCGTACGTGTAGCCCTTCTCCTCGCGCAGTCGCATGTTCAGCCGGCTGTTGAACAGGCCGCCGAGGATGGCGCCCATGACCGACACGGCGTGGAAGTCCGGGATCAGGCGCGGCAGCCCGGGGTGGCCGATCCGGATCTCCGTCTGGACCGCACCCGGCCGATGGACGACCCGAACGAACCGATGGCCGACGGCCGACTGGGCGACGATGGGACCGCTCGGCCGCGCGCCGGCCGACGGGACCCAGTCTCCGAACAGCCGCTTCGCGGCCCGGATGACGTCGAGCCGGCCGATGTCGCCGGCGACGACGAGCGCCATGCGCCGCGGGTCGAACCCGCGCGCGTGGGCGACGCGGAGTCGGTCCGAATCGAGTCGCGCGACGGTCTCGCGGCCGCCGCCGCTGGGCCGGTGGTACGGCGACGACGCGGTGTAGATGGTCGCGGCGAACGCCTCGTCCGCGCGTCGCCGGGGATCTGCCTTCGCCTGGAGCAGGTCGTTGAGGCGCTCGTCGCGCAGGCGCTCCACCTCCGCGTCGGGGAAGGTGGGTTGGGCGACCATCTCGGCGACGAGTTCGAGCGCCGGTTCGAGCCGGTCCGCGGCAACGTCGACGCTGGCCGACATCGCGTCCCAGCCGGCCTCGGCGTGGATCGACGCCCCGAGCCGCTCCGACGCCTCGACGAAGGCAACCGCGTCGCGCAGTTCCGTGCCCTCGGCAAGGGCCCGTGCCGCGAGCACGGTCGCGCCACCGTCGTCGGCGGGCTCGTCGACGGCGCCGTCCCTGATCACGAGCGACGCGCTGACGAGCGGCCGCCCGGCCATCTCGACGACGAGCACCTCGAGACCGTTGGCCAGGTGATGGCGTTCGAAGGGCGGGAACTCGTAGGGCCGAGGCGTGCCGGGTCGTGGGCGTTCGGCGACGATGGCAGCGGCGGGCACGTCGCCCCCCGTCATGCCGCCACCTCTTCGTCCGCTGGCTCGTCCGCCGGTTCGACCGACGTATCGGCCGGCGGCATCTCCGGCAGGTAGGTCAGGACCACCCGATTGTCCTCGCGGAAGACGTCCGCGGCGGCGGCCCGGATGTCCTCCGCCCCGACCGCCAGGTAGCGCGGCAGCATCCGGTTGATGAGGTCCGGGTCGTCGAACAGGGTCGCGTACATGGCGAGACGATCCGCCCGCTCCTCGACCCGGCCGAGGGCGCCCAACTCGTCCGACTCGACGAGGGCACGGGCGCGGGCCAGTTCGTCCACGGATACCGGCTCGCGGGTGAGCCGATCGAGCTCCTCGATGAACGCGCGCTCGACGGCACCGTGGTCGACGCCGGGCCGCGCGGTCGCCCAGCCGGCGGTGATCGACGCGCCACCGACGAACCCGAGCGTGAACAGGGCGACGTCCTGGGCGAGGCGCTCCTCGCGGACGAGGCGGCGGTGGAGCCGGCTGCCCTTGCCGCCGGCGAGGATCTGGCCGGCGATGTCGAGCGCGTCGAGTCTGGTGTCGCCGAACACGGGCGAGCGAAAGCCGAAGTAGACGCGCGGCAGCGGCACGCGGTCCATGACCGTCTCGCGGCGCTCCGCACCGAGCGTGGGCGGGAGCGACAGGTCGCCGAGCGGCGGGATGGCAGGGTTGGCCGGGATGCCGCCGAAGTAGCGGGCGACCCAGCGGCGCGCGTCGTCCGGATCGGCGTCGCCGACGATGGCGAGAACCGCGTTGTTCGGGGCGTAGTACGTCCGGAAGAACTCCTTCACGTCATCGAGCGAGGCGGCCTGGAGGTCCTCCATCGACCCGATCGTGGAGTGGTGGTACGGGTGCTCCGGCGGGTAGAGGTGGGCCTGGAGCTTCTCGTTCCACGAGCCGTACGGTCGGTTGTCGTACGACCAGCGCTTCTCGTTCTTCACGACCTCACGCTGGTTGTCGAGGTTGTCCTGGGAGAGGGCGTCGAGGAGCGTGCCCATGCGGTCCGCCTCGAGCCACAGGGCGAGCTCGAGCTGGTGCGACGGGAGGGTCTCGAAGTAGTTCGTCCGGTCCAGCCAGGTCGTCCCGTTCATCGTCCCGCCGGCCGCCTGGACGAGGGCGATGTGCTCCGCCTTCCCGACATGCGCAGAGCCCTGGAACATGACGTGCTCGAACAGGTGCGCGAAGCCGGTCTTGCCGGGGACCTCGTGCTTGGAGCCGACGTTGTACCAGATGCTCACCGCGACGACGGGGGCGAGATGGTCCTCCGCGATGACGAGGCGGAGGCCGTTCGGCAGGCGCTCGTCGGTGAACGCGACGTGGGGCACGGTGGTCGGCAAGCGGGGTTCCTCGATCGTGATGGCGGCGGACCCGACTCGACTGCGGTCCCGGTCCGTCCGGCCACGCGCATTGTAGGGCGCGCCCGGTTTCCGGCGTGTCGAGTCCGCGGTGCGGCCGAGTGCCGGGCCGGAGTGCGGTGCGGCGGGTGCCGGGCTCCGTGTGCGGTGCGGGGCCGCGTCGGGTGTCGTCGGGACGGCTCCTCCTTGCCATCCTGTCGTGGGGTGCACGTTGGTCGGCGCTGCGGCTGCCAAAACGACGCGCCGGTGACCAGATGGCAGTCGTTGGCCGCGCGCACCCGCGTCGCCACGCACGAGGACCGATGGCCGACCACCCGTGGCTCCGACCAATGTGCGCCCGGTGACAATCTGGCAGGCGTAACCAGACCGCGGCACCGCGGCGTTCCGTGGTCGGCATGGCGGCGGCCCGTTGGCGGCGCGGCGTTCCCGCCCAGCGCGGAACCCTTGACAACGCCCACCCTCTCGCGTTAGATTTCCATCTAACATCAGTTAGGAGATCAGTCACAGGCATGGCCGCCAGACCCGTCACTCGCCGCGCCGCCGTCGCCAACCTTCCGGCCGGCGCCGCGGCCCCGAGGCCGCCCGTCCGCGACTTCAGTGGCGGCGCCGGATTCACGATCGAGTGGGATGTCCGGCCCGTCTACGACTTCATGTTCAGCCTGTCCGAGGACGCCGGTTCGACGGACGACCTTCCTGCCGCAGACCGCCGCTGGCTGACCGACGCGCGGGCCTCGCTCCCCCAGGCCCTCGGCGCGTCGGTCGGTCGGCTCTTCGAGTCGGAGGCGTGCATCCATCTCGCGTCGCTCGCGGTGGAGCGCCCGGAGATCAGGACGGCCGCCCAGTTCGTCGACGCGCTCGCCACCCTGTCCGCGGCCGACGTGTTCCGCGCGATCTTCCTGGAGGTCACCCGCGACGAGGCGCAGGAGCGACTGCTCCTCCAGGCGCTCGACGGCGACGCCGACGTGGTCGACGAGCTTGCGGAGCGGCTGCCGGACTGGCGACGCGGCGAGGCGATCGAGATGCTCCGGGCGCCCGACGCAGCCGCCGCGGACATCGTCACGGCGCTCCAGGCGTGGGCGGAGCGGTTCGGTCAGATCGAGGACCGTGTCGCGGCGATGCTGGAGCGCGACTTCGACGCGCGTGCCGCCGACCGCGCGACGCTCACCGGGTCCGACCTCGTCGAGCGCACGACGGGCGGCATCCGCTGGCTGTCCGAGCCCGGCATCCGCCGGGTCATCCTCGCCCCGTCGTACTTCTCGCGGCCGTACAACTTCCTCCTCGGCGGGGCCGACTGGCGCTTCTTCGGCTACCCGATCGCCGACGGCGCGCTCGACGCGGTCGACCCGCTCGCTCCCCCGCAGTCGTCCGTTCGGCTGCATCGGGCGCTCGGTGACGAGACGCGCCTCCGCATCCTCAAGCTCCTCGCGGGTCGCGACCTCTATCTGACCGAGATCGCGCAGCTCCTCGAGTTGTCGAAGCCGACCATCAAGCATCACCTCGCCCTCCTCCGGTCGGCCGGTCTCGTGACCATCACCGAGTCGGGCACCGTCATGTACTACAGCCTTCGCCGCGAGCGGCTCGACGACGCCGCGACTGAACTGAAGGCTTTCCTCATCGACTGAGCGTCGGCCCGGAAGCGGGCCGTGGGCATCGGCCGCGGGAGACCGCGGCCATTCTTTCGGACATCGTGTTAGATCGTTGGCTAACGGAAGGGAGAAGACGACATGCAAGGACCGATCGATCTCCAGGCCACGCTCGTCCGATCCCGGATGGCCGAGCGTGAGGCGGAAGCTGCCGCCGACCGATTGGCAGCGCAGGCCCGAGGCGGACGACCGAACGGCGACGGCATCCGGCGGTGGCTCGGCCGGCGCCTCGTGCTGGCAGGCGCCGCCATCGCACGTGACGGCCTCGTCGAGGGCTCCGGAGAGCCGATCGCCCGAGGCGTCGGCAGGGCGTCCGGAACGACGCCTGCGCCGAGGACCGGCGGGACGACCGCGGCCACGCGCCCGGATCCGTGCTTCGACGCGGAGTCGACCCTGGGCCACGCGGCCTGATCCGCAACGGGCCATTCGGCCCGCGACCGTGTCGGCGCCGGGTCCCGTACACTCGGGCGGATGGTGTCTCCTTCCCGCCGCCTGGCCCGCGTCTTCGCGTGCGCCGTGCTGCTCCTCCTGGCCCTTCCCGGCACCGCCGCCGCGGACGCCGAACTCGAGACCGCGACCCCGGCGGACGGCTCGACCGTCGAGGGCACGCCGGACGAGATTGAGCTGCTCTTCACGCAGCCGGTCTTCGAGGGGAGCTCACTCGAGCTACGCTCGGCGGCGGACGAGGTCATCGCGACCGGCGGCCCCGATCCGGCCGGCACGGTCCGAATGGCGCTCGTCCCGCCGACGCTCGAACCGGGCGCGTACACGGTTCGCTGGACGACCATCGCATCCGATGGCCACGTCGTCCGGGGCACGGTGACGTTCGTCGTCACGGCGCCACCAACCCCATCCCCCACGCCGGCGCCGACCCCGTCGCCGAGCGCGAGCGCGAGTCCCTCCGCATCGCCGACGTCCACGCCCGACGCAAGCCCGTCCCCCACCCCGGCCCCGAGCGCCGCCCCCACCGACCCGACCGCGGGCGCGGGGGACGCGGTCATCCCGATCGTCGCCGCGCTCGTCCTCCTCGGCGCACTCGGCGCGTATCTCCTGAGGCGGAGGGGCAGCGCCGCGTGATCCGCCAGCTCCCGCGGCTCGTCGCCGTCGCCGCCGTCGGCCTCGCGGCGGTCGTCGCGCCGGCCGTCGTCACCGCCCACGGCCTCGACACGACGTACCAGAGTCGCCTGCCGCTCGCGGTCTACCTCGCGGGCGCCGCCGGCGCGGTCGCGCTGTCGTTCGCGTTCGTGCTCGTCCGTGACCTCCGCGCTGCGGCACCGTCGACGAGTGCCGCCTCACTCCCCCCGGCGTGGTTGCGTGGCGTGCTCCGGACGGTCGGGCTCGTCGCCTGGCTATGGATCGTCGCCCAGGGCGTGATCGGCACGTCAAGCGACGCGAACGTCGGGGAGCTGTTCCTGTGGGTCTACGGGTGGGTCGGGCTCGCCCTCGTGTCGGCCTTCGTCGGCCCCGCCTGGCACTGGCTCGACCCGTTCTCGACGCTCCACGATCTGGGTGCCGCGGGCCTGCGGGCGGTCGGCGTCCGGGCCTGGGACCGCGCCGCGTACCCGGCCAGGCTCGGCCACTGGCCGGCCGTGGCCGGCTTCGCGTTCTTCGTCTGGCTCGAGCTCGTGCTCGCGGGAGGGATCGGCCGGACGTTGTTCATCGTCGTCGTCGGCTACACCGCGTTCACGCTCGCGATGATGGCCCAGTTTGGGCGCGACGAGTGGCGCTCGCACGGCGAGACGTTCACCGTCTGGTTCCGGCTTCTCGGCCGGCTCGCGCCGTACGCGCTGGCCGACGAGGCGGGACACATCCGACGGCGGTCGTTCGCGAGCGGCCTGCTCGAGGGCGGCTGGTCGAGGGCCGACGTCGTGCTCGTCGCGCTCGGGGTGGGCTCGATCCTGTTCGACGGCCTGTCGCAGACGACGCCGTGGTACGAGGTGTTCGGCTTCCCGGCGGCACCGATCCACACGCTCCAGTTGCTTGGGTTTCTCGCGCTCATCGCGGGCGCGGCGCTCGCGGTGGTGCGCTTCGTGGGGCTCGCGTCGACCGG
>DASTOB010000028.1:0-16269 GCA_035720425.1 Candidatus Limnocylindrales bacterium
CGGGCAAGGAGCGACTCGAGGGCGCCGGCGACCGGGCCGAGGAACGCCGTCGGCGTGCCGACCGGTGCGGCGACGCCGGCCGCGTCGCGGTAGCGCGCGACGTCCTCGATCGCGATCCATCGTTCGTCGCCGGCGATCCGCACCGCGACGGCACGGCGCGACGCCGCGAGCTCGGCCAGGCACGCATCGGCCGTCGTGGCGCCGCCCTCCGTTCGTGCCGCCACCTCGTCGCGGGTCAGGTCGCCGAGCCGCCGGAGGAGGTCGTGCACGGCATCGACCGTCGCCGCCCGGCGGTCGTCGGTCAGGCCCTGGAGGTCGAGCTCGAGGTCCGCCAGGGCGTCGGCATCGAGCAGCTCACGCAGCTCCTCCTGGCCGAGCAGCTCGCGGAGGAGGTCGCGATCGAGCGCCAGGGCGCCGGCGCGACGCTCGGCCAGCGGCGCGTCGCCCTCGTACATGTAGGCCGCCACGTAGTCGAACATGAGCGAGCTCGCGAACGGCGAGGCGGCCGCCGTCTCGACCGCGTGGACGCCGATCTCGCGGCGCTCGATGCCGGCCAGCAGCTCCGTCAGCGCCGGCAGGTCGAACACGTCCGACAGGCACTCGCGGTACGTCTCGACGAGGATCGGGAAGCTCCCGTACCGGCTGGCGACCGCGAGCAGGTCCGCCGCGCGCTGGCGCTGCTGCCAGAGTGGCGTCCGCGCGCCGGACCGGCGACGCGGCAGCAGGAGCGCCCGCCCGGCGTTCTCGCGGAACCGGGCGCTGAACAGGGCCGACTGACCGACCGACCCCACGACGAGATCCTCGACTTCGTCGGCCGCCGGGAACAGGAGCGGGTCGACGCCGTCGAGGTCGCCCTCCGGGAAGCGGATCGCGATCCCGTCGTCCGACCAGATCGTCTGGGCCTCGATCCCGAGCCGCTCGCGCAGGAGCGTCTCGATCGCGATCGACCACGGGGCATGGACGCGGCCCCCGAACGGCGTGAGCAGGCATACCCGCCAGTCGCCGAGCTCGTCGCGGAAGCGCTCGACGACCACCCGCCGATCGGTCGGGAGGGCCCCCGCGACGTCGCGTTCCTCCTCGAGATAGGCGAGCAGGTTCTCGGCCGCGAGGTCGTCGAGGTCGTGCGCTGCGCGCAGTCGGTCGGCCGCCGCGGTGCGGCCCGTCGGCCCCCGCGACAGGTCGCCCTCCGTCTCGCGGATGAACGCGCCGAGAGCGCGCCCCAGCTCGATCGGCCGTCCCACCGCGTCGCCCTTCCAGAACGGCAGCTTGCCGGGCACCCCGGGCGCCGGTTCGACGAGAACTCGATCCCGCGTGATCTCGGCGACCCGCCAGCTCGACGCGCCGAGCACGATGACGTCGCCGTGCATCCCGGCGCGGAGTTCGTAGACCATCTCCTCGTCGAGCTCGCCGACGCGCCGGCCCGGTGTCCCGGCCTCGCCGACCATGAACACGCCGAACAGGCCGCGGTCCGGGATCGTCCCGCCGCTCGTGAGCGCGACGACGCGGGCGTCGCGCCGGCCCTCGACGACGTCGGTCACCCGGTCCCAGGTGAGCCTCGGCTTCAGCTCGGCGAACTCGTCCGACGGATAGGCACCGGCGAGCATGCCGAGGACGCCCTCGAGGACCTCGCGGGTAAGCATCTCGAACGGCGCCGCGCGCGTGACCGCCGCCATGATCTCGTCGACCGTCCAGCGGTCCATGACCGCCATCGCGACGAGCTGCTGGGCGAGCACGTCGAGCGGGTTGCGCGGGAGCGTAGTCGCCTCGATCGCGCCCTCGTGCATCCGCTTCGTCACGACCGCCGTCTCGAGCAGGTCGCCGCGGTACTTCGGGAAGATGATGCCCTTGCTCGGCGCGCCGACCTGATGGCCCGCCCGTCCGACGCGCTGGAGCCCGCGGGCCACGCTCGTGGGGCTCTCGACCTGGATGACGAGGTCGACCGCGCCCATGTCGATGCCGAGCTCGAGGCTGCTCGTCGCGACGAGTGCCGGGAGCCGGCCGGCCTTCAGCTCCTCCTCGATCTGGACCCGTTGCTCGCGTGCGATCGACCCGTGGTGGGCGCGCACGAGGTCCTCGCCGGCGAGGTCGTTGAGGCGGTGGGCAAGGCGCTCGGCGAGGCGTCGGCTATTCGTGAAGACGATCGTGCTCCGGTGCGCCCGGATGAGCTCGAGGATCCGGGGGTGGACGGCCGGCCAGATGCTCGTCCGGAGGTCGCCGCCACCGTCCGTGCCGACGGTGTTGCCGCCTCCCGCGCGCGCACCATTCCGCGCCAGGACCGGACCGCCCGGCTGCTCGTCCGGCGGGAGCAGCTCGCCGAGCCGGCTCATGTCTTCGACCGGCACGACGACCTGGAGCTCGAGCGCCTTGCGCGCACCCGTGTCGACGATCGCCACCTCGCGACCCGGTCCGACCCCGCCGAGGAATCGCGCGATGGTCTCGAGCGGGCGCTGCGTCGCCGACAGGCCGATCCTCTGGAGCGGTGCGGCGCCGTCGGCGCGGAGCGCCTCGAGCCGCTCGAGGCTGAGCGCGAGGTGAGCGCCGCGCTTCGAGCCGGCGATCGCATGGACCTCGTCGACGATGACCTGCTCGACGCTCCGAAGCGTCTCGCGAGCGGCGCTCGTAAGCAGCAGGTAGAGCGACTCCGGCGTCGTGATGAGGATGTCCGGCGGGCGCCGGGCGAGGGCGCGGCGATCTTCGGCCGGCGTGTCGCCGGTGCGGCTCCCGATCGTGATCCGGGGCGGCTCCTCGCCGATGCGCGCGGCGGCGAGTGAAATCCCCGCGAGCGGGGCGCGGAGGTTCCGCTCCACGTCGTAGGTCAGCGCCTTGAGTGGCGAGACGTACAGGACGCGGACCGTCCCGGGCTGGTCGCGGGTCGGGGGCGGCGACGGGCGGCGGGCGAGCCGGTCGAGGCACCACAGGAACGCTGCGAGGGTCTTGCCGCTGCCGGTCGGGGCGTGGATGAGCGTGTGCCGGCCGGCGGCGATGGCGGCCCAACCCTCCGCCTGGGCGGGCGTCGGCGCGGCAAAGGTCGCCTCGAACCAGGCCCGAACGGGGGCCGAGAACGGGGCCAGGGGATCTGAGGCGGGACGCCGCCGGGCACGGACGGTCACGGGACGGTGAGTATAGGCCCGCCGGCTGAATTAGACCAGGTGTTCGATCACGCGGAGAGGTCTGCGAGCACCGCGGCGAGGGCACGGATTCCGGCGACAGCGTCGTCACGGTCGGCGCGCTCGTCGGGCGCATGGCTCGTTCCGGTGGGATTCCGTACGAAGAGCATGGCCGTCGGCACCGCGCCGGCCAGGATTCCCGCGTCGTGACCCGCCGCTGTCGCCTCTCGAGCCCACGGGACGCCGGCGCGGTCGATGGCCTGCTCGACCCGGCCGCGCAGATCGGGATCGAACAGCACCGCCGCCGACCACGACACGCGTTCGAGTTCGACCTCGACGCCCTCCTCCGCGGCCGCATCGGCAAGAGCGGCGTGGACACCGTCGACGATAGCCGACACAGACCGCTCGTCGGGCGCCCGGACGTCGAGGGACGCCTCGGTCCAGCCGGGGACGATGTTGCTGACGTTCGGCCGGATGCCGACCCGACCGACGGTCGCGACCCCACCGGCCGCTTGTGCCCCCAGGCGGGCGGCGACGATCCCATGAGCGAGGACGAACAGCGCGTCATGCCGGTCGGTGAGAGCGGTCGTCCCCGCGTGGTCCGCGGCGCCGGTCAGCCGGATCTGCCATCTCCCGTGCGGCCAGATCCCCGTGCCGACGCCGAGCGGAACCCCGAGGCCGGCGAGCCCACGACCCTGTTCGATATGGAGCTCGACGAATGCGGCGAGGAATCCGATCGCGCGGCTGTCCGGTCCGATACCGGCGACGTCGATCCCCGCGCCCGTAAGCGCGTCCCGCATCGTGACCCCGTCCCGGTCAGTTCGGTCGAGCACATCCGGCGGCCGCGCCAGCCCGATCGAGAGCCGGCTGCCGAGGGTGGGGATGCCGAAGCGGCCACCCTCCTCCTCGACCCAGGCCACGATCGCGATCGGCCGCGCCGGCTCGAATCCCCACTCACGGAGCACGTCGATGGCCAGGAGCGCAGCGACGATTCCGAGGGCACCGTCCCAGGCGCCGCCGTCCGGCACGCTGTCGAGATGACTGCCCGAGGCGATTGCGCCGCGCCCCGGAGCGCCCCACCACGCCCACAGGTTGCCGTTCCGGTCCGCCTCGACCCGGAGTCCCCGATCGGCGGCAGCGCGCGCGAACCACGTCCGCGCGGCGCGGTCGTCGTCGGTCCACGGAAGGCGGCGGTACGCCCCGCTGGCGGGGTCCCGCCCGATCGCCGCGAGCTCGGCGAACAGGGCCTCGAACCTGGCACCGAGGTCCGGATCGGTCATCGTCCGCCCGGCAGGATCACGCGCGTGCCGTCCCCGCCGATCTCGGCCGCCGCCTCGGTCGGCGGCATCGCCGGCGATCCCAGGTAGGCCGAAAGGCGAGGTACGTCGACGATGAACCTGGCCGCGTCCTCGACGGCCCGGGCCTGGTGCATCGCCTCGCCGAGGGTGTCGCCGACGGCGAAGCTTCCGTGCCACTTGAGCATGACGACCCGTGCGCCGGCGAGGCCGGCAGCGAGCTCATTCGCGACGAGATTCCAGGCGTTGCGCTTGGGTGCTGCGATCACCTCGACCCGCGGGCCGAGGTAGATCAGGCCGTTCTCGTCGATCGGCTCGATCGCGTCGCGGAAGAACGTGAGCAGTGTCGCGTGATATGGATGGGCGTGCACGATCGCCCGAGCGCCAGTCGTCCGATAGATCGCCCGATGGATCGGCAGCGCACTCGATGCCCACGGCGTCGCGGCATCGTCGGCATGGATCCCGGTCACGACCGTCTGGGCCTCGCCCTCGCGACCGCCGAGGAGCGACGTCTTCGTGATGAGCAACCGGTCCTCGTCGAGGCGGACGCTGTTGTTGCCGCCGAACCACGGCAGCTGTCCGAGGTCGACGAGGCGACGCGCATAGTCCACGACATCGGTCGCGGCAGCGTTCGGGTCGATCGGTTCGCGGTTCACGGTCGTTCCTCCGTGTGGCGCTCGGGTGGCGGGCTCGGGTCGGGCTGATGAGGGCTCCGAAACGGAGTGCGTCCGTTTCGCACCGCCGCAAGGCGCTCGTGGATCCCGCCGTCACGGAGCTGCCTGGCGAGTGCGGCGCGGATCTCGCGGACCTCCGCGAGCACGGCAACGTCCGCGGGCCGCGGCCGGTATGACCGCGCCCGGGTCGTCATCCGGCGAACCGCGGCCCGGACCGCGCGAGCGTGGGCTGGTGGATCCGTCGTCGGGTCGACCCCGTCAAGACCCACGACTGCGACGGCTGCCGCCCCGAGCGCGGTTGGATCGGCCGGGTGGACGGTGTCGACCACGACCTCGAGCGCATCGGCGACGACCTGGCTCCAGAGCGGGGATGCTGCCGGCGGTCCGGTGAGGGCCAGACGCCGTACGGGCGCCGCGATCTGCCCGACGACGTCGAGCAGGGCGCGCAGGTCGAGCGCGACCCCCTCGATCGTGGCCCTCACGAGATCGCCCGGTCGGGTGTCGAGCCCGATCCCGGCGTACGCGGCGCGGGCGAGCGGATCCGGCTCCGGCGCGCCGAGACCGGCGAAGGCCGGCAGGGCGACGACGCCACGGCTTCCCGTTCGGCTCGCCCGAGCCAGGCGCGCGAGCCGCGCATAGCCCACCGAGCCGCGTTCGCGAACCCGGTCGACCAGGAGGTCGCGCAGCCAGCGGTAGGGTGCGGCCCCCGTGACGAGCAGACCCTCGAGGGCGTAGCGCCCCTCGGTCGATGCCGGCAGACAGGACAGGCCGGCCGCCTCGTCGAGGATCGGCCGGTCGACGATTGCTCCGAGTGCGCCGCCGGTTCCGAGATACGCAGCCGCCTCGCCCGTCTCGAGCGCGCCACAGCCCGCGAGCGTTGATGCCCAGTCGGACGGCGCGGCGACGAGCGGTGTTCCGGCGGGCAGGCCCGTCCGTTCGGCGACCTGCGGCGACACGAACCCGACGGTGGTTCCCTCCGCCACGATCGCGGGCAGGACCGAGGACGCAAGGCCGAACGCGGCCAGCAACTCGTCGCTCCAGGTACGCAGACGCGCGTCGAGCAGACCGACGTAGGCCGCGGCGCTCGGTGTCGTGACCGAGGCATCCGCTCCGAGCGCGAGCAGGGCGAATCCGGGCGCCGTCGCGACTCGGTCCACGCGTGCCCACGTGGCGGGCTCGTGGTCGGCGAACCAGCGCAGCTTCGACGCGCTCGCGATCGGACCGAGCGGCAGGCCGCTCCGGTTGAACGAGCGCGCCGCGCCAAACCGGGAAGCGACGGCCGTGCAGATGTCGCCGCCACGCTGGTCCTGCCAGATCACGAACGGCGTCGCCGGCAATCCGGCCCGATCGAGGCATACGAACGTGGCGCGGGCACCGGTGACGGCAAGCGCGGCGACCGTCCCGTACGCACGTGACCCACGGAGCGCGCGCCGGATCGCGAGCTCGATGCCCGCAGCGATCAGTGCCGGGTGCTGCTCGACCCGATCCGGCGCCGGCCGGTTCGGGCGGTGCTCGACGTAGGCCGTCGCGACCGGCCCCGAGGCCGGGTCGACGACGAGGCATTTGACGCCGGTCGTCCCGACGTCGAGCGCAGCGACTAGGCGCACATGCGTCACAGCGACAGGCGGCCCGGCGAGAGCAGGCGCTCCGGATCGACGGCGTGCTTGATCGCGCGGAGCACGTCGAGACCGGCCCCCAGCTCGGCCGCCAGCCACGGCAAGCGCACCTGTCCCACCCCGTGGTGGTGGGTGATCGTGCCTCCGGCCGCGAGCGTCCGGTCCATGACCGACTCCCAGAGGGCCCGGTAGGCGGACTGCGCGTCGGCCGGATCGTCGCGGCGGATGAACGCGATGACGTAGACCGACGCGCCCTGCGGGTAGACATGGGAAACGTGGAGCCACACCTCGTCGGCGTGCACGCGAGTCGCCGAGGCGAGGCCCGCCGCGAGGTCGTTGACCGCACCCCAGTCGGCGGCGACCTCGATCGCGTCGGCGATGCGACCCGGCCGGTCGTTGCCCGCGTCCAGCCACTCGCACGCGTGGCGGTGGCGGTACCAGGCTTCCGCCGGCCCCCTGCCGAGGTCCCGGCCGGCGGCGCCGATCACGGCCGCGCCAAGGCGAGACTCCGCTGCAGCCGCGATGTCGGCCGGCCCGTCGACCACGGTCACGAGCAGGCACCCGTCGACGTCGCTGCCGAGGCGCCGGCCGAGTTCCACCGACTCGATCGGATCGTAGAGTCGAACGGCGGCGAGCGGCACACCGTCCTGGACCAGACCGCGGACCAGATCGAGGCCGGACTCGAACGTCGGCACGATGTGTGCCCGGAGGAGCCGCGCCTCCGGGTGCCGCCGAACCCGCAGGCGCGCCGCGGCGACGATCCCGAACGCGCCCTCGGAGCCAACGAACAGCTCAGACAGGTTTGGCCCGGCTGCGCTTCGCGGACCGCGGCCGGTCACGAGCAGCTCGCCGTCGGGGAGCACGACCTCGAGCCCGGCGACGAGAGACTCGATTCCCCCGTACCCGGTCGAGAAGATCCCGCTCGCCCGAGTCGCGATCCATCCTCCCACGGTTGACAGCTCGAGCGACTGAGGGTCGTGCGGGAGGAGGAAGCCGTCTCGTTCGAGCGCATCGGCGAGATCGCCGCCGAACACGCCGGCCTCGGCCCGGACGACGAGCGATCGCGGGTCGACCGGGTCGATCGCCCGGAGGTCGCGCAGATCGAGGACGATGGCGCCGCCGGGCACATCGACGGCGCCGACGACGTTCGATCCGCCGCCGACCGGCACGAGCGGCACGCTCGACGCCCGGGCCAGTCGGATCACGGCCTGAAGGTCCGCGATGGACGCCGGCCGGATGGCGGCGCGCGGAGGATTCACCGCGAGGCGGGGTTGGCCAGGCCACCGGTCGCGCACGGCCTGGAGCGCCTCCGGCGCCGTCTCCACGCGACCGTGCGCCGCGAGCCGGACGACGAGCTCGGCGGACGATCCGGTCACTCAGACAGCGGGAGCGACGGCAGGCCGAAACGCCGACATGACCTCGCCGACGAACAGGTCGTAGCTTTCCTGGTCGTTCCGGAAGATCTCGACGAGCAGCTCGTCGGCGCCCTCCTCCACGTAGCCGGCGACCAGATCCCGGAGCTGCCACGGAGTGCCGACGAGGACCTTCCAGGGCTCGCGGACCAGCCCGAGCCGGTCTGCCTTGGCCCGCACCTCGGCATCCGTCGGGGCACACAGGACGAGGTCGTAGGTCGTGCGCCGGAGGGTCGACTCGTCGCGTCCGACCGCCTCGCAGTGACGACGCAGCACCTCACGAACGCGGCGGAACTCGGCCGGAGGGCCGAACAGATTGCAGGCTGCCCCGAAGCGGGCGATCGCGCGCAACACGAGCTTCTCGCCGACGCCGCCGATCAGGATTGGGGGATGCGGACGCTGGATGGGCTTCGGCTCGAGGATCGCGTCCACGGCGTCGAACGTCTCGCCGTGGAACGTGGTCCGCGGCTTCGTCCACAGGTCGATGATGAGGCGGAGCGCCTCTTCCATCTGGGCGATCCGGGTCGAGGGCAGGGGTGGGAAGTCGTAGCCGTACTGCTCGTACTCAGGGCGAAACCCGCCGGCACCGAAGCCGAACTCGAGCCGTCCGCCGCTGATCACATCGAGGGTCGCCGCCTGCCGCGCGAGGAGCGTCGGATTGCGATACCCGACCGGGCTGACGAGGACTCCGAGGCGGAGCGTCGTCGTGGCCTCGGCGAGGGCCGGCAGGGTCGTCCACGCGTCGAGGAACGGATCCATCGGCTGCGATCCGTGCGAGACCATGGCGATGAAGTGGTCCATCAGCCAGAAGGATCGGAAGCCGTCGGCCTCCGCCCGAAGCGCCGCGCGGCGGACCGCCGGCCAGGCCTCCCCGGCGTCTTCGGCGAAGACGGTGTAGCGGAGCCCAAATGCCGGAGCCGTCATTGCCGCGCCGTCAGGCTGGCGACGGTGTTGCGGGGACGACCGGCGCCAGCGCGCTGGCGAGGAAGTCCGCCATGGCCTCGAGGTAGCGTGCACCGCGGGCCCGGTCGGCCGGACGGGCATCGCCGAGAATGCCGTTCTCGGTAAACGACCGGAGACCGGTCGAGAGCAGGTTGGCGAACACGACCGGATCGGTCACGAGGTCGCCGGTGTAACCGGCCGCAACTCGTCCCTCGCGGACCTGGTCCGGCAGGTGCGCGAGCATCATCGACGTCTCGCCCTCACCGCCGTGAATCCCGAGCGTCCCGAGATCGATCCCCTCGTTCTCCGCGAGCGGCTTCCAGTGCGCGAAGAAGGCCGGCACGTCGGCCTGGGCGACAAGGTCGATGCCCGGATGACGGGCGGCGATCTCGGGCAGCACTTCGCGCAGCGACGGGGTATTGCCGCCGTGAGCCCAGGACACCGCGACGCGGCGGAATCCATGCCGGACCAGACTGTCGACGCAATCGGACACGACGGCCTTGAACGTCGCCGGCTGGATGGTGATCGTGCCGGGAAAGGCCATGTGGTGCTCCGACACGCCCGGCCGAATGACCGGTGCAACGAGCGCCTTGCCGAGCCGGCGAGCGACCCGCTCGGCGAGCGCATAGGCGCACAGCGTGTCCGTGGCGAGGGGCAGATGCGGTCCGTGCTGCTCGATCGAGCCGGTGAACAGGACGACCGTGTCGTATCCGTCGTCGAGCGCGTCGCGGATGTCGGTCCAGGTCATCCGCTCCATGAGGATCTCGTCCATCTGCCCGCTCCCTCGTCTCGTGGCTGGCCGATCGGCCGCGTTCGTGATCCGCCCGGGATTCGTGTTCAGCGGCCCATCACCGGGCCCGACGTCGTCGGCGCGGCACCGTGGTGGGCGACGAGCGCATGGGCGTCGTCGCCGAGGTGATCGCACGGATCGATGTGGACGAGGACGGTGTCAAGACCTTTGATGTCGTGGAGGAGAGCGTGACGAACCTCTTCGGCGACGTGGTGGCCGGCCGCCACGGTCATCTCGCAATCGACGACGACGTGGAGGGTCGCCTCGAGGCGATGGCCCGTCCAGCGGACCCGAACGGCCTCAGTCTCCTGGACGCCGGGGACCCGAGCGGCAACGCGCTCAACGCTCTCGACGAGGGCCGGGTCGACGGCGTCCATGAGCCGTCCGAACACCTGGCGAATCGCCCCGACGAGAATGATGACGATCATCGCCGCGATGACGAGGCCCATCAGCGGATCCGCCTGCGGGAAGCCCAGGGCAACGCCGATCGCGCCGACGACGACGCCGAGCGACGTCACGCCGTCGGTCCGGGCGTGGTAGCCGTCGGCGATGAGCGCGGCCGACTGGATCTCGCGCCCGATCCGGATGCGGTACAACGCGATCGCCTCGTTGCCGAGGAAGCCGACGACGCCGGCACCGATCACGATCGGCAGGTAGCCCACCTCGACCGGGTTGAACAGCCGATCGATCGACTCGAGGACGACCCAGATGGCCGACAGGCCGATCATCAGCACGATGAACAGGCCAGCCAGGTCCTCCGCCCGCCGGAAGCCGAAGGTGAACCGGCGGGTGGCCGCACGGCGGCCCACGACAAACGCGATCCACAGCGGAATCGAGGTCAGGGCGTCGCCGAAATTGTGGATCGTGTCGGCAAGCAGGGCGACCGAGTTCGTGACGTACACGAGGCCGAGCTGGATGAGCGCGGTCGCGAAGAGAATGGCGAGACTGATCTTCGTCGCCCGAATCCCCTTGGCACTCGATTCGAGCGCCGTGTCGATCTGGTCGGCGGTGTCATGACTGTGCGGCCTGATCAGGCCGACCAGGAAGCCGCGCAGGCCGGTCTCATGCTCGTGGCCGTGCTCACCGTGTTCGTGGCCGTGCTCACCGTGTTCGTGGCCGTGCTCATCGTGTTCGTGGCCGTGCTCACCGGGGTTCTCGCTCGAGGGGCCGGACGCGGCGCTGGCCGAAGCCGCACCCTCGCGTCCCGGGTCGTGCTGGCGCGCGTGCGCGGCGTCGTGCGGATGGGGATGGGGGTGGTCGTGTGCCTCAGACTCGCGCTCCACGCCGGGCTCCTCCTCATCCTCCCGCACCAACTTGTCCGGTTGTCTCGAATTGTACTGTCGACCGTCGTATATTGGGAAGCGCGGAGTTCCACCGCCCCATCGACTCATCGTGCGAGGTATGCGTGACCACGAGCCAGCCGGCCTTCGGCGTGCGCGAGACAACCTGGCACGTGCCGGTCGACGGCACGCGATTGGCAGGGACGCTGTCCGCGCCAGCGGACTCCGCCGCGGCGCCGGCCGTGCTCCTGATCGGCGGGACGTTGTCCGACACGCGCGACGGGGACGTCGATCCACGCACCCGGCCGGGCGTCCCGCCGCACGGCATGTACCGCCGTCTGGCACACGCCCTGGCGCGTGCGGGTCTTGCGTCGTTCCGGTTCGACCGTCGAGGATCGGGCGAGAACGAGCCCGGTCCGCGCCCAGACCGGGCAACCGAAATCGCCGACGCGGCTGCCGTGTGGGCGTGGCTTGATCGCCATGGGAACGTGTCCGGGGCGCAGGCCATGGTCGGCGAGAGCGCTGGGGCGTACGTCCTGTGCCGTCTCGCCGCTGAAGGCCTCGCGCCCAAGGCAGCGGTCCTGCAGGGAGCCCTCCATCGCTCGATCCCGGAGATGATCGCCTGGAACTACGGGCGGGCGCGCGACTTCATCGGCCGCGGCGACGCGGAACGCCAGTGGCTCGCGCGAGAACTGCCGATCGAGTACCAGAACGGGGTCCTCGTCGATGCGATGCTCGCTGCGCTCGACGCCGGTGACCGCACCGTTCGGGTCGAGCACGAAGGCGTCGTCTACGAGCGTTCGCTCGCCGGTCTCGACTACGATCTTCGCCATGCGCCGGCGGACCAGTTCGCGCACCTGACCTGCCCCGTCCTCGTGATCCATGGCGCGGAGGACATGAACGTTCCCGTCGAAGACGCGTTCGCCACGATCGCAACCCTGTGGCGGGCCGGCAACCGGTCCGTGGACCTGACGATCCTCGCCGGCGCGGACCACTCGTTCCAGCTTGGGCCGGACGATCCGGAAGATCGGCTTCGGGAGCGCCTCACGCTTCGGTCGTTCGGGCGTCCGTTCCACCCGGCCTATCCCGCGCCGATCGTGGACTTCCTTGCCCGCCACCTGACCCACGGCGGGCCGACTGCATCCGGGGCCCGATGACCGGTCCGTCAGTCACCCAGCGTCCTGCGGGGCGCGACAGCGCCCGGGGGCCGCTCCTCGAGATCGCCGACCTCCACGTCGAGTTCCGCACGTCCGCGGGCGTCGTCCGCGCCGTGAACGGGATCGGCTACGCGCTCGAGGAGGGTGAGGCCCTGGCGATCCTCGGCGAGTCGGGTTCCGGCAAGAGCGTCAGCGTTCGCGCGGTCATGGGTATCCTGCGCGACCCGAACTGTTCGGTACGTGGGTCCATCCGGTTCCGCGACCAGGAACTCCTCGGCGCCGGTGACGCGCTTCTACGGCGGACGCGCGGCGAGCGGATTGCCATGGTGTTCCAGGACGCGCTGAGTGCCCTCAACCCGGTCATGTCGGTCGGCGACCAGATCGCCGAGATGTTCCACACGCATCGCGGCATGAGCTGGACGGACGGGCGGAGGCGGGCCGTTGAGCTCATGGAGCGTGTTGCCATCCCCGACGCCCGCCGGCGGGTCGACGCGTACCCGCACCAGTTTTCGGGCGGAATGCGCCAGCGGGTCATGATCGCGATGGCGATCGCCCTCGATCC
The DNA here is from genome assembly GCA_035720425.1 of Candidatus Limnocylindrales bacterium. Lineage (GTDB taxonomy): Bacteria > Chloroflexota > Limnocylindria > Limnocylindrales > CSP1-4 > DASTOB01. The sequence goes on from DASTOB010000028.1 coordinate 12,836, forward strand.
GGAGGTGCTCATCGCGGACGAGCCCACGACGGCCCTCGACGTGACCGTGCAGGCGCAGATCATGGATCTGATCATGGATCTGCGGCGTGAGCGCGGGATGAGCCTCATCCTCATCACCCATGACGTTGGGGTCGTCGCCGAGGTGGCCGAGCGGCTCATCGTCATGTACGCCGGTCGGATCGTTGAGCAGGGCCGGACGACGGACGTGTACGAGGCCCCGGCCCATCCGTACACCAAGGGGCTGCTCGCCTCGATCCCACAGGTCGATCGCAGGACGGACCACCTCGACGCCATCCAGGGGACTCCGCCGGACGTCCTTGCGATGCCGTCCGGGTGTGCGTTCCATCCGCGCTGCCCGTACGCGGCGGAGGTCTGTCGCGTCGACGTCCCGGGGCTGCGCCGCCTCCGGGAGGGACGTGAGGCGGCCTGCCACTTCGCGGAGGCGATCATCGATGGTCGCTGAGGGCGAGGTGCTCCTTCGCGTGGAGAACCTGGTCAAGCACTTCCCCATTCGGCGCGGCCTGGGCTTCCGCGCGAGCGAGACGGTCAAGGCGGTGGATGGACTGTCGTTCGAGCTCAGGCGGGGCGAGACGCTCGGCCTCGTCGGTGAGTCCGGCTGTGGCAAGTCGACCCTCGCGCGGCTGCTCATGCTCCTCGAACCCCCGACATCCGGCCGCGCGGTGTTCGATGGGCGGGACATCTTCACGCTCGATCGGCGGTCCCGGTTCGACCTCCGGAGACGGATCCAGATCGTCTTTCAGGACCCGTACGATTCGCTCCATCCGCGGATGACGGCGGAACAGCTCATCGCCGAGCCATGGGTCATCCACCCGGACGTGGTCCCGCGCGCGGAACGGCGCGCGCGCGTCCATGAGCTCATGGAGCGGGTTGGGCTCAACCCGTCACAGGCCGGCAACTATCCGCATCAGTTCTCGGGCGGGCAGCGCCAACGGATCGGCATCGCGCGGGCACTGGCCCTGCAGCCGGACCTCGTCATCTGCGACGAGCCGGTGTCGGCCCTTGACGTGTCGATCCGGGCCCAGGTCCTCAATCTCTTCCGCTCGATCCAGGCAGACTTCGGGCTCACCTACATCTTCATCGCCCACGACCTGTCGATCGTCCGCCACGTCTCGGACCGAGTGGCGGTCATGTATCTCGGTCGGGTCGTGGAGAGCGGCGATCAGGCCGCCGTCTACGATCATCCGAGCCACCCGTACAGCCAGGCCCTCCTGTCCGCCGTTCCGGTGGCCGATCCCCGACTGCGCGGCAGGCGAACGCGGATCCTCCTGTCGGGTGACCCGCCGAGCCCGACGAACCCCCCATCGGGCTGCCGATTCCGAACGCGATGCTGGAAGGCGACCGAGGTCTGCGCGGAGGAGACGCCCGATCTCGCGGATCGTGGCCAGGGCCACCCGGTGGCCTGTCATCACGCGGAGGAGCTCCGCTCGGTCCTGCCCGCGTACGCGGAGCAAGTGGACGCCGCTGCGACGTCGGGCGACGCTTCGCTCCCGACCTGACCGGCGGCGGTTAGCGCCGGCGAAGTCGCGGGTCGAGCAGGTCCTCGAGCAGGTAGCCCGCATAGGTGAAGCCGATCACCGTGACGCTGATCGCCAGTCCGGGTGGCACGACCCACCATTGCCACGACTCGTTGAGGAATGCTCCGCGGGCCTGCGCCCAATAGAGCATCGAGCCCCACGTCTCCGCGGTTGGATCGCCCAGGCCGAGGAAGCTGAGCGACGCCTCGATGAGGATCGTCTGGGCGGCGACGTAGACGAATTGGGCGAGGCCGAGCGGCAGCGTGAGCGGCAGGAGGTACCGGCTCATGATCCGGAGGTTCGAGGCGCCCAGACCGCGGGCCGCGTCGACAAATCCGCGCGATCGCAGGGTCAGGGCGCGCGACCGCACGATGCGCGCGGTCTGGGGCCACCAGACGAGGGCGATGATGATCACGAGGTTCGCGACGCTCGGACCGGCAAATGCGGCGAGAACGATCATGAGCGGCAGGAACGGCATGATGAGGACGCCGTCGGCGACGCGCATGAGCACCTGGTCGACCAGGCCCCCGAAGTAGCCGGCGATGACGCCGACGAGCGTCCCGATCCCGACCGCGCCGATCGCGGCGATGGCCCCGACGAGGAGCGAGATCCGCGTCCCGAAGATCAACTCGCTGAGCAGGTCCTGGCCGATGTCGTTCGTGCCGAGCGGATGAGCCTGGCTGGGGGCCTCGAACGGCAGGCCGGTCCGCACGTTCGGGTCGTACGGGGCGATGATCGGCGCGAGGATGGCAATGCCGATCAGGGCGCCGAGGATGGCAAGCCCGAACAGGCCGATCTTCCGGCCCGCGAGGAACGCCGCCGTCCGCGCGGTCCGGGAGGCGCCGGTCGTCGAGGCGGCGATCGAGTCGACGGTCATCGTCCGCCGACCCTGACCCGCGGATCGAGGACCGGATAGAGGAGGTCGGCGAGCAGATTCGCGGCGACGATGCTGAGCGTGATGACGAGAAACCCGGCCTGGAGGACCGGGTAGTCGCGCGCGACGACTGACTCGTACATGAGTCGGCCCACCCCGGGATACGAGAACACGGTCTCGATCACGGTGGCGCCGCTCACGACGGCGCCGAGATGCAGGGCGAACACGGTCAACACCGGCAGGAGGGCATTGCGCAGGGCATGCCGGAGCACGATGACCCCGCGTCGAAGCCCCTTGGCATACGCGGTGTCGATGAAGTCCTCCTGGAGCACTCCGAGCATCGCGTAGCGAGTGGTCAGGAAGATGTGCGGGATCGATGCGAGGACGAGGACGGTCAGCGGCATCACGAGGTGGATGGCGATGTCGAACAGCTGGTCGACGAACGCCTCCGGCGGGACGATCGACTGAGCCCCGAAGGTGGGCAGGAGGCGCAGGCGAGTCGCGAAGATCGCAATGAACACCATCCCGATCCAGAACGCCGGGAGAGACTGCAGGAAGACGAACGCGCCGGTCAGCGACACATCTCGCCGGCTGCCACGGTGATACGCCGCGTAGGCACCGAAGAGGATGCCGATCAGCGTCGCAATGAGCAGCCCGGACCCGGCGAGGAGCAGGGTCCACGGAATCCGGGCGAAGAGGATTTCCGAAACCGGCCGCCCCTGACGGTAGGAGTAGCCCAGGTCGCCCGACACGGTCTGGCCGACATAGTCGCCGAACTGCTCATAGAGTGGTCGGTCAAGCCCATAGTCGCGCCGGAGCTGGGCGAGTTCGTCGGGTGTCAGCAGGCCGACGTCCGCACCGGCGATCGTCTGGAGCGGACCACCCGGCGCGAGCCGGGGCAGCATGAAGTTGATGACGAGCGCGAAGAACAGGAGCAGACCGTACTGGATGAGGCGCCGGGCGAGAATGCGCGTCACGCGGTGGCGGTCCCGTCACTACGAGCGGCGGCGGGGCCCGTGGCGGCC
>DASTOB010000029.1:0-2170 GCA_035720425.1 Candidatus Limnocylindrales bacterium
CTTCGCCAGCCAGGCGGCCGGCCGGGTGATGATCGGCCAGGGCTCCGGGCGGATCGTGAGCCTGAGCAGCCAGGCCGGCTTCGTGGCCCTGCCGACCGAGTCCGTGTACTGCCTGTCCAAGGCCGCCGTGGCCCACCTGACGAAGTGCCTCGCGGTCGAGTGGGGCCGCCACGGGATCACCGTCAACGCCGTGGCCCCGACGTTCATCCGCACCGACGGCACCGCCGCCGATCTTGCCGATCCCGCGTTTGCGGCGGACGTGCTCGAGCGGATCGCCGGGGTCCACCGGATCGGCGAGCCGATGGACGTCGCCGGCGCGGTCGTCTTCCTCGCCTCGCCGGCCGCCTCGCTCATCACCGGCACGACCGTCATGGTCGACGGTGGCTGGACGGCCCGGTAGCGCGGTGCCGGACGACGTGGACGCCTCGGCCGCCCCGGACCGCGGGCCGCTCGACGTGGCCCGTTCGACGCGCGACGCGCTCGCCCGCGGCGGGTCCGCCTGGCGGTTCCTGCGCGCGAACGGGATCCTCCTCGCGCTCGTCGTGCTCCTCGTCGCCGGGTCGCTCCTGTCGCCGCACTTCCTGACCGCGGCCAACTTCGCCAACGTCTCGCGCCAGGCGTCGATCGTCGGGATCCTCGCGATCGGGATGACCTTCGTCATCCTCACCGCCGGCATCGACCTGTCGGTCGGGTCGATCCTCGGCATCGTCGCGATCGGCTTCGCGTCGATGATGTCGAACGGCGTCCCGTGGCCGGTCGCGATCGCGGTCGCCATCGCCTTCGGCGGCTTCGTCGGTGCGCTGAACGGCCTCGGGATCACGAAGGGCGGCCTGCAGCCGTTCATCATGACCCTCGCGATGCTCGTCATCGCCCGCGGGGTGACGCTCACCTTCTCGGACGGCAAGCCGATCCGGGTGGGGGACTCCGCCGGCGACATCGCCTGGATCGGCAACGGGTCGGTGGCCGGACTGCCGGTGCCGGTGATCCTGTTCGCACTCATCGCGGTCGTCGCGTGGTTCACCCTCCGGCACACGACGTTCGGACGCCAGGTCTACGCGGTCGGCGACAACCGCGAGGCCGCGCGCCTGTCCGGCATCTCGACGAACCGGATCATCTTCTCCGCCTACGTCATCAGCGGCCTGTGTGCCGCCGTCTCGGCGCTCATCGTCGTGTCCCGCCTGGCGGCCTCCGAGCCGACCCAGGGCCAGGGCTTCGAGCTCGACGCGATCGCGATCGTCGTCATCGGCGGGACGAGCCTGTTCGGCGGATCCGGCGGTGTCGGCGGAACGCTGATCGGCGCGGCCATCGTCGCGGCCGTCAACAACCTCCTCAACCTGCTCGGCGTGCCCCCCTTCTCCCAGCAGATCGCGAAGGGGCTGATCATCCTCGGCGCCGTGCTCCTCGAGCGCCGCGCCAAGGGCCGGGAGGAAGGACGGTGAGCCCTTGAGCCGAGGCCCCCGCACCCGGCGCGGACGTCCCCGTCCCGCCGTCGAGCGCCCCACCGGGGCAGTCAGAAACCAGCGCGGTTGAGTGGAGGACATGAGCGTGACACGAATGCACCGGATCTCAGCGTTGGCCTTCGGGGCCGTCCTCATCGTGGGCTGCACGAGCGGTGGTTCGTCGCCGTCGGCCGCCCCCGCGACGGATGCCCCGACGCAGGCGCCACCGTCCGCCGAACCGGAGGCGGCCGTCATCGGCTTCTCCCAGGCGAACGGCAGCGACGAGTGGCGGACGAACCAGACGAACAACGTCCGCGACTACTGCGCGGAATACAACCCCGGCGCGGAGGTCCTCATCTCCGACGCGCTCGGCGAGGACGCGACGCAGTCCGCCCACGTCGACGAGTTCATCGCCCGGCCGGTCGACGTCCTGCTCCTCACGCCGAACACGGCGCCGGGCCTGACGGAGGCGGCCAAGCGCGCCCTCGACGCGGGCATCCCGGTCATCACGATGGACCGCGGCGTCGACGTCGAGGTCACCCAGCACATCGGCGCAGACAACAAGCTGATCGGCCGAACGGCGGCCGAGTACGTCTCCGAGACCATTCTCGAGGGCAACGGCGGCAAGGTGATCGAGATCCAGGGCACCCAGGGCGCGTCGGCCACCGTCGACCGGCACGACGAGTTCGTGGCCTGGCTCGAGGAGAACGACCCAAGCGTCGAGATCGTCG
>DASTOB010000030.1:0-5369 GCA_035720425.1 Candidatus Limnocylindrales bacterium
CCGTCGCCACGGCGAGGACTACGTGCTCGAGCTCGACGACGGTCATGAGCTGCGCGGCGACCGCCTGCTCGTCGCGACCGGCCGCCGCCCGCGCGTCGACGGCATCGGCCTCGAGACGGTCGGGATCGAGCCCGGCCCCCGTGGCGTTCCCGTCGACGGGCAGCTGCGCGCCGGTGAGCGGCTGTGGGCGATCGGCGACGTCACCGGCATCTGGCCGCTCACCCACGTCGGCAAGTACCAGGGCCGCGTCGTCGCCGCCAACCTCCTCGGCGAGCCGCGCGAGGCCAACTACGACGCCGTGCCGCGCGTGACGTACACCGACCCGCAGGCCGCGGCGGTGGGAGCGACCGAGGCACCCTTCAGCGCGACCGCTCTGGTGTCCGAGGTTGCGAAGACGGCCACGTACACGCGCGCGTACGCGGAGTCGAACGGCTACCTCACCCTGCTCAGCGACGGCGAGCGGCTGACCGGAGCCCACGCGCTCGGCCCCGAGGCCGGCGAGTGGCTCCAGCAGGCCACGCTGGCCATCCGCGCCGGTGTGCCGCTCGACGTGCTGATCGACACCATCCAGCCCTTCCCGACGTTCTCGGAGATCTACCTGCCCGCTCTGAAGTCCATCCGCGCCGAGACCAGCAAGCCGGTCGCGACGGGATAATCAACGCATTCCTGACAGGGGATCGCCGCGTCGAGCGCCGTGCTTGTCGCGGTGGCGATCGCCGACACGATGGGCGGAGGTGATCAGGCGCGATAGCCGTGCGCGGTGCTAGCGACTCGACGGCGTGCGTGTCGAAGGAGCTCGATCGCGCCGGCAACGCTCAGCGCGAGCCCGAGGCCGAGAAGCACGCCCTTCCCCGGCTCCTCCTCGAACGCCGCGCCGCCGAGGTAGCCGACCAGCGCGGCATAGGTGGCCCACGAGGCGGCGGCGATGCCGTCGAAGAGGGTGAAGGACGACAGCGGATGGCGAACGGCTCCCGCGGTAAGCGTCACCGCGGTGCGCCCGCCCGGGACGTATCGGCCCACGACGATCACGGTCCCTCCCCGCTCGGCGAGGATCCTGCGGGCCCACTCGTACGCGGCAAACTTCCGCGAACCCGCCTTCAGCCGACCGGTGAGCCGGTCGCCGGCTCGACGTCCGACGAAATAGGAGACGTGGTCGCCGGTGAACGCGCCAAGCGCTCCGGCGGCGATGATGAGCGCCAGGGTCTGGTTGCCGGCCGCTGCGAAGACCCCGGCGGTGACGACGAGACTCTCGCTCGGGACGACGGGGAAGAACCCGTCGATCGCGGCGACGGCGGCCAGCGCGAGCAGGCCCCACGGTGAGCTCAATGCGGCCTCGACGAGCTGGACGATCATGTCGGTCATGGCGGAGATCCAGATTCAGTGGTTGGGTGCAATGGGATGGCCCCAATGTCCTCCGAACCGGTCCCGGTCGCGCCCGTCGCTCTCCCTGGTTCGACCCCTGGCCCCGGGGGCCGATGAGTTTCAAACACGGGGGAGGTCGACACTGCCATGACGACGATGCACGTGCTCGCAACCGCCGAGGTCGACATCGCCTATGACGTCCACGGCCCGCTGCCGACCGCCGACGGACGCCCACCGCTGTTCATGATCGGTCAGCCCATGGACGCGAGCGGCTTCGCCACGGTGGCGTCGCATTTCCCGGACCGCACGGTGGTCACGTATGACCCGCGCGGCCTCGGCCGCAGCACTCGCAAGGACGGCCGGGTCGACAACGCGCCCACGGTCCAGGCTGAGGACGTGCATGCCGTCATCGAGGCGCTCGGCGCTGGCCCGGTTGAGATGTTCGCGAGCAGCGGTGGCGCGGTGGCCGCGCTCGCGCTGGTGGCGGCCCATCCCGACGACGTGAGCACCCTGGTCGCGCACGAGCCGCCGCTGATCCCGGTGCTCCCCGACGCCGAGGCGGCCGAGCGCGCCCGCGCCGGCGTTCGCGACGCGTACGAGGCCAAGGGGTGGGGCGCCGGCATGGCGGCCTTCATCGCGATGACGTCGTGGCAAGGCGAGTTCACCGACGCGTACTTCGCGCAGCCGGCGGCGGACCCCGCGCACTTCGGGATGCCGACCGAGGACGACGGCTCCCGCGACGACCCGCTGCTGTCGAACCGGTCCTGGGCGGTCAGCAGCTATCGCCCCGACGTCGATGCGCTGGCGGCGGCGCCCACGCGCGTCGTGATTGCCGTGGGCGAGGAGTCGCTGGGTACGTTCACCGGACGCTCGGCGGTGGCCACCGCCGAGCTGCTCGGTCAGCAGGCGACCGTGTTCCCAAGCCACCACGGCGGGTTCCTCGGCGGCGAGTTCGGCTACGCCGGCCAGCCCGAACCCTTCGCGCGGAGGCTGCGCGACGTCCTCGACGAGGACAATTGACCCATGAGAGCCGTCATCTACGCGGACACCGGCGATGCGTCGGTGCTGGAGGTTGTGGAGCGACCCCTTGAGGATCCCGCCGAGGGCGAGGTGCGGGTCCGCGTGGTCGTGTCGGGCGTCAATCCCACCGACTGGAAGTCGCGCAGCGGCGCCGTCGCCTCGCTCGCCGAGCCGACGGTGCCCAACCACGACGGCGCCGGGGTCATCGATGCCGTGGGGCCAGGGGTCGCGGGCATCGAGGCCGGCGACCGCGTCTGGATGACGCTGGCCGCCGACGGGCGCCCAACCAGCGGGACCGCCCAGGAGTACGCCGTCGTGCCGGCCGAACGTGTCTTCCCGCTCCCGGACGGCGCGGACTTCGAGCTCGGGGCGAGCATCGGGATCCCGGGTGCCACCGCCCACCGCGCCCTGACGGTCGCGGAGGACGGCCCGACCCGCCTCCAGCCTGGTGCGCTGGGCGACCGGACCGTTCTGGTCGCCGGCGGGGCCGGGGCGGTCGGCAACGCGGCCGTCCAGCTGGCCCGCTGGGCCGGCGCGACGGTCATCGCGACCACCAGCGGTGAGGCGAAAGCGCAGCTGGCCAGTCGCGCAGGCGCCCACCACGTCGTCAACTACCGCGACGCGGGCGCCGCCGACGAGATCCGTCGGATCGCTCCGGCGGGAGTGGACATCGTCGTCGAGGTCGCGGCGGGATCCAACGCCGATCTGGACCAGTCCGTGCTCAAGCCCCGCGGCACCATCGCCATCTACGCCAACGACGGCGGGGTCCCGTTCGCGCCGGACGTCCGCGCCAACATGGGGCTCAACACCCGGTACCAGTTCGTCCTGCTCTACACGGTCGGCTGGGACCGGATCGCGAACGCCGCCGCCGACCTCAACCAGGCGATCGACGACGGCGCCTTGGGAGTCGGCGACGAGGCCGGCTTGCCGATTCACCGGTTCGATCTCGATGACACGGCCGCCGCTCATGACGCGGTCGAGGGCGGCGCCGTCGGCAAGGTCCTCGTGACGGTCGCCGAGGCCGCCCGTTGAGCGGGCCACCTCGGCGGTGTCGGCGTCCTAGGCGGCCTGGACGCTCGGGGTGAAGAACGTCGGCAGGACCAGGACGCGTCGGCCGACCAGCGACTGGTCGACGCCGGCGCCGACGCGCACGACGCGGCCGACGCCTTCCGCGCCGAGCTCGCTCGGAACACGCAGCCGCCGGCGCGCGATAGAACACGGAGCGTGACGGTCAACCGGGCGGTGCCCAACATCAAGTCGGATCGGCCCGCCGAGACGCGCGAGTTCTTCGTCGACCTGCTCGGCTTCGAGGTGGCGATGGACCTCGGCTGGGTGGTGACCGTCGCGTCGCCGACCAACCACTCGGCCCAGGTGACCATCATCAGCAATGACGACCCGGCCGCCCCCGGCATCTCGGTCGGGGTGGCCGACGTCGACGCCGTCCACGCCAGGGCGGTGGAGAAGGGCTTCGAGATCGCCTACTCGCTCCGTGACGAGGAGTGGGGAGTCCGGCGCTTCATGCTTCGAGAGCCGAGCGGCACGCTCGTCAACGTCGTCTCGCACCGCTCGGACTGAGCGCCTGGGTGGCGATCACGCTCGACCCGTGACCGCCTCACTCTCCCGCCATGAGCAGCCTTGCCGCCTCGACCATGCTCTCCTCGCGCGGGCCCGCGATCTCCAGGATCGGTCCCGGGACCGGCTCCACGGCGAGGTCCGCCAGTGCCTCGGCGACCGTCCGGGCGGCGATGAGCTGGGTGCGCATCTTCGGCACGTAGCTGACGTCGCCCTGGCGGCCCCACTCCACGAGCTGGCCGACGAACTCGTGGACCTTCGTCGCGCGCAGGATCCGCGCAGGGATCGGGCCGAGCAGCGTGGCCCTCTCCTGGGCGATCTTCGCGGCGTTGTAGCCCGAGCCGAGCCGGTCGATCCCGACGATCGAGACAAGCCGGCGCCGGTGATCACGTCCACCTGTCACATCCGTCGGATTTCGTCGGTCAACGCATTGACACTTCGCGACGATCGGATGTGACAGATGCCGGCTAGGCGCTCAGCGCAACGTCGACCGCGCGGTGCGCGTGCAATCTTGTCGTGTCGAAGACGGGTACCGGGGCGTCTTCGGGCCCGACGAGCAGGTCGATCCCGGTGCATCCGAACAGGACGCCCTCGGCGCCTCGGTCGGCGAGTTCGGCGATGATCCGCCGGTATTCCGCACGGGAGCCGTCCGTGACGACGCCGATGCAGAGCTCCTGGTAGATCACGTCGTGGACGATCCGGCGGTCTCGCTCGTCGGGCACCAGCACGTCGAGGTCGTGGAGGTCTCGGAGCCGGCCGACGTAGAAGTCCTGTTCCATCGTGTATGCGGTGGCGAGCAGTCCGACGGTCTTCAGCCCTCGGTCGCGGACGGCTTGGGCCGTCGTGTCGGCGATGTGGATGAACGGGATCGCGATCGCGTCGGTGATGGCGTCGGCGACCTTGTGCATGGTGTTGGTGCACAGCACCAGCAGCTCCGCGCCGGCCGCCTCCAGCGCCGTGGCCTCAGCCGCGAGCAGCTCGCCGGCTCGGTTCCAGTCGGCGGCGCGTTGGAGGTGTTCGACCTCGACGAAGTCGACTGACCGCAGCAGGCAGTCGGCGGAGTGCAGGCCGCCGAGTCGGTCACGGACCGCCTCGTCCGGCCGGCGCCGTTCAAGGGGGACGGCTCATGACAGCAGCGCGTCGTCGAAGAACCTGATCACGCGCCCGCTCGTACTCCGCGGGCCGCGCCGCGAGCCCGCCGACGTGCTTGGACTCCGGGATCGCCCACAACGTCTTGGGCTCGCCGGCCGCCTTGAAGTACCCCGGGTTGAGCGCCTCCGTGTCGACGCCGCAGGGCGCCCAGATGATGAAGACCGGCCGCGGCGCTATCCGGCCGATGATGTCGTGCATGAGGGGCGGCGGCGGGCTGTCGGAGAAGAGGGTGATACCGGCGGTGATCATGGTCTCGAAGCCGC
>DASTOB010000031.1:0-24035 GCA_035720425.1 Candidatus Limnocylindrales bacterium
AGGCGGGCTGGGACCTGACCGGTCTCAGCTGCGACGACGCGAACTCGACCGAGAGCCTCGGCACGCGCACGGCGACCGTGAACCTGGAGGCCGGTGAGACCGTCACCTGCACGTTCACGAACACCAAGCGCGGCACGATCATCGTCGAGAAGCAGACCAGCCCCGACGGGGCGTTGGGCAGCTTCACGTTCACCGGTGACGCGGCCGGCACGATCTCCGACAACGGCACGATCGTCGTCAGCAACCTCGTTCCCGGCACGTATACCTCGACCGAGAACGATCCCACCCCGAACTTCGACCTCGGCGCGATTGTCTGCGACGATGGCACGAGCACGACGCCGAGCACCTGGAACGTCGGGACGCGCACCGCCACCTTCAAGCTCGATCCGGGCGAGACCGTGACCTGCACGTTCACGAACGTCCAGCGCGGCACGATCACCATCATCAAGAACACGGTTCCGGATGGGCCGCAGGACTTCCACTTCAACACGACCGGTAGCGGCCTGTCAGGCTTCGATCTCGACGACGACGACAACGCCACGCTGTCGAACACGAAGACGTTCGAGAACGTCGTCGCGGGCGACTACAGCGTGACCGAGGTCGCCGTCCCGGGCTGGGACCTGACGGGCATCCAGTGCGTCACGGCCGGCGGTTCGTCCGCAACGACCGAGGGCGCGACCGCAGGCATCACGATGGTCCCGGGCGGTTCGGTGACCTGCACCTACACGAACGTCGAGCGTGGCTCGGTCACGATCGTGAAGGACGCCCGGCCGAACGACGCCCAGGACTTCGCGTTCAGCGGCGGGCTCGGGGCGTTCAGCCTCGATGACGACGCGACGGCTACCCTGCCCAGCCAGATGACGTTCGGCAACCTCGTTCCAGGCAGCTATGCCGTGACCGAGGGTGCGACGGCGGGCTGGGATCTCACCAACCTCGTCTGCAACGACACCGACGGCGGGACGACGATCCAGGGCGCCACGGCGACCATCGATCTCGACCCCGGCCAGCACATCACGTGCACCTTCGAGAACTCCAAGCCGTCGATCCAGATCGTCAAGACCGCCGGCACGGCCGCCGATGGCGCCGAGTTCGTGACCGAGCCCGGCAATGTCACGTACACGTACAAGGTCACGAACACGGGCCCGATCACGCTCCTGAACGTCACGGTTCGCGACGACAACGGCACCCCTGCCGTGACTGGCGATGACTTCAGCGCAACGTGCCCGAAGACGACGCTCGCCGCGGGCGAGGAGATGACCTGCACCGCCACGGTCGCGGTCAGCTCGAGCCGTACGAACATCGCCCGGGCCACCGGCGAATCCGAGCAGGGCACCGATGTCGAGGATACGGATGACGCCGTCGTGCGCGTCCCCGACACCGGCATCGACAAGACCAACAACGACGCCGACGGCGTCGTCGGCCACGGCCAGGAAGTGACCTACACGATCCTCGTGGAAGTCGTCCAGGGCCCGGTCACGAATGCCGTCGTCACCGACACGCTGCCGGTCGGCCAGACCTATGTCTCCGGCTCGCAAACCAGCAACCCGGCCGCCGCGACGTTCAACGTCTCGGGTGACGGCCGAACCCTTACCTGGACCTACGCCAGCCTGCCGTCGGGTGACCCGGCCCTGACCATCACCTACAAGGTGACGATCGACGCCAACGCCCCGACCGGCAACCAGACGAACGTCGCGCAGATCTGCGTCTCCGAGCTCGAGGACTGCAAGACGGACACCACGACCGTCCGCGTCCCGCTGCTCACGATCGTCAAGAGCTTCGTCGGCAACACCGGCGGGACGGCTCCGGACGGTTCGCCGGAGGCGAAGATCGGTGACGTCCTCACGTACACGCTCGCCTACGACCTGACGAACGGTCCGGTCACGAACGGCGTCATCACGGACACCCTGCCCGTCGGCCTTGCCTACGTGGCCGGTACCGCGACGAACAACGCCGAGTTCACCTTCCAGTCCTTCAACGCCGCGACGCGCACGCTGACGTGGACGGCTCCGACGGTCACGGCCGACGGGTCGGTCACCTACAAGGCGACCGTGCTCGCGGGCTCCGACGAGCTGCCGCAGCCGCTCGTCAACGTTGCCACCATCGACAGCAACGAGACGGACAAGGACGACGACACGAAGAAGGTCTTCGTGGAGCCGCCGCCGCTGGCAGAGACGGCTACGCCGACGCTGCCGCCGACCGACTCGCTGTACACGGGCTCGCAGGGCTCGAGCAACCCGGGCTTCAGCCTGATGCTCCTCCTGCTGGCGCTCGGAGGGTTCGCCCTGGTCACCGGGTTCATCACCCCGGTGCCGGAGCGGGTCCGCCGGCGGGGTCGCCTCGGGTAGCCGGGGCGACCGATCCGACGCCGGTCGGCGGGCAACCGTCCGACCGGCGAGCGGGACCGTCGGTCCAAACATTGGGGTCCCCGAGACCCGGGCGGGGCGCACTTGCCTGAGTGCGTCCCGTCCGCCTCATCCGGGGGAGGACGAATTCGGTGCAATGTCGCACCGGGAAAGCGGTCGGATCAGGGTGGTCCGATGCGGTTTTGTGAGGTTAGAGGCAGTACGTTCGTAATGGACGGCGCATGGTTCGATCGTCAGACTGTACCGTCCGCGCCAGGCAGCGCAGGGGACATCAGGCGACGGACTCATCCAGGGGAAAGGGACAAGGGGACCATATCGATGACTGGCACATTGGCCGCCTCGCGGCTCACCACCTTCCGGCTGATCGGCTGGATCGCCGTCGCGGCGATGCTCGCCGTCGCCATCCTGGGCCCGGGCGCTCAGCGGGCTTTCGGCGCGTCCGTGGCGCCGATCTTCATCTCCGCGACCGCCAACATCACGTGTGCCGAGCACGCGGTTGCGCATGGTGGCGGGCAGACGTGGCTCGAGGCGAAGAGTGACCCAAATCAGAACGAAACGATCGTCGTTCCGAGTTTCGGGTCGATCACGATCTCGAACAGCCAGAACGACAAGACCTTCGATTGGACGTCGACGTTCGGAATCGACGCGGTGTACGTGAAGGCCGGCGCCGGTGGCTCGAACCTGTACGTCTACGCGCCGACGTCCGGATCCGCAGAGTCCATGGGCGACACGAACCTGTCGTCGCCTGGCGACTCGGGTAATGCAATCAGTCACATCGCCTTCTGCTACGACCTGGTCGACCCGACGCCGACTCCGACCCCGACGGCCACGCCGACCGCGACGCCTACGGCAACCCCGACGGCAACGCCCACGGCAACGCCCACGGCAACGCCGACTGCGACGCCGACCCTGGCGCCGACGCCGACTCCGACCCCGACGCCCACGCCGGCAGGCGGGGTCCTCGCCGCGACCGGAACGCCGGCGACGACGCTTCCGCCGACCGACGCCGGCCTGACCGGCTCGCCGGCCGCGCCGAGCTCGGACAGCTGGCGGCTCATGCTCATCGCGATGGCCGGCCTGCTGGCCAGCGCGCTGATCCTCACCCCGTCTCCGAGCCGCCGCAAGCGGTAACGGAACCGGGTCAACCCGGAACATCAATCCCGGCACGGGCCGGGCGCCCCGCCGGCGCCCGGCCCGTTGTTCATGTCCAGGCGTGCTGGCATCCGTCTACGGTGGTCGCTGCCGGCTGCCCGGGCGCTGCGGGTGGAGTCGGCCGCTTACGGTGGCGCGCGGGCGCGCTCGACATTCGGGTCGGCCGTGACGATGCCATCGTCACGATCGGGCCTGGCGCACCGATAGTCGGCGTGGTCGGCGTGCCCGGGGCTCGCCTATCGGCCGGGCGGGTGCGCGGTGCCGATGGGGTCGTCACGACCAGCGATATGCGAGTCGTCAGCCGACTCGGCGGGTGCCTCATGCGTCCGTAGCGCGCAATGTGACGACGTGGTCGTCACGGGCACAGGCAGCCCCGCAGACAACCCCGGCCACCGGCGACCCCGGGCACCGGCGACCCCGGGCACCGGCAGCCCCGGGCACCGGCAGCCCCGGGCACCGGCAGCCCCGGGCACCGGCAGCCCCGCAACTGACAACCCCGCAACTGACAACCCCGGCCACCGGCGACCCCGGCCACCGGCCACCTCGCGGTCAGGAGCCGCCGATGGTCCCATGACCGCCACGACACCGAGTCATGGCCCCTTCGGTGACCGCCCGCACCGGAATCGACGGCCGGTCGTGCGGTCCGGTGGGGATCGGTGACATATGCCCCACCGAATGGTCCTAGACGAGTACCAGTCCGACCTGCAGGATGGCGGAGCCGCTTAGGCAACGGCTCCGGGTCCGACCCGGATCGCGACTCCACACCAGAAGCTCGGGGACCACGATGAACGATCGAACTCGCACTCGGCGCGGGCACGCCGGGTCCACCACCGTCCGCGTCGGCGGCTGGCTGTCGGCCGGTCTGCTCGCCGCGGTGGCCACCTTCGGCCCTGCGCCACGGGCCGCCCTCGGTGCCGTCACCGTCACGCCGGTCATCAGCGGCAATCCGACGTGCGCGTCGTTTGCCCCGACCGGCTCGACCTGGTCGGAGTTCCGACTCCAGGACGCACGCCTCGCCGACGGCACGTATTCCGACGGGACGCTCACAGTCACGATCAGCGGGTTCGCGCAGTCGGGCAGCGGGACGCCCGGCTCGTTCGACTGGTCGTCGAACGTGGGCGTCGACGCGGTGTTCGTCAAGGCGGGTAGCGACAAGCACAACCTCTATCGGTACGCGCCGGAAGCAACATCCGGCGAGGACCTGGGCCCGCAGGCCGGCAAGGGCAACGGCATCAGCCACATCTCGTTCTGCTACGACGCCGACCAGGCGCCGACGGACGACCCGACGACGCCGCCGACCGAGGACCCGACCGAACCGCCGACGGACGACCCGACGACGCCGCCGACCGAGGACCCGACCGAGGACCCGACCACGCCGCCGACCGAGGACCCGACCGAGGACCCGACCACGCCGCCGACCGAGGACCCGACGGACGATCCGTCGCCGGATCCGATCCAACAGGTCCTCGAGGAGCTCCCCACCGACGATCCCACCGACGAGCCGTCGACCGACCTGCCGACCGACGATCCCACGGAGACCCCGTCGAACGACGTCCCCGCGACGGACCCGCCGACCGAGTCTTCGACCGAAGCCCCGACGAGTCCACCGTCCCAGTCCGCCGTCCTCGCTGACGCGCCGGCGACGCCCGGGACACCAGGCCCGTCGGCCACGCCACACGTCGGCGCGGTCCTCGCGGTGCAGGGCACGCCGACCGTCACGCTCCCTCCGACCGATACGGTTGACGCTCCGGCGGGCGGCCAGGCGGACGGCTGGCGGATCATCCTCCTCGGACTCGCTCTCATCATTGCGGCGCTCCTGCTGACCACCGTCCCGGCGCAGCGCCGCCGCTAGGTTTCGCTGTCCCCGCGCGAACCCGGGCCGGGGTGCGGCTGCCCGCCGCATCCCGGCCAATCCATGTCCAGCTCAGATTTCCGTGCGGTACCCGGGCTCCACGAAGTCGACCGGTCCCTCGTACGCCGCCCGCACTGACGCGATCGTCTCCCCGATGTCGTGGCCCATCTGGAGGTGCGTGAGCAACACGCGTCCCGCGTCGGTCGCCGCGGCCAGCGTCCCCACGGCCGGCCCGTTCAGGTGCTGTGCCGCCGGTTCGACCGGACCGGCCCCGAACGACACCTCGACGAGCAGCGCATCCCCGGGCCGGATCAGGGGCACGAGGTCATCCGCCTGCCCGACGTCGCCGGAGTAGACGAGCCCGCTCTCGCCGCCGGGCACCGACAGGCGAAACGCGTAACTGTCCGCCGTGTGCGTGACGCGCGCCGCCTCGACCCGGAACGGTCCCACCTCCCGCACGCCGGGCGCGAGGGCGATGACGTCGAGCGCCTCCGCCGTGAACCCCGGTTGACCGTGCAGCCCGTCGAGCCGCGCCGCCAACCCGGCATCCGCGTGGACCGCCATGCGGCGCGGCGGCGTGAACTCGTAGCGCAGGTAGTGGCGAAGCGCGACGAGGTCGATGAAATGATCGGGATGGAGGTGGCTGACGAGAAGGCCCGCCAGCCCGGACGGTTCGATCTCGGGAAAGATGCGCGGGAACGAGCCCTGGCCGAGGTCGACGAGCACCGCGGCGCCGTCGTGACGAACGAGGTAGGACGCGCCGCTCGCCCCAGGCCGGTCCGTGTACGCCGGCCCGGCACCGAGCACGATCAACTCCACGCGGGTCCCCGCCGACGCTGCATCGCGTCAGGGTACGACGCGACGATCAGTCCCCGCTGTCCTCCGCTGAGCCCACGGGCAACCCCGAGGGCGGGCCCTGCGGCGTGTGATCCGGCTTGCCGCTCTGGCCGGGCGGCTCGCCCGGTGGGCCATTGCCCGGTTTCGAATCGGGGCCCCGCTCGTGAATCCGCTCCACGGCGCGGTCACTTCGCTCGATCGCCCGCTCGAGGCCGGGCAGGGCGGCGTCGGGCGCGTCGGCGAGGAGGTCGGTGAGCACGTCGAGGTGGTGCCCGAGTGCGTCCTCGAGGGCCGCCTCATGCTCGTCGGACAAGCCCGTCGCCGAGGCCGTCTCGTCGACCAGCTCCTGGAACGCGTCGAGGGCTGCGAGCACCGCGCCGGCGTCGCCATCCTCGGCGGCCGCGCGCGCCTCGTCGACGCGAGCCTGGAGTCGTGCAAGATCCGCGGCGGCGCGCGCGTCCGGGTCAGTGGGCAGGAACGCCTCCTCGACCGCAAGGCGGGCCTCGTAGAGTGGTCCGCCCGGCCTGGCGCCCACCGCCGCACCGGCGAAGAGGCCGAGCGTGAGCAGCGCAGCGACGAGGGCGATCGCATAGCGCGGACCGCGGGGCCGGATCGGCACGACGATGGCCGGCGGCGGGGCCGCCGCGGCCGCCGCAGGGGCGACCGGTTCGACCGACCGATGCACCGCGCGCATGACCCGTGCCCGCATGCGCGCCGACGTGGCGGCGTCCGGCGACAGGCGTGCCCGCGCGTACGCCTCGAGGCGTCGCGCCAGCTCGTCGGTCGTCGGTCCTTCGGTCGTTCGGTCGTCGGTCATGTCACGTTCGGTCGTTCGGTCGGTCGTCGTCGAGGCCAAGCCGGCGCCGCAGCGCCGCGATGGCCCGAAATTGGAGCCCGCGAACCGTTCCTTCCCGCTTGCCCATCGCCTCCGCGGCCTCCCGGGCAGACAGCCCGGCGAAGAACCGCAGCGCGATGGCTTCTTGTTGTTCGTCGGTCAATTCGGTCAATGCACCGGCCACGGCGTCGAGCATCTGGCGGTCGATCGCCTGGTCGTCCGGGGCCGTGTCCGGCGTGGCGTGTTCGGCCGCGGCGTCGAGCCCCGCGTGAAGATGTCTCGTCCTGACGAAATCGATCACCGCGTTCCTGGCCAGCCGGAACAGCCAGCCCCCGAAGGGAACGCCCCGCGATTCGTAGCGCGGCAGCGCCTCCAGGGCCTTGACGAAGACGAGCTGCGTCAGGTCCTCCGCGTCTGTCGGGCGGTGGACGCGGCTGACGATGTAGCGGTAGATCGGCTCGTTGTAGTGGTCGAACAGCCTGCCGAACGCCCACGGGTCTCCTGCCCGGGCTTCGTCAACGAGTCGCTCGATCGCCGCGTCGTCGAGGTTCATAACGAGGAACTGGCCGTCGTGTTAGGCGCATTCCGCCCGGCGACGATCACCCGCCGATCAGACCGAGCTCGCGTCCCACCCGCGCGAAGGCCTCGAGCGCCCGATCGAGGAGCGCGTCCGTGTGCGCCGCGGTGACGATCGTCCGGATCCGCGCCTTGTCGAGCGCGACCGTCGGATAGACAACTGGCTGGGCGAAGACCCCTTCCTCGAGGAGCCGGTCGCTGAACCGTCCGGCCGTCGCCCCGTCGCCCATCATGACCGGGGTGATCGGCGTCTCCGAGGCGCCCGTGTCGAAGCCGAGCCGGGTCAGCTCCGCCTTGAACCGCCGGGTGTTCGCCCACAGCCGCTCGCCGAGCTCCGGCTCGTCGTCCATCACCCGGATCGCCTCGCGGCAGGCCGCCACGACGGCCGGCGGATGGGAGGTCGAGAAGAGGAACGGGCGGGCACGCGCGATGAGCAGGTCGCGCAGCGCCCGGCTCCCGGCGACGTAGCCACCGAGCGCACCGACCGCCTTCGAGAGCGTGCCGACCTGGATCGCCACGCGCCCGTGGAGGCCGAAATGATCCACCGAGCCGCGGCCGCCGCGCCCGAGCACGCCGGAGGCGTGGGCATCGTCGACGAACACGGCCGCGCCGTGCTCCTCGGCCGCCTCGACGATCGCCGGCAGCGGCGCGATGTCGCCGTCCATGCTGAACACGCCGTCGGTCACGACGAGGATGAGCCGGTAGGGGCCGGCGCCGTCGGGCCGGCCGTCGCGGACCGCTTCCTCGAGGACCGCGCGGAGGGCCTCCACGTCCGCGTGCGGGTAGACCTTGCGGGGCGCCTTCGACAGGCGCATGCCGTCGATGATCGAGGCGTGGTTGAGCGCGTCGGACACGATGAGGTCCGTCTCGCCGGTGACGACCGGGATGACCCCCGTGTTGGCCGTGAAGCCGCTCTGGAACGTGAGCGTCGCCGGGACGCCCTTCCAGGCGGCGAGCTCCGCCTCGAGCTGCTCGTGCATCGTCATCGTCCCGGCGATCGTCCGGACGGCCCCGCTGCCGACGCCGAAGTCACGCACGGCGGCGAGGGCGGCCTCGCGCAACCGCGGGTGGTGGGTCAGGCCGAGGTAGTCGTTCGACGACAGGCTGATCACGCGTCGGTCGTCGACCGACACGATCGGGCCCTGCGCGGACGACATGACCCGGAGGGGGCGCCACAGGTGGCGTTCGCGGAGCGCCGCCAGTTCGTCCGACAGGAAGGCGAGGGGATCGGGGCCTGGCGTCCCGTTCACGGGGTCCTCACGACTGCCAGTCCATGATGACCTTGCCGGAGTCACCGGACCGCGCGGCCGCGAACGCGGCCTCGTGCTCCCGGAACGAGAAGCGGTGGGTGATCGCCGGGCGGATGTCGAGCCCGGACTGGAGCATGACCGTCATCTTGTACCAGGTCTCGTACATCTCCCGGCCGTAGATCCCGCGCAGGGTCAGCATCTTGAACACGATCTCATTGACGTCGAGGCTGATCTCCGCGGTCGGAATGCCGAGGATCGCGACGCCGCCGCCGTGGGCCATGTTCGCGATCGCCGCCCGCAGCGCCGCCGCGTTGCCGGACATCTCGAGCGCGACGTCGAAGCCCTCGACCATGCCGAGCTCCGCCTGGACGTCGTGGAGGTCGCGCTCGAGCGGGTTGACGACGGCGGTCGCGCCCATCCGCGTGGCGAGCTCGCGGCGGTAGGCGTTGGGCTCCGACACGACGACGAAGCGGGCGCCGGCGTGGCGCACCACGGCCGTCGCCATGAGCCCGATCGGCCCGGCCCCCGACACGAGCACATCCTCGCCGAGGACCGGGAAGGCGAGCGCCGTATGCACCGCGTTGCCGAACGGGTCGAAGATCGCGGCGACCTCCTCGTCGACGCCGGGCCAGTGATGCCACACGTTGGTCATCGGGATCGACACGTACTCGGCGAACGCGCCGTCGCGCCCGACGCCGAGCCCAATCGTGTTGGCGCACAGGTGGCGCCGGCCGGCCAGGCAGTGCCGGCAGCGGCCGCACACGACGTGGCCCTCGCCGGAGACGAGGTCGCCGGGTCGGAAGTCGGCCACGTTCGAGCCCACCTCGACGATCTCGCCGACGAACTCGTGGCCGACGATGAGCGGCGGGTTGATCGTCTTCGCCGCCCACGGATCCCACGACGCGATGTGGAGGTCCGTGCCGCAGATGCCCGTCTTGCGCACCCGGACGAGGACGTCGTTGATCCCGATCGAGGGCTCCGCCACCTCGCGCAGGTCGAGGCCGGGGCCGGGTTGCGACTTCACGAGCGCGAGCACGGCTCTAGTGTGCCCTGCCGGAGCGAAACGGGATGGGCCGAACGTCAGCCGTCGGCGGGCCGCGGGTCGTCGGTCCAATCGACGACCGGGTTCTCGACGCTGCCGATGCCGTCGATCTCGCACCGAACGCGGTCGCCCGGCTCGAGGAACACGGGCGGATCCCGGAACACCCCGACGCCGGACGGGGTGCCGGTCGCGATCACGTCGCCGGGCTCGAGGGTGATATGGGCGGAGACGATCGCGATGAGCGCCGGGACGGTCCAGATCATGTTCGCCGTCGTGTCGTCCTGCATGAGCACCGGCCGCCCGGCGTCCGCGCCCGATGCCCGCGTGACCCACGTCCGAATTCGCAGGCCGGGCCCGGCCGCCGGGTCGACCTCGTCCGCCGTCACGAGGACCGGGCCCATCGGCAGGAACGTGTCGGAGCCCTTCGCGCGGAGCCACTGGCCGTCGCCGCGCTCGCCCTCGCGGAGCGCCGGCTTCGCGCCCTGCCAATCCCGGGCGGACACGTCGTTGACGACGACGTAGCCGCCGACGCAGGCGGCTGCCTCGTCGGCCGAGGCGCGGCGGGCGCGACGGCCGATGACGACCCCGAGCTCTACCTCGAAGTCGAGGGCGTGCGTGCCGGGCGGACGGACGATCGGCTCACCGTCGGCGATGACCGTGTTGGCGAACTTGGCGAACAGGATCGGTCGATCTGGGGCCTCGCGGCCGCCCTCGGCGGCATGGGCCCGGTAATTGAGGCCGACGCACACGACCTTGCCTGGACGCGGGACCGGCGGCGCAGCGACGGATCCGGCCGGGGGTGCGGCGTCCGGGCCCCCGTTCAGTCGGGCGAACCCGACCCCGGTTGCGTCGACGTCCGGCAGCGGTCCGCCCCGGGCCGCCGGGTCGCGGTAGGCGTAGAAGCGCATCGGCCGCCGTCAGCTGGCGCTCGGGGAAGGCTCCGCGCTGGGGCTGTCGGACGGTGCCGCGCTCGGCGAGGCGCTCGGTGCCGGGCTCGGGGTCGCGTCGGTCGGGAAGGGGCAGCCGGGCGCGCGCTCCGGGTTCGTGCGCTCGCCCTCGCGCTGCCAGAACTCGAGAATGAGGTCCGGATCCCAGGACTCCATGGGCAGGACGCGGCCCCAGACGAGGGCGGCGTACGGGAAGGCCATCTCGTCGAAGCGGGCGAAGACCGGGTTCTCGGTGCCCGGCGGAATGCCGCAGATGGGACTGTCCGGAAACGAGCCGTACAGGGCGCGCATCGCGGCCTGTCCGCTCTCCTCGCACGCGTCGGTCGAGTCGTCGCAGCGGTAGAGCACGACGAGCGAGCCGTGCTCGAGGTTGTGGAGCCAGCCCTGCGGGATGGCCACGCCCGTGTCGTCCGGGCCATACACGCCGGCCCGGATCGGCCCCCGGCCCTGGATGTTGTAGTGCGTCCCGGACGCCGGCGGGCAGAGCGCGAACGTCTGTCCCTGTTCCGCACCGTGAAGACGCCCCTGGTCCGGCTGGACGTACCCAAGCCGAGGTGACGAGCCGGCTCCCGGCGTCGGCGTGGGGTCCGGAGACCACTCGGTCGTGCAGGCGTACGCTGGCTGCGATGCGCCGAGGAAGAGGAAGACCCCGACGAGGCCGACCAGGGCGACGACGACGCCGCCGACGATGAGTGATCTGAACCGCTCGAAGAACGACTGGCGGGCGTAGCGCGGGCGCTCGCGACGCCCGACGCGGGGCGTGCCGGCGGGGCTCGTCGACGGTCGCGGGCTCGGGCGGTCCGCGCTGCCGGCGGCGCCGGCGGGCGACGGCGCACCGGCGCCGGAGGGAGTCGGCCGGCCGACGGGCTGACCGGAGGGCGGTACGCGTCGGCCGGACCGGCGCGAAGACTTGCTCAACGGAGGGCCTCGTGATGCGGGTCGGAGGGGCGGCGAAGGCCGTCCCGCCCACGCGGTCCCGGCTGTCGCCGCGTAGAGGGTACCGTCCCCGGGCCGGATCGTGCCGGAATCACGGCTCGCTCAGGTAGGTGCGGACCGCCGGGCGGAGCAGCCCGCGGAACAGGAGCGCCGCGAGAAGGGCGACCGCAAGCCCGACCGGGGCCTGACCGCCGAGGACGAGCACCGGCACCGCCGGCAGGGTCAGGCTGGCCAGGCCCAGGGCGAACCCGCGCGCGGCCTGCTTTCGCTGCAGGACGAGCGTCGTCGTGAAGATCGTGTAGGCGAGCAGGATCATCACGACGATCCCCGGGAAGCTGACCGGCGCGTTGATCGCGAGGTCGACGACGTAGCGCAGCGACAGCCCGATCCCCGCCAGGAGCAGGAGCGCATAGGCGAGGAACAGGCGGATGCCGGCCGGCATGGCGCGGACGTGCGAGACCATGAGCGACCGATTCTGCCATGCTGCCGGGGTGACGATCGACACCCCGGACTGGGTCCGGGACGCCGTCTTCTACCAGATCTTTCCCGATCGATTCGCCGCCAGCGATCGCGTGCCCAAGCCCGGGCCACTCGAACCGTGGGAGTCGCCACCGACCGTCCACGGCTTCAAGGGCGGCGACCTGCTCGGCGTCGCGGAGCGGCTGCCGTATCTCGCCGACCTCGGGATCACCGCCCTCTACCTCACGCCGGTGTTCGCGTCGGCCTCGAACCACCGCTATCACACGTACGACTACTTTGCGGTCGACCCGCTGCTCGGGGGCGATGCGGCCCTGCGCGAGCTGCTCGACGCGGCCCATGCACGCGGGATGCGGGTCATCCTCGACGGCGTGTTCAACCACACCGGGCGCGGGTTCTGGGCGTTCCACCATGTGCTCGAAACGGGCGCGGCCTCGCCGTACCGGCACTGGTTCCACTTCGACCAGTCCGCTCTCGACGCCGGCATGCCCGTCCTTGCCTACCCGGCCGCCGCGACCCGCAACGGGATCGGTTCCGGGGTCGGGACCGATGAGCCGTCGGTGGGGCAGGACGCCCCGACGGGTGACGGCGGCTGGTCGATGCGGCGGCTCGGCTATCGGGCGTGGTGGGATCTGCCGGCGTTGCCCAAGCTCAACACCGGAAACCCTGCTGTTCGGGAGTACCTCCTGTCCGTCGCGGAGCATTGGATTCGCTTCGGGATCGACGGCTGGCGGCTCGACGTGCCGGCCGAGATCCACGACGAGACGTTCTGGCAGGAGTTCCGGCGGCGGTGCCGGTCGGCCAATCCGGAGGCCTATCTTGTCGGCGAGGTCTGGCACGTGGGCCGGGAGTGGGTCGCGGGCGACCGTTTCGACGCGCTCATGAACTACCCGCTGGCCGAGGCGATCCTGTCGTTCGCCGGCGGCACGCACCTCGACGAGGACGTCATCCGCGGTCACCACGAGTACGGCCCGACGATCCGGCGGATCGACGGCGCGATCTTCGCGCGCCGTCTCGAGGAGCTGCGCGACGCGTACGACCCCGCGGTCGTCGCGGTCCAGCTCAACCTCCTCGACAGCCACGACAGCCCGCGGGTGCATTCGCTCGTCGGCGGCGACCGGGCGGCGTACCGGCTCGCCGTGCTGCTCCAGGCGACGCTGCCGGGCGCGCCGTGCGTGTACTACGGGGACGAGATCGGCCTCGAGGGACGCAACGATCCGGACTGTCGCCGCTCGTTCCCCCGCGACGAGGCCGCCTGGGACCGGGAGCTGGTGGCGTTCGTGAGCGCGGCGTTCCGCCTTCGCCACGCTATGCCGGCACTCCGGCGCGGCTCGTTGCGCATGGCGGGGACCGCCCGCGACGCGCTGGCCTTCGAACGCCGGCTCGGCGACGAGCGGGTCGTCGTCGCCCTCAACGCCGGCGAGGAGTCGGCGACGGTCGAGGTGACCCTGCCGGACGCGCCCGATGACGACCTCGTTGAGCTCGACCTGCCATGGCCGGGAGTTGGAGGCGCGCCCGCCGCGGCGGCAGCGCCGCGCCTGACCGGCGGCACGGCACCGATCCCGATCGGTCCAAGGTCTGCCCGCCTGTTCCGCCTGCGCTGACTTCCGCGTCACGCGAGCCGGCGCGCTCCTAGACTGTCCGGATGGCGGACCTGCCCCTCACGCTCGATCCCGAGTTGGCGGAGCGGCTGGCGCGCGCCCTCGACGCGGAGGGGAAGATCCCGCGCGCCCTCGACGCGCTCGGGCCGGTGGCGGACCGCGACGTCGTTCTCGTGGGCGGCGGGAGCCTGCGCGCCGGGCAGCTCGTCGCGGCCGGCGCGCGCGTGTCCGGCATCGAGTGGGATGACGGCCGGATTCCGGTGGCCGACGGGTCGGCCGATGCGATCGTCGGCTGCTGGTCCGTGTTCCGCGGCGTTCATGCGCCGGAGCTTGCCGAGGCGGACCGGGTGCTGCGTCCGGGTGGCCGGCTGCTCATCGTCCACGACTACGGCCGCGACGACGTGTCCGGGCTGCGCGGGGACCTGCCGGAGTACGGCACATGGAGCCGTCGGGACGGCCCGTTCCTCGCCGCCGGGTTCCGCATCCGCGTACTCCATTGCTGGTGGACGTTCGGCGATCTCGAGACCGCGAGCTCGTTCCTCGGCGCCGCGTTCGGCGAGCCGGGCACGGCGCTGGCGGCCGGGCTGCGACGTCCGCGGCTGTCGTACAACGTCGCCGTCTATCACCGGGACCGGACCGGGTCGGCCCCGACGGGGGCCGGGCACACGGCCTGACGCGACGAGCCGGATCGGCGCGCTGACGTCGCGGAGCACCCGACGTGGAAGCTCACGATTTCGGCCGTCCTGCTACGCTCCGGCGACCATGACCCGGGTCAGCCGTGCTCCGCACATCGGTCCCGTCCGGATCACGCCGACGCGCGTGGCCCTGGCGCTGGCGCTCGTCGGATCGCTCGCCTACGTCGCGTTCGCGATCACCGTGCGGGACGCGTCGCAGATTCCCATGCTCAGCTCTGGCGCGGCGGTGCTCGGCCTCGTGTTCGCTGCGCTGGCCGGTCTTGGTGCCCTTGCCACGTGGCGGGCCGGCGTCGAGGGGCTTGCCCGCCGGGCGTTCATCGTCGCCATCCTGGCCGGGTTCGCGGCGATGATCTCGGCCGGCTGCTTCGCGGCCGCGATCGTATTGGGGCTCGTGCTGCAGGCGTAGCGGCGCGGATCGGCCTCGATCCGGTCTTCGACTCGTGGGCTCGGTTCGACTCCTGCGTTCCGAGGCTTCCGACGCTCCGGATGTACCCGTCCGAATCGGCCGCCCGGGACCCTCTGCTACACTCGGCCGGCTCCCGGCCCCCATCGTCTAGAGGCCTAGGACGCCACCCTTTCAAGGTGGAGATCAGGGGTTCGAATCCCCTTGGGGGCACTCCCGTCGGGCACTCCCGTCGGGCACTCCCGTCGGGGCGTTCCCGGATCGGTCAGCTCCGCGGCTCGAGGATGACGACGGCCGTCTCGGTCGGGCGGCGCGCCGCCCAGCTGTCGAGGTTTGCGCCGTCGTACTCCGCCCACCTCGCCCACAGGCGCGGCCGCTCGTCCGGCGTCGCCGCTCGACCGCGGACGGGTCGCGACCCATCATGGAGGGTCACGGTCGTGTCGGCATGGGCCTGCAGGTTCAGCCACCAGGCCGGCTCCGGCGCGCCCCACCCGTTCATGGCCAGGGTGACCAGGTTCGGGCCGTCCTCGAAATAGCCCAGGATCGCGGTCCGTTCCCTCCCGGAGCGGCGCCCGATCGTCGTCAGGCGCATCATGCCCCACGTCGTCGGTGTTGCCGGGCGGAGGCCGAGCCGGCCGCGTGTCAGTGCGAGGATCGCCCGATGGACGACCCAGGCGGACCGGACGAACCAGCGCGGGGGCAGCGGCGCGCGTCGGGCTTCCTGCGTGGCACTCATCGTGGTCTCCTTGATGCGTACGGCGTAAGTTTATGGCGTAAGTCTCGCTCTTCGCCGTCTCGCTGTCAAGTACTTACGGTGTAACCTACGGTCGTCCCGTGGCCACCCGAACCGATCCCGCAGCCGCACGACGCGTGCCTCTCACACGCGAGCGCGTGCTCCGTGCCGCCATCGACCTCGCGGACCGCGAGGGGATCGATTCACTGAGCATGCGGCGCCTCGGCCAGGAGCTGGGAGTCGAGGCGATGTCGCTCTACAACCACGTCGCCGGCAAGGACGACGTTCTCGATGGCGTGGTCGACCTCGTCGTCGGCGAAGTCGACCTCGCCCCCATCAATGACGAGTGGAGGACTGCGGCGCGCGACCGCATCCTGTCGGCGCGTCGGGTCATGCTCCGCCACCCGTGGGCGGCCGGCGTGATCGTGTCGCGGCGCCAGCCGAGCCCCCGGATGCTGGCCTACATGGACAGCATGGGCGGCATCATGCGGGCCGGCGGATTCTCGGTGGATCTCATGCACCATGCGTTCCACGCCCTCGGCAGCCGGGTGCTGGGCTTCACGCAGGAGCTGTTCGACGACAGCGCCGAGCTGGAAGCCACCCCGGAGGTCCAGGAGCTCATGCTCCGCCGGATGGCGCAGGAGTATCCGAACATCACGGCCATCATGGAGCAGGTCATGCACGACGACACATCCGTCGTCGGCACCGGCTGCGACGACCAGGTCGAGTTCGAGTTCGCCCTGGACCTCATCCTCGACGGCCTCGAACGGCTTCGCCTGCGCGCCGGCGGCGGCACGGGCCCGCCCGAGTAGGGCGACGACCGGCGCGCATCGCCTGCTACCATCGGCGGGCGATGGAGATCATGGGCATTCGGATCCCGACAATCGTCAAGGACAACGTCGCCATTCGGTGTGACGGCTGCCTCGAGGTGATCGAGGGCACGCCGTGGCGCGTGAACCTCCTCGACATCGTCGCAAGCGAGGTGCCCGTGTCGTGGGCCGGGGCACCGATGATCAATCCGGGCCCGTTCCAGTTCCACCCGGATCCCTCGCACGCCCGAACGTGGATGGCGGCGCGCGGTTACCTCTTCTGCCGCAAGGGCGAGGTCCGCGAGATCATGCGCCCGGTGCCGATCCCCGGCGAGCCGCCGCGCTGGGGGCTGTGCGACGGGATCCATCGCGACGCCCACGCGTTCGTCCCCGCCTGAGCCCGGCGCGTTCGTCCCCGCCTGAGCCCGGCGCGTTCGTCCCCGCCTGAGCCCACGCGTTCGTCCCCGCCTGAGCCCGGCGCGTTCGTCCCCGCCTGAGCCCGGCGCGTTCGTCCCCGCCTGAACCCGGCGCGCTCGTCCCCGCCTGAACCCGGCACGTTCGTCCCCGCCTGAACCCGGCGCGTTCGTCCCTGATCCGGCGCGGGCCGCGGTTTTCGTCACCCGCGCATGGGGTGATCGTTCGTCACGTGACGATTCGCGGGCGCGGGACTGCCGCGGCCTCCGTGAGCGTGGGAGAGCGGCCGATACCGCCCCCGTTTCGTCGGATTCTCACCTGGTGAGCGCCGTCGACCCCTCGGGCTGCACGACGCTCACGGGGTGAGCAACCGACGAATCAAGGGCTCCCTGCGCGCACCGGATGACGCAAGCGACGATTCGCCGCCCGCTCGTCGTGACGAACGCGCACGCGGTGACGCATCCGACGAAGTCAACGGCCACCGTCGTGACGAACGCGCACCCGGTGACGCAACCGACGAAATCGACGCCCACCGACGAGACGAAGACGCATCTGCGCAAATCCGATGCCGCGGCGACCGCCGCGTCGAGCGCGTTGACACCGCGCCGATCGGCCATCTATCCTCCGCCCGCCGCGACCCACATGTCCGTACCGAGATTTGCGGAGATTTGCGGCCCCGGTAGCCGTGCAGGAGCCCTGTGACCGACCCATCCCTCGCGCCGCCCGGCGAGTGGCTTTCCCTGGGCCCCGCCGCGCGCCTCATCGGCGTCGATCCGGACACGCTTCGCCGATGGGCGGACGACGGCCGCGTCGCCGCCTACCTGACCCCCGGCGGCCATCGCCGGTTCGAGCGCCGCGCCCTCGAGCGTCTCGTCGCCGCACGGCGCGCAGGAGGCCCGCGGCCCCTTGCCAGCCTCGGGGCAACGAGCGAACGACTGACGCAGGCGTATCGCCGGAGCTATGCACGGCCGGCCACCCCCGCCCACCCGATGCCCGACGTCGGTGAGCCGGATCGCGAGGCGTTCCGCCGGGACGGTCGCGAGCTCGTCGAGGCGCTGCTCGCGTACCTCGACGCGGACGGCCACCCGGCGCGCGCCGCGGCGGAAAGCGACGCCGGTCGCCTGACCGACCATCTCGCCACCCGGTTGGCCGGCGGCGGAACGAGCCTGACCGAGTCGGTCGCCCTGTTCGTCGCCGCTCGCCGGCCATTCCTTGCCGAGCTCGGCGCGATCGCCCGCAAGCGCCGGCTCGATTCGGCCCGCCTGAGCTCGCTGTACGACGAGGCATCCGGCCTCCTCGACCGGCTCCTGCTGCGGTTCGTCCGAGCGCACCAGGACGCAGCCACGATGAGCCACGAAGCCGCCCGATGAACCACGACGCAGCCCAGTCGGCCACGAGGCAGCCCAGTGACCAACGAGGCGGCCCCGTGAACCACGAGACCCCCCGATGAGCCACGCGATCCTGCCCGCCCTGACCTCCCTCCTTGCACTCGGCTTCTCGGTCGCCCTGTTCGACCAGTGGCGCGAGCGTCGCGGCGGGTTCCAGCTCATCTGGGGCATCGGGATGCTGTTCTACGGGGTCGCCGCGGGCGCGGAGGCGCTCGCCGCCCTGGGCGGCTGGAACGAGGCGCTGTACCGCACGTGGTACCTGACCGGCGCCGTCTGGACGGCCGGCTGGCTCGGCCTCGGCACGGCGTTCCTGCTGGCCCGGACCCGCTTCGGCTACGCGTTCGCGCTCTGCCTGTTCCTGGCCGGACTGTTCACGTTCCTCATCCGGAACCGCCCCGAGTACGCCGGCACCGGGGCGATCCCGCTCCTGTACTTCGTCGCCGCCGGCGTGCTTGCCCTCGCCGTGGCCATCGAGACGTACTTCCAGAACGAACGCTGGCCGGCGCTCGCCGCCGCGGCCGTGGGAGGCGCGACCGCGATCTCGATCGTCCTCATGGCGACGACCCAGCTGGCCGCACCGGGGTACGCCCTCGACCCGGCGACCGGTGCCCCGGTGGCGACGCTGTTCCCCGGTGAGCTCCGCCTGCTGACGCCGTTCCTCAACATCACCGGAGCGTTCGCCCTCGTTCTCGGGGCCGTCTTCTCGACCTACGTGTTCATGCCGAAGAAGCGGATCCTGCCGTACTCGCTCGACCCGAACCAGCCGGGCGACGAGTTCCTGTTCAACCTGTTCATCGCTCCGGTCGCCATCCTCGTCAACCTCGTCGCGTCGCTGCCGGGCGCCGCGCGCGAGCTCGTTCGCGGTCGGCTCCACAGCCGCGTGCCGGCCACGATCCTCATCGCCATCGGGGCGTTCATCCCGTCGATCACCGACAGCCTCAACCGGTTCGGCTCCACCGACCTGTTCCAGCTCGGCAAGTTCCTCGGCGTGGTGTTCCTGTTCGCCGGGTTCCTCGTCTCGGTCGAGATCTTCCGCGAGATCCGGATCCCGTTCACGTCGATCCGGCTGGCGACCGGACGGCGCGAGCGCGCACCGACAGCCGGAACGGCGGAATCACGGCCGACATCGGCCGGCCAATCGGCGACGACGACAGCCGATCCGACCGCCTGACGCACTCGGCCGGGCCCCCCTACGATGGCGCGGTGCCCGACACCCGATCCCCCCTGGCGGGGACGTTCATCGTCCTCACGGCCGCGTCGCTGTTCGCAACGCTCGGCGTGCTGTCGCGCTTCGCGTATGAGCGCGGAATGGACCCGACGGCGTTCGTCGCATGGCGCGCCGGCCTTGCCACGGTCGCGCTGCTCGCCGTCGTCTGGTGGCGCGTCGGCCGATCGGGTCGCCCGCTCCTGGGTCCATCGAGCATGTCGACACGCGAGCGTGGCGCCATCGGCGTCGCGATTGCCTGCGGCCTGCTCCTGAACCTCGCGATCTTCGGCGCCTTCGAACGGACGACGATCGCGCTCGCGCTGCTCGGTTTCTACACGTATCCGGCGATGGTCGCGGCGGTCGCCGTCGCGATCGGGCGCGAGCCGCTCACGCGCGCCGTGATCGCCGCGCTCGCCGTCGCGGTCGGCGGCATGGTGCTCGTCCTGCTCGGTGGCCTCGATCCGACCGGCGAGTTCCGGTTCGATGCGCTCGGGATCGGCCTTGCCCTCGGGGCCGCCGCATGCCAGACGGTCTTCGTGACCGTGAGCCGCGGCTACCGGCGGGTGCCGGCCGACCAGGCGATGACGCTCATCCTCGCCGGGACCTTCGCGGCCACGGTCGCGCTGTCGCTCTGGGCGGATGGCGACGGCGCCCTCCTCCGCCCGGTGCGCGAGCCGGGCGTCCTGCCGATCCTCGCCGCGGCCGGGATCCTCGGGGCCGCGATCCCGTCCCTCCTGTTCCTCGTCGGGATCCGCCTCATCGGGGGAACGCGGGCCGGCATCCTCATGCTGTTCGAGCCGGTCGTCGGCGTGGGGCTCGCGGCGATCCTGCTCGGCGAGGCGCTCGGACCGATCCAGGCAGCCGGCGGCGCGGCGATCCTCGCAGCCGCGGTGATCCTCCAGCGCGCCCCCGCCCACCGCGCGCCGGCCGCCGAGGAGGAGCCGATCGCCGTTCCATCGCCGGGAGGTCCGTGAGTCCGCGGCGCGTCTCGGCGTTTCCCGCGCCGTCATGAGGGGGTAGATTCGCCGACACGGTGTCAGCGCCCGATCGGATTCGCGTCCTCCTCGTCGACGACCATGCCGTCGTCCGGCGCGGGCTGCGCGGGTTCCTCGAGCTGCTCGACGACATCGAGATCGTCGGCGAAGCGGAGAACGGGCGCCTGGCGGTCGACGCGGCCCGGTCCCTGCGGCCGGACGTCGTGCTCATGGACCTGCTCATGCCGGTCCTCGACGGGATCGCCGCGACCGCCCAGCTGCGCGACGAGCAGCCGGACCTCCAGATCGTCGCGCTGACGAGCTTCGTCGAGGAGGACCGGGTCACGGCCGCGATCGAGGCCGGGGCGAGCGGCTTCCTCCTGAAGGACGCCGAGGCGGACGAGGTGGCGGCGGCGATCCGGGCGGCCCACCGCGGCGAGGTGCGCTTCGACCCGGCCGTCGCGCGGATCCTCGCTCGCCGGGTCGCCCAGTCCCGCGCGCCGGCCGATCCGGCGCCAGCCCTGACCGACCGCGAGCGCGAGGTCCTCGGCCTGATCGCCCGCGGGCTCGGCAACCAGGCGATCGCCGACGAGCTCGGCATCACGGAACGCACGGCGCGCACGCACGTCAGCAACATCCTCGGCAAGCTCGACCTGTCGAGCCGGACCCAGGCTGCCCTGTGGGCGGTCGAGCATCGGATCGCTGGTTCGGAGTGACGGGCAAGACCGGTCCGACCCGTCCGACGCGTCCGACCCGTCCGACGTGACCGGTCCGGAGCCGGCCCACTGGGACGCCGCCGGCCCACCCGGCGCCGATCCGATCGTGCTCGTCCACGGGACCCGGCTGACCCGGGCGAGCTGGCGCCCGCAGCGAGATCGGCTGGCGGGGGAATTCCGGGTGATCCTGCCGGACCTGCCGGGCCACGGGACGCGGTCGAGCGAGCGCTTCACGCTCGACGGCGCCGCGGAGGCGATCGGCCGCGTCATCGATGAGGCCGCCGGTGGGCGTGCGATCGTCGTCGGCCTGTCACTCGGCGGCTACGTCGCGATGACCCTCGCCGGCGCGTCGCCGGAGCGCGTCCGCGGCCTCGTGCTCGCCGGCGCGTCGCAGGAGCCGATCGGCGGCTGGTCGATCCCGTACCGGGCGCTCCGGCTCGCGTTCGCCCGGACTCCGCGCCGCCCGCTCGACGCGCTCAACCGCGGCTTCTTCCGCCTTCGCTTCCCGCCGGAGATCAGCGAGCCGATCATCGCCGGCGGGTTCTGGCCGGACGGCGGGGCGCAGGCGTTGACGGCGCTGATCGGTCAGCGCTTCGCGCCGCGGCTGGCGTCCTACCCGGGCCCGACGCTCCTCCTCAACGGCTCCCTCGACATCCTGTTCCGGCTCGGTGAGCGGCGATTCCTTGCTGCGGCGCGGGACGGCCATCGACGGGTCGTGGCCGGGGCGAGCCACCTCGTCAACCTCGATCGGCCGGACGCCGTGGCGAAGGCGATTCGCGACTTTGCCCGCGGTCCGGTGGCCCGTACGGAGGCGTCCGGACGGGGTGCGGCGCCGCCCCCGGGTATACTGGCCGGGCCCACCACCTGAGCCAGACGAGGTTCGAT
This sequence comes from Candidatus Limnocylindrales bacterium, assembly GCA_035720425.1. Lineage (GTDB taxonomy): Bacteria > Chloroflexota > Limnocylindria > Limnocylindrales > CSP1-4 > DASTOB01. Next base: position 22,093 of record DASTOB010000031.1, read on the forward strand.
GCGCGTCCGCAAGGCTGTCTTCCCCGCCGCCGGCTGGGGCACCCGCTTCCTCCCGGCCACGAAGGCACAGCCGAAGGAGATGCTGCCCCTCGTCGACAAGCCGATCATCCAGTACGCCGTCGAGGAGGCGGTGGCCGCGGGGATCGAGCAGGTCATCATCGTCACGAGCAGCCAGAAGCGGGCGATCGAGGATCACTTCGACCTGTCCTATGAGCTCGAGCACCTGCTCGAGGAAAAGGGCGAGATCGAAAAGCTCCGCCAGGTGCGGCACATCAGCGATCTCGCCCAGGTCGCGTACGTCCGCCAGAAGGAGCAGCTGGGCCTCGGTCACGCGGTGCTCATGGCCAAGGACCTCGTGGGCCACGAGCCGTTCGCGGTGATCCTGCCGGACGACGTGATCGTCGGCGACCGACCGTGCATCGGCCAGCTCATCCACGCCTACCACCAGACCCACGCCTCGGTCGTCGCGGTCATGGAGGTGCCCCACGCCGACACCGGCCGATACGGCGTCATCGCCGGCGAGCCGGTCGACGAGACCCTCAACCACGGGCGGCTCCGACGGGTTACCCGGCTGGTCGAGAAGCCGGATCCGGACGACGCGCCATCGGACCTCGCCGTGATCGGCCGCTACGTCCTCACCCCGAAGATCTTCGACAAGCTCGAGCAGACGGGTCGCGGCGCCGGCGGCGAGATCCAGCTGACCGACGGGATCGAGGCGCTCATGGAAGAGCAGGGCGTGTACGGCTACGAGTTCGAGGGGACGCGCTACGACGCCGGCACGACGATGGGCTGGCTCCAGGCGTCGGTCGAGCTGGCCCTCCAGCGACCCGATCTCGCAACGGAGTTCCGGGCCTACCTGCGCGACCTGCGCCTGTAGGGCGCGCGGGCCCGGAAGCGCGCCGCGGCGGTCGAGGGGCCGACGTGGGGTAGGATGCCGCAGGGCGGCCGCCCGGGGGCGGCCGGAGGACAGGCAAAGGAGCGGGCTTGGCGGACATCGGGAGCGTCCTGGGCGATCGATATCGGCTCATCGAGCTGCTCGGCCAGGGCGGCATGGCCACGATCTATCGGGCGCGCGACCAGCAGCTCGAGCGCGACGTCGCGGTCAAGGTGCTCCGGCCGGAGTACGGACGCGACCCGGACTTCGGCTCGCGGTTCCGGCAGGAGGCGCAGTCCGTCGCCCAGCTCAACCATCCGAACGTCGTCTCGGTCTACGACTACGGGCAGGATCCCGTCGGCCCGTTCATCGTCATGGAGCTCGTCGACGGCGAGGACCTCGCGACGATCGTCAGGCGAAGCGGCCCGCTGGGTCCGCGCCAGGCGGCGCGACTGACCGCGGAGGTCGCCCGCGCCCTGTCGGCCGCGCACGAGCGCGGGATCGTCCATCGCGACGTGAAGCCTGGCAACGTGCTCGTGAGCCGCGACGGCCGGGTCAAGGTGGCGGACTTCGGCATCGCCCGCGCGATCGCCGAGGCGCAGATGACGCTGCCCGGGACGACCCTCGGGTCGGTCCACTACTTCAGCCCGGAGCAGGCCCGCGGCGAGACGGCGACCGAGGCGTCCGACATCTACTCGCTCGGGATCGTCTTCTTCGAGCTCCTCACCGGCCGCCGTCCGTGGGAGGGCGACAGCGCGGCGGCGATCGCGATGGCCCGCCTGAGCGGACCGGGGCCGTCGCCGTCCGCCTATCGCGCCGGCATCCCGCCGGAGCTCGAGGCGATCGCCCAGCGCGCGCTCGCGCCGGCGGTGGAGGATCGCTTCCCGACCGCGGCCGCGATGGCCGCCGACCTCGACGCGTTCCTCGGCGCGAGGCCGGCCGATGCGGCGACGAGCGCCCATGCCGCCGGCGCGGCCGGCGCAGCCGGCGCAGCCGGCGCTGCGCTCGGCGGCGCGGCCATCGGCGGTGCTGCGGCCGCCGGCGTGCCCGCGCGGGACGCCCTCGCCGG
>DASTOB010000032.1:0-8636 GCA_035720425.1 Candidatus Limnocylindrales bacterium
CGCCGTGCTCGTCGGGGCGGGCGAGCCTCCCGGCGCAGACGAACGGCCGGCCCTCGACGATCTCGCCGCGCTCGTCGCGGCGATCGTCCGGCGGCGGCCGGAGTTGACGGTCGTGCTCGGCGGCTCGATGGCCGATCGGGCCGTCTCGTTCGAGGATCTCGGCGACCGGCCCGGTGCGCTGCTGCTCGGACCGTCCCCGGGCGGCCAGGCCTCCGAGATGGCCCTGCGGGCCCTCCTCGACGAGTTGCGCGCCCCGATCGACGACGCGCGGCGGGCCATCGTCCGCTCGCTCGGCTCCCTCGCCGATGCGCTCGACCGTCGGATCGAGGTGCTCGAGCTGGGCGTGACCGGCGGCCTCCGTGCTCACGCGCTGCCCGGCAGCGGTGGCGAGGCGGGATCGGTCCACGCCGCGATCGTCGCGAGTGCCGGATTGACCGGCGAGGATCGCGAGGACGTCGCGGTCGACGACCTCATGGCGTGGACGACGATCGCGCTCGACCGGCACCGCCTTCGCGATCGATTGCGCGAGCTGCGCACGGCGCCGTGGGGCGACTGCTCCGGCGACGGCGCCCATCTCCGTCTGGCGGCGGCGCGTGCAGCGCTCAGCCGGCTCGTCGACCTGACCCCCGACCTCGGTGCGCTGCCGGCGCCGGACCTGCTCGTGGCGGCGGGTGGCGCGTGGGCCGTCGCCCCGGGTCCGGCGATCGCCCTCGCCCTCGCTGACGTCGTGCGGCGATCCGGGGCCACCCATCTCGCTTACGACCACGCCCGCCTGCTCGGCCCGCTCGGCGCGATCGACGACGACGCCGAGCGCCGGACGATCGTCGGCGACCTGGCCGACGAGCTGCTCGCTCCGCTCGGCAGCGTGGTCATGCCCCAGGGGCTCCACGCCGGCCGAGCGGCCGGGCGCCTCGTCGTGCGGGCCGCATCCGGAACGACCGAGGTGGAGCTCGTGGCCGGGGGGCTCGAGCTCGTTGACCTGCCGCCCGGCGAGACGGCCAGCGCGGAGCTGCACTTCCGCGACACGGTCCGGCTCGGGACGCGCGGCCGGAACTTCGCCGTCGACGTGGCAGGCGGCCTCGGCGGGCTTCTCATCGACCTGCGCGACGTGCCCATGCGCCTGCCGGAACGGCACGACCGTCGGCGCGAGATCCTCGCTGCGTGGCAGGGAGCGTTGTGGGGAGGCGGGGAAGGATGATCGACGCAGCCGTGCGTTCGGTCGGGCTCGAGCTCGTCGCCCTTCGGCCGCTGCTCGAGACCCCGATCGACGTTCGGCTGGCCGTCGCGCCCGGCGATCGGATCCTCGTCGCTCCCGGCGAGGCCGTCGTGGCTGGCGCCCAGGTCGCCGAACGAGTGCGCGACACGCACCTCGAGGAGATCACCGCGCCCGTGGCGGACGGGCAACCCGGTGGTCGCTGGAGCGGCGAGCTCGGTCCCGGCGGGCTCGGGCTGCGCCGCCGGGCCGCGACGGCGAGCGGGGAGCTCCTGTTCGCCGCCGACGGCCGATGGCGCGTCGCAATCGGCTCGCACGTCGAGCCGGTCGAATCGCCGGTCGAGGGGACCGTGCGGAGTGTCCGGCCGGGCGTCGATCTCGTGATCCGGGCCACCGGCCGCGGACTGCCGGGCGCGTCGGCCCTCGGTGCCCCGGCCCGCGGCATCCTCGCCATCGAAACCGGTCCCGATGGCGAGCTCCGCTCCGGCGCGGTCGATGTCGCGGCGTCCGGTCGCATCCTCGTCGCTGGCTCGCGGGTCGACGCGGAGACGCTCACCCGGGCGCGCGCGATGGGCGCGCGCGGCATGGTCGTGGCCGGACTGTCCGGCAAGGAGCGGCGCGACTTCCTCGCCTCGGAGGCGCGCCAGCGAGCCGCCCTCCACCGTCCGCCGCCATTCGCGGTGCTCGTCCTCGACGGTGCGCTCCGGCGCCCGATCGCGTCGGCGATCATGGCCGTTCTGGCGGCCCTCGCCGGCCGTGAGGTGGCGGTGGTCACCGACCCGCCCGCGCTCGTCTTCGACGAGCCGGCCCTGTCCATTCCGACGCCCGATCCCGGCTGGGTCCGCGTGCGGAGCGGCCCGCTGGCCGGCGGGGAGGGTCGCTGGGCCGGCCTCGCAGGGCCGCGCCGGTTCGGTCCCGGAACGCACCTCGAGGCCGGGTTTGTCGAGTTCCCGGGCGAGGAGCCGGTCGCGCTGCCGCTCAACGACCTCGAGCGCTACGCCTGACCCGACCCCGTCGATTCGGCTACGCTCGCCCATCCGATGACCAGCACCACCCTCGTGCGCCGCCGCCTGACGAGCCCCGACGCGGCCACGACCCGGGCAATCGGCGCGTCCCTCGGCCGCGTCGCACGCGCGGGCGACCTGATCTGCCTGCGCGGCGACCTCGGAGCGGGCAAGACGCAGCTCGCCAAGGGCATCGCGGCCGGCCTCGGCGTGACGACAACCGTCAACTCGCCGTCGTTCGTGCTCATGGCGGAGCACCTCGGCCGGCTGCCGTTCTTTCATCTCGACCTGTACCGGCTGGCCGACGCGGCCGACGTGCTCGCCGGAGGCCTGCTCGACGAGCGCCGGGCCGATGGGGTGACGGTCGTCGAGTGGGCTGAGCGGCTGGGGACGACGGTGCCGGCCGGCCGGCTCGAGATCGCCATCGACGGCTCCGGCGACGACCCCCGGGTCCTCGAGCTGACGGCGACGTCAGCCGACTTCGTGCGGTTTCTCGAGGCCGTCCCGTGAGCGGCCCCGGCGGCCCCGACGGCCGGCGCGCCGCGATCCTCGCCATCGACACCGCGACGACCCGGGTGGTCGTGGCGGTCGGGTCGCCGCGCGGTGAGCCACTTGGCCTGTCGACGTGGACGGCCGGCCATCGCCACGGTGAGCACCTGCTCCCGTCGATCGGGCGGGTCCTCGGCGAGGCGAACCTGCGACGCTCGCGGCTGCGCGGCGTCATCGTCGGCACAGGCCCGGGGGCGTTCACCGGCCTGCGAGTGGGGCTCGCGACGGCGAAGGCCCTCGCCCACGGGCTGCACGTGCCGATTGCGGGAGTCTCGACGGCGGCGGCGCTCATCGAGGCCGCGGCGGCCGGCGACGGCGTTGCCGCCCGGCGCGTCGTGCTCCTGCTGCCGGCCGGTCCCTCGGATCGGGTGTTCGTCCGGCTCGGCCTGCCGCCTCGACTGCTGCCGGCCGGGACGGAGCCGGAGCTTGACTCCGCCGATGCGCTCGTCGCCGTCGATCTCGACGGTCGCGCACCCGCCGACGCGGTCGCCGCGGGTGAGCGGGCGCGCGAGCGGCTGGGCCACGAGCTGCTCCGCCTCGGCGCCGCCCGTCTCGCGGCCGGCGCGGACGACCTAGCGACGCTCGTGCCGGAGTACGTCACGCTGCCGCGCGGGGTCAGCGCGCCGGCACCGGCAGGCGGAGGAGTCGAGTGGTCGCGCGGCCCCCGGTGAGGCTCCGCATCGAACCGATGCGGCTCGGCGATCTCGCGGACGTCCAGGAGATCGAGCGGGCCAGCTTCACGACCCCGTGGCCGCCCCACGCATACCGGAGCGAGCTCGAGTCCAATCGCCTCGCCACGTACCTCGTCGTTCGCGCCGGCTCCACCGTCGTCGCCTACGCGGGCATGTGGCTGATGGTCGACGAGGCGCACATCACGACGTTCGCGGTGCATCCGTCCTGGCGGCGCCGAGGGGTGGGGGAGCGGCTCCTCGTCGCCCTCCTTGACCTCGCCATCGCGCGCCAGGCTCGCGAGGCGACGCTCGAGGTGCGGCTGTCCAACCTGGCGGCCCGCCGCCTGTACGAGAAATACGGCTTCCGGCCGGTGGGCCTCCGCCCGCGCTACTACAGCGACGACGGCGAGGACGCCCTGATCATGACGACCGAGGCGTTCGACGACGCCCGCTTCACCGATCGCCTCGAGCGGCTGCGGGCCGCACTCGACGCCGCCCCCGCCCCGGAGGCGCCGGACGTCGAGGCCGAACCGGGCGCGGATGGTTCGGATGCGCCGCCGGACCCGCGATCCGGCCCGCCGGAGGCCCCCGCGTGAGCGGCCCGCTCGTCCTGTCGGTCGAGTCGAGCTGCGACGAGACGGGCATCGCCCTCGTCGAGGGTGGCCGGCGGATCCTCGCCAACGTCGTGGCCAGCCAGGTCGCGCTCCACGCCGCGACCGGCGGGATCGTGCCGGAGGTGGCCGCCCGGGCCCACCTCCGCTGGATCGTGCCGGTCCTCGACGAGGCGTGGTCGGAGGCGGGTGTGACGTGGAACGATGTCGACGCGGTCGCGGTCACTCATGGGCCCGGGCTGGCCGGATCGCTGCTCGTGGGAATCAACTTCGCCAAGACCCTCGCCTGGGTCCACGACGCGCCGCTCGTGGGGGTCAACCATCTCGAGGGGCACGTCTATGCCGCGTGGCTGCTCGATCCCGGAGAGGAGGAGCGCGAGGCGATCGCGTTCCCGCTCGTCGCGCTTGTCGTCTCCGGCGGCCACACGTTCCTCGTCGAGATGCGCGATCACCTCACGTACCGCCTCCTCGGCGAAACGGTCGACGACGCGGCCGGCGAGGCGTTCGACAAGGTCGGTCGGCTGCTCGGCCTCGGGTATCCCGGCGGGCCGGCGATCCAGCGGGCGGCGGAGGGCGCCGTCGGGCGCGATCGGACGTTTCCGCGGGCGTGGCTGAGCGACACGTACGACTTCAGCTTCTCGGGGCTCAAGACGGCCGCCCGACGGATCGTCGACGCGGCGCGCGCTGACGAGGGGCTCCCGGCGGCCGACTCCGACGCCCGCCTGTCCGAGGCGACGACGGCGGAGCTCGCCTGGGGTTTCCAGGACTCCGTCGTCGACGTGCTCGTGACGAAGACGATCCGCGCCGCGCGGGAGACCGGCGCCCGGACGATCGTCCTCGGCGGCGGCGTCGCGGCCAACTCGGCGCTCCGGGCCCGCCTGGCCGGCGAGGCGGAGGCCGCCGGCCTGCCGCTCGTCGTCCCGCGGCCTGGGCTGTGCACGGACAACGGCGCGATGATCGGCGCCGCCGGGGCCCGCCGCCTGGCTGCCGGTGAGCGGTCCGGGCTGGACCTCGACGCGCGGCCGACCCTGCCGATCGGCACGCGATGACGCCGGCGGCGAGGGTCGATCCGGCCTCCGTCCGCCGCGTCCTCCGCGCGGCGGGCCTGCGGGCGCGCCATGGCCTGTCGCAGAACTTCCTCGCTGACGTCGCCGTGCTCGAGGCGATCCTCGCCGAGGCGGACCCCGGCCCGGACCGGCCGATCGTGGAGGTCGGGCCCGGACTCGGGATCCTCACCGAGGCGCTCCTCGCGGCCGGCGCTCCCGTCGTCGCGGTGGAGCTCGATCGCGGGCTCGCCGCGCTCCTCCGCGACCGGCTCGCGGACCCGATCTCCGCCGGCCGGCTCGCCGTCATCGAGGCCGATGCGCTCGACCTCGACCTGACCTCGCTCGCCGCCCCGCCGTACGACGTCGTGGCGAACCTGCCGTACCACATCACGAGCCCGATCCTCCACCGGTTCCTCGGCTCGACCCCGCGGCCCCGCCGTCTCGTGCTCATGCTCCAGCGCGAAGTCGCCGAGCGGATCGCCGCTCCGCCCGGGGACCTCAGCTACCTGTCCGTGTTCGTCCAGTACCACGCCCGCGTCCGGATCGCCTTCCGCGTCCCGCCCACGGCGTTCGAGCCGGCCCCGGCCGTCGAGTCGGCGGTCGCGGTCCTCGAGCCGTACGCCGACGACGACCGTCCGCTGGACGAGTCCGGCGAGGACGCGTTGTGGCGACTCGTCCAGGCGGCCTTCCGCGAGCGGCGCAAGATGCTCCACAACGTCCTCTCCCGGCAGCTGCCGGTCCCGCCGGAGCGCGTCGCGGCGGCCCTCGATGCGGCCGGGATCGACGGCACGCGCCGGCCGCAGACGGTGGCGGTTGGGGAGTGGCTGGCGCTGCTGGCCGTCCTCGGCCCGATCGGTCCGGACGAGCGCGGGCGCCGGGCCCGATGAGCGCATCACCGGCCCGGCACGACCCGGTCGTCCGTCTCGCGCCGGCGAAGCTCAACCTCACCCTTGCCGTGATCGGCCGGCGCGCGGATGGCTTTCACGCCCTCCACTCGGTCATGGTGCCGCTGCGCCTCGCCGACCGGCTGAGCTTGTCCGTCGCCGCCGGCGGATCGGACACCGTCCACGCCGAGGGGTTCGACCCGGGTCCGCCGGCGGGCAACCTCGTCCTCCGTGCGATCGCCGCCGCGCGCGAGGCACTCGCGGCATCGGGAACCGCTACGCCGCCGCTCGCCGTGCGGCTCGACAAGCTGATCCCCGTCGCGGCCGGGCTCGGTGGGGGGAGCAGCGACGCCGCGGCCGCCCTCGACGGGGCGCTCGAGGCGTGGGGGGCGGATCTGGAACCGGATCGGCGGGCTGCCATCGCCGCGTGGCTCGGGTCCGACGTGCCGTTCTTCCTCGCCGGCGGGGCGGCGCTCGTGGAGGGTCGCGGCGAGCGCGTGACGTCCCTCCGCGGGCCGATCGGCGAACCGGTCGGCGTGGTGCTCGTGACACCGAGCCTCACGCTGGCCACGCGTGACGTCTTCGCCCTGTTCGCGGTGGGCGGCCCGGCGGCGCCGCCCGCGACGAGCGCGACTCGGCTCACCTCCGCCCACCTCGCCGCGGAGCTCGGGACCGGGCTGCGCAGCCAGGATCTCGTGGCGCGGGCCGGCGTGCTCGCCGTTGCCAACGATCTCGCGGCCGCGGCGGCGGTCGCCGCACCCGGGCTGACGACGTTCCGTCGGGCGCTCACGCGCGTGCTGGGCCGCCCGGTGGGCCTGTCCGGGTCCGGGCCGACGCTGTGGGCGGTCTATCCTTCGGCTGACGCGGCAACCGGTGCCGCCGAGGTCGTCCGTGCGGCAATCGCAGACGGCCGGCTGCCGGAGATCGGCACCGGGGTACCGTTCGTGACCGATACGGCAATCGCCGGTTCGCCGGCGCCGGCCTTGGCACCGGCACCGGCCGACGGCTCAGGGGAGGATGGGAGGACGGGATGACGCGACAGGCGGTGTCGACGACGGGAGCGCCGGCGGCGATCGGGCCGTACAGCCAGGGGATCGCGGTCGACGGGCTCGTCTTCTGCTCCGGCCAGCTCGGCCTCGACCCGGCGACCGGCGAGTTGGCCGAGGGCGTCGAGGCCCAGGCTGACCGCGCGCTGCGCAACCTCGCCGCCGTCCTCGACGCTGCCGGTCTCGGCCTCGCCGACGTCGTGCGGACGACGATCTACCTCGCCGACATCGGGGACTTCGCTGCCGTCAACGCCGTCTACGCGCGCCACATGACCGATCCGCCGCCGGCCCGCTCCACGTTCGCGGTCGGTGCCCTGCCGCGGGGCGGGCTCGTCGAGATCGACGCCATCGCGTATCGACGCATCGCCGACGCGGTCGCCCGCTGACGGCCCCGACCGCGGCGGCGGTCGGTTGACACCCCTCGACGGCCGCCCCTACGATGCCCGGACCCAAACCGATGACACCCGACCCCATCGCGCCGGACCGCCCACGTGCCGGGCAGCGGGCCACCCGTCCGCCCACCGCCTGCCGGCGTCGCTCCCTGTGAACCCCCCAAGTCCCGGCTCGCCCGAGGCTGCCGTCGCCGTCGTGCTGGCGGCCGGTCTCGGCACGCGGATGAAGTCGCGGCTGCCCAAGGTGCTCCACCCGCTGTGCGGACGCCCGATGCTCAGCTGGGTCGTCGAGGCGGCGACCACGGCGACGGGCGACCGACCGATCGTCGTGTACTCGCCGGCCACCGCGGCCCTGCGCGAGGCGATCGGCGGGGCCGCGACGTACGCCCTCCAGGCGGAGCCGCGCGGGACCGGCGACGCCGTCGCGGCGGCGCTCGCCGCCCTGCCCGCGGGCGCGCGCGAGGTCCTCGTCGTGTCCGGTGACGTGCCGCTCGTTCGGCCGGACGTCCTCCGTGACCTGCTCGAGACGCGCCGGCTCGACCACGCCGCGCTCGCGCTCGTGGCCGTCGCCGCGCTCGATCCGGCCGGACTCGGGCGGGTCGTCCGGAACGACGCCGGGTCGGTCGAGCGGATCGTCGAGGAGGCCGACGCGTCCGACGAGGAGCGCGACATTGCCGAGATCAACGCCGGCCTGTACGCGTTCGACGCCGACTGGCTGCGCGGCGCGATCGGGCGGCTGCGACCGTCATCGGCCACCGGCGAGCTGTACCTGACCGAGCTCGTCGCGCTCGCCCGCGCCGACGGCCGGCTCGTGGCAGCGCTCGACGCCGAGGACGACGGTCGGCTGACCGGCATCAACGACCGCGCCCAGCTCGCCCAGGCCGAGTGGGACCTCCGTACGGAGATCAACACCGCCCACCTGCGCGCCGGGGTCACCATGCGCGACCCGTCGACGGCCTGGATCGACGCCTCGGTCGAGCTCGCGGCGGACGTCGTGCTCGAGCCGAACGTCGTGCTGCGTGGAGCGACGCGGATCGGTCGGGGCACGGTCGTCGGCACCGGCAGCCAGATCGTCGACGCGGTGGTCGGCGAGGACTGCGTCGTGTGGGCGAGCGTGGTCGAGTCGTCCGAGATCGGCGACCGGGTGCGGATCGGGCCGTTCTCGCACCTGCGGCCGGGTTCGGTCATCGGGCCGGACGCCGAGATCGGCAACTACGCGG
>DASTOB010000033.1:0-17833 GCA_035720425.1 Candidatus Limnocylindrales bacterium
CCTTCGACGAGAAAGCCTTCGGGCCATCGCGCCGCTCCAGGGCGGCGCGTTCACCATCCTGCCGACGAATCGGGAGGCCTGACACCGCGCGCGTCGCCGTCGCGGTACGCTCGGTCCGTGCCTTCCTCTCCCATCGGGGCGCTGCGGCGACATCCCGAACCCGAACGTCTCGGTGCCTGGCCGTCGTATGCGGCGTTGGCCGCCGTCGGCTACGTCATCTACGGGCTCGGTGCCGTGGGGCCGTACCTCCGGGAGCGGCTCGGCCTGTCCGATGCGGAGGTGGGCCTCCACTCGACGGCGCTCGCGGTGGGTCTCATCGCGGCCGGGGTCGCGGCGGCGGAGGCGGGCCGGCGGTTCGGCGAGCGGGTAGCACGGGGCGTGGCCGTGGTCTGCCTCGTGGCAGCTGTTGTTGCGATCGGCGCCGCGCCGTCGATCGTCGCCACGCTCGCGGCGGCCGGCCTGATCGGTTTCGGGGCGGGCACGCTGCTGGGTTACGCGAACGCGTCGCTCGGCGCCTCCGGGGGAAGCGTGGCTCGGCGGCAACTCGCCCGCGGCAACGTGTGGGCGATGGTCGCGGCCTTCGGCGCCCCGCTGGCGCTCGCCTCGGCGGCCACGTCGGGGATCGGCTGGGCCTTCGGCCTGGCCCCGGCGGTCGGGCTCCTCGCCGTCGTCGCCGCCGACCTGCGATTTCGCCCACGGATGCCGGTCTCGGCCGCAACGGCCGGCGGAGGCGAGCGGCTGCCGCGGACCTTCTGGCGAGCGTGGGCGTACGTGGTCGCCGTCGTCGCCGTCGAGTTCTCGATCGTCTTCTGGGCGGCCACGCTGGTCGAGCGGCGGGCCGGCACGTCCATTCCGGAAGCGAGCTCGATCGCCGCGCTGTTCCTCGGCGGGATGTTCGCCGGCCGGCTCGCGATGGGTTACGGGTTGGCGGCCGGGCGTGCGCCGCGATCGACGGCGTGGGCCGCCCTGGCGGTCGTCGGCGTCGGCGGCCTCGTCGCCTGGGTCACGACCTCGCCGGTGGTGGCCGCGGCCGGTCTCTTCGTAGCCGGACTCGGCGTGGCCGGCCTGTATCCGCTCGGCGTGGCCGCGGCGCTCGCGACGGCGCCCGAACGGCTCGCCCTGGCCGGCAATCGGCTCACCGTCGCGTCCGGCCTTGCCATTCTCGTCGCGCCGCTCGCGCTCGGCGCGATCGCCGACCTGACCGGGGTGGTTGCGGGCTGGGGACTGGTCATCGCGCTCGTTGCGGCGGCGGTCGTCCTCGCGGCGGGCCTGTCCGGGGAGCGCGAGGCGGAACCCCCGACCGATCGGTGACGGTGGTGTCCGGTCCGCCCGCATCGGAGCCGCTTCGCGCCCTGGACTCGCGGGACGCCCGGGGCCACCCCGCGTCCCGTCACGGTGCCGCCACGCGACCCGGGGCAGCGACCGAGTCGCGGACGACAATCGGGCACGGCATCCGCTTCTGGACCGGCATGCCCGCGAGCTCGCCGCGGAGATCGGCCAGAACGTGTTCGACCGCCCAGCGGCCCATCTCGTAGTGCGGAAGCTGCATCGTCGTCAGTGGTGGGTCGAGCCACGGCGCGATCTGCTCCATGTTGTCGAACCCGACGACCGACACGTCGTCCGGCACGCGCAGGCCGCGCAGCCGGATCGCCCGGTAGGCGCCCATGGCGACGCGATCGTTGAAGCAGAACAGCGCGGTGGGCCGAGCTTCGAGATCGAGTAACCGCCCGGCAGCCTCGAGTCCGGCGTGTGTGTCGCCACTCTCGCCGTCGACCACGAGTACCTCATCGAAGGGGATCCCGTGTCGCTCGAGGACAGACCGGTAGCCGTCGAGCCGCTCGTCGGCGGCGGGAACCCGCTCGGCGGTGTTGATAAAGCCGATCCGCCGATGGCCGCGAGCCAGCAGATGCTCGACCGCCTCGCAGGCCGCGGCGTAATCGTCCGGGACGACTGACGGGAGGGATCCGTCCGCGGTTCTGGCGTCCATCAGCACAGACCGGACCTCGCGGAGCGCGGGCGGCGGCTCAATCACCTGGTGATACATCGTGGCATACACGATCGCGTCGACCTGTCGGTCGAGCATGAGCTCGATCGCTCGCGCCTCCATCTCGCGGTCGCGGGCCGTATTGACGAGCAGGAGAACGACGCCGGCCTCCCAGGCCGCGTCCTGGGCCCCCTGCAGCATCGCCCCTGCAAACGGCGTCGTCGCGATCTCGTCGGAGATCACGCCGATCGTGTCGGAGCGCCGGCGGCGGAGGCCGCGGGCCATGGCATTCGGCCGGTAGCCCAGCTCCGCAGCGGCCGCCACAACCCGGGCCTGCGTATCGGCCGGTATGTTCGTCCCGGCCTTGCCATTGAGGACGATCGAGACCGTGGTCAGTGAGACCTCCGCGCGTGCGGCGACATCCTTCAGAAGTGGGCGGCGCGTCGTCATGGCTCAAGAGTACGTGGAAGTTGACCCCTTGACATGGAGGCTCTGAACTAGTAAAAGGTTTCACTACACCGATTTTGTGGTTGCGATGTCGGCACCCGGTCGGTGGGTCGTCGGTCGGAGGAGGTCGGCATGCAACACAGTCTCAATCCCCGGCGCTTCACGGTCATGGCGATCGCCGTTGCCGTCGTGGCCGCGGCCTGCGGAGGAAGCGCCTCGCAGGCTCCGTCGGGCGATGGCTCTGCGGCGCCGACCACGCCGCAGCAGTCCGTGTCGCCCGACAAGACCGCCGTCAGCCTGTGGACCCATTCGGCCGGCAACCCCGCCGAGATGGAGAAGATCACCGAGTGGATCGCCGACTTCAACGCCAGCCAGGATGCGTATCAGGTCGTGTTCGAGGCGTTCCCGCAGGGCGCCTACAACGACACGGTCGTCGCGGCCGCGCTGGCCAATACGATGCCGTGCATCCTCGACGTCGACGGGCCGATCGTGCCCAACTGGGCCTACGCCGGCTATCTGCGTGAGCTCGATATCCCGCAGGAGACCCTCGACGCGTTCCTGCCCTCGACGACCGGTTTGTGGCAGGGCAAGGTCTACGCGCAGGGTCAGTTCGATGCGGCCGTCGCGATCCTCGCTCGCCAGTCGGATCTCGAGCGCCTGAACATCCGGATCCCGACCCTCGCCGATCCGTGGACGCCCGACGAATTCCAGGCGGCGCTCGACGCGTACCAGGAGAGCGGGGACTTCGACTTCGCTTTTGATCCCGGCATGGCCTGGACGGGCGAGTGGTACCCGTACGGGTTCTCGCCGCTTCTCCAGAGCTTCGGCGGCGACCTGATCGACCGGGATACGTACCTCACCGCCGAAGGCGTCCTCAATGGCGACGAAGCGGTGGCCTGGGGCGAGTGGTGGCAGTCGCTGTTCGCCAGCGGCTACGCCCCCGGAACATCCCAGTCCGGCGCCGATCGCGACTCAGGCTTCATCGACGGCAAGTACGGCATGCAGTGGAACGGCATCTGGGCCGCGAATGCGGCAATCGAGAAGTTCGGCGACGACGTCGTCTTCCTGCCGGCGGTCGACTTCGGTGCCGGGCCCAAGATCGGCGCCGCCTCGTGGCAGTGGGCGGTCTCGAGCGCGTGCCCCAATCCTGAGGTTGGCGACGCGTTCATCAACTACCTGCTTGAGCCGGAGCGCGTGGCTGCGATCGCCGACGCGCAGAACGTCATCCCCGGGCGCGCGGACGCTCGCCCGCTGACGACGAAGTTCGACGACGGTGATCAGTTCGCCGTGTTCTACGATCTGTCGGCTGCCCAGGCGGTCATTCGCCCGCCAACGCCGGCCTACCTCGCGATCGCCAAGATCTTCGAGAAGGCGGCGGCAGACATCGCCAACGGTGCCAACGTCCAGACCACGCTCGACAACGCGACCGATCAGATCAACGCGGACATCGACAACAACAACGGCTACGGCTTCTGAGTGAACCCCGGCGTCGACCCGCGGTGCTCCTCCCGCGGGTCGACGCACTCCCCCGGCCGAGCCGGTGGGGGCGTGCCCCAGAGGAGCCGAGATGGGCGAGGGAGTCCGATGGCGGCGAATCCACGAGTCGAGGCGGTAGCCCAGGCAAGGGGACGGTCGCGGCTGGCGCCGGGTGAGGGCCGGCTGGGCTGGCTCATGGCCGGCCCGGCGATTCTTCTGCTGATCGGGTTCCTGGTCCTGCCCTTCATCCTCGCATTCGGCCTGGCCTTCACGAACCAGCGGTTGATCTCGCCCAATCCCACGGAGTTCGTTGGGACTCGCAACTTCGAGGGGCTGCTCACCGTCAAGGTTCTGTCTCTGGAGCCCGAGCGCAACGAGGCCGGCGGGACCGTCATCGGCGAGGACGGGGCGCCTGTCTACCCAGCGCTCCGCGACATCACCCGTGATCGGGCGTCGCAGTACTACCAGCTCCAGGAGTGGCTGCTCTTCGACGTCGGCGGGACGAGGCACTACGTTCTTGTCGGCGACGCAGTGTTCATGAAGTCGCTGGTCAACACCATCGCGTTCGCGCTCGTGATCGTCCCGCTCCAGAGCGCCTTCGGGCTGCTCCTTGCACTCCTCGTCAACCGGCGCATGCGCGTGGTCAACCTCTTCCGCACGATCTACTTCCTGCCGGTCGTCACGTCGATGGTCGTCATCTCCCTGCTCTGGAAGTTCCTCTACTCACCGGACAACGGCCTCGTCAATGAGTTCCTCGGCGCCGCGACGTTCGGGGCGATCGGTCCGGTCAACTGGCTCGGCGATCCCGCGACCGCGCTGCCGGCGATCATGGTCATGTCGATGTGGCAAGCCGTTGGCTTCCACATGGTCATCTGGCTGTCCGGACTGCAGACGATCCCGAGCCACCTCTACGAAGCGGCCGCCCTCGATGGCGCCGGCCGCTGGGCCCAGTTCCGCAACGTGACATGGCCGGGGTTGCGCAACACGTCCGTGTTCATCCTGATCACGATCACGATCGCCGCTTTCGGGCTGTTCACGCAGATCGACGTGATGACCAAGGGCGGTCCCCTCGACTCGACGTCGACGGTCATCTTCCAGGCCGTCCAACGTGGCTTCGGCCAGCAGGACATCGCCTACGGATCGGCCATCTCGGTCGTCTTCTTCGTGATGGTCCTGTCGGTCGCTCTCATCCAGCGCTATCTGACCCGGGAGGCCTGAAGATGACCGCGCTGAAGTCCCCGACGGCCGAGCCCACCCCGCTTCGCGTCGGGCGCCTGACGCTGATGATCGGGCTGGCGCTGTTCTTCGTGTTCCCGATCGTGTTCATGCTCGTCAGCTCGCTCAAACCTGATCATCAGCTGCTGTCCGACACGAGTTCGCTCCGCGCGTTCCTGCCGATCGGCGATGTGTCGCTCGACAACTACGTCGGCGTGTTCGAGCGGGTGCCGGCGCTCCAGTTCCTGTTCAACTCGATCGTCGTGACCGGGACGACGGTCGCCCTCGGTCTCGTCGTCAACAGCATGGCCGGCTTCGCCATTGCGCGGATGCGCTGGACGGGACAGCGCGTCGTGCTGACGCTCATCATCGCGACGCTCATCGTGCCGTTCGAGACGATCGCGATCCCGCTCCTGTTGCTCGTCAGCAAGCTCCCGTGGATCGGCCTCGAGGGCGCCGTGCCCATCGTCACGCAGGGCTGGCTCAACTCGCTCCACGTCCAGATCATCCCGTTCATTGCCAACGCCTTTTCGATCTTCCTCTTCGTCCAGTACTTCAAGTCGCTGCCGGTCGAGATCGACGAGGCTGCCCGGGTGGACGGCGCCGGCTGGTTTCAGATCTACCGCCGGATCGTCATGCCGCTTTCCGGACCGGTCATCGCGACCGTCGCGATCCTCACGTTCCTGCCGGTATGGAACGCCTACCTCTGGCCGCTCATGGTCACTCAGAGCGAGGCGGTCAGGCCGGTGATGGTCGGCGTCCAGTACTTCTTCCAGCTCAACGTGGCCTGGGGCGAGGTGATGGCGTACCTGTCGATGATTACGCTGCCGGTCCTCGCCTTATTCCTTGCCCTCCAGCGGGCGTTCATCGAGAGCATCGCCGCCAGCGGCGTGAAGGGCTGACCTCGATGGGGTTGCGTCTCCCTGACGCGTGGATCTGGGACTTCTGGTTCGCGGAGGATGGCGACGAGATCCACGTCTTCTACCTCCAGGCGCCGCGATCGTTGGGTGACCCGCACCTGCGCCATCGCAACGCCCGATTCGGTCACGCGGTTTCGCGCGATCTGCGGTCGTGGACGGTCTTGCCGGACCCGTTGCCGCCGGCCGTGCCAGGGTCGTGGGACGACCTCGCAACGTGGACGGGCAGCATCATCCGGCGCGACGGGACGTGGTACCTCTTCTACACGGGTTGCTCCCGCGCAGATGACGGCCTCGTCCAGCGGATCGGGCTCGCGACGTCGCGCGACCTCAACCACTTCGAACGCTACGGCGACGAGCCACTGATCGAGGCGGATCCGCGCTGGTACGAGTTGCTCGACCGGGAGCTTTGGCACGACCAGGCATGGCGAGATCCCTGGGTATATGCCGACACCGATGGGGACGGTTATCACGCCCTGATCACCGCCCGTCGGAAGAGCGGGCCTACGGACGCGCGGGGCGTCATCGGGCATGCCGTCTCCGCGGACCTCCTGCACTGGCAGGTGAGACCGCCGCTTGTCTCGCCGGCCGGCTTCGGCCAGCTCGAGGTACCGCAGGTCACGGCCGACGGCGACTCGACGCTCCTCACCTTCTGCACCGGCGCCGAGCACATCGCCGCGTCCCGACTCGCCCACCAGGACCGCCCGGCACGCACGGGGTCGTACATCTGCCGCGGGCCCGGACCGCTGGGTCCGTTCGACGTGCCGGTCACGACGGAGTTTTTCCCGTACAGCCCGTTGTACGCGGGCAAGCTCGTCCGCCACGCCGGGACGCTGTGGTTCATGGGTTTCGTAAACGAAATCGACGGCGAGTTCGTCGGCGAGCTGGCAGACCCCGTGGCGTTCGACCCGGCCAGGGTGGTGCCGCAGCGCGCCACGGCCGACGTGTCCGATCCGCGGTAGCCCGGGCTCAACTCGCTCGCCGGCCACCGCGCTCGGACCGGCTGAGCAGGGCCGCGTAGGCGAGCGACCCGACGACGCCGGCGAGGAGGTCGCCCACGGTATCCCACGTCCCGCGCACGTTGCGGGTTCCGAACAGGACGTCGCTGTAGTACTCCTGCGCCTCGAGGAGGACGTGGCCGACCTGGGCGACGCCGACCGCGCTGAGTGGCGGAATGTCGAGCGCCCAGGCGGCGAAGACGGTCATTGCCCCGGCCCCGTGAGCGTGCGGAAGGAGGTCGAAGTGGCGGTACCCGTCGTACAGGTCGAGCACGTTGCCGGCGAGGTCGAGTGCGTACATGGACAGGTAGACGGTGTCGACACCGACCGGGTACGGGCCACGTCGGCTGCCGCGGGCGGCCCAGATCATGGGTACCGCGAGGGTCGCCGGAAGGCCGACGATGAGCACCCGTGGGCCGATGCCCTTGCCGGCGAACCGACGGTCGTCCGGCGGGGCGCGCAGGACGGTCGCGGTCATCGTGGCGATCGCCGCGCGAAGGGAGAGGTTGACGAGAACGCCGATCAACCGGGTCACGTGGTCGAGGATGGCACGCACGGTCAACGAGGATCCGGAATGGGCGATCCGAAGTGGGCGGGTTCACCCGTGGGGCGAGCGAACGACGCACGGCCGGGGCACCGCACGTCGGGTTCACCCGCGGGGCGAGCGAACGCGACGCGTCCGGGGCACCGCATGTCGCGTTCACCCGTGGGGCAAGCGAACGCGACGCACGGCCGGGGCACCGCACGTCGGGTTCACCCGTGGGGCGAGCGAACGCGACGCGTCCGGGGCACCGCATGTCGCGTTCACCCGTGGGGCGAGCGAACCGGACCAGCCAAGCGCGCAACCTGTCGCGTTCACCCGTGGGGCGGGTCTTAGCCGGCTGGTCGCGACCGATCACAGGCGACGCGTTCGAGCGACTTCTCGTCTATTCGTCCCACGACTCGCGCCGCAGTACGCCGAGTGTCGAATGCCTTCCGGCGGCCGAAGCGTCTCGTAATCGGCCCCAATATGCAGGCGATGACTGCGACGAGCGATAGCGTGGCCGATGTCACCCGATTTGTGTGCCGGCGAGTCGCCCGGCGACTAAACGCGAACCTGCCCGCCGGGACTGCCCGCCCAGGATCGATGCCCGGGATCCATGCGCACGAAGCGATGCGCCGGAACGCGACGGGCCAGAGCGGCGCGCCGGCATCGGCCGCCCGATCGCGCGCTGAGCGCGTTTGACCCGCCCGCCGTCGGCCGCTAGATTCGCGCTCCCCGAACCGAACGCGGCCGCGGACGCCCACGCGCGCCTACGCAGGAACGAACCCCGAGGAGTCGACCCCCGTGGATGTGATCACGGCCGAAGGCCTGGTCAAGATCTATCGCTCGCGCCGCTCCGAGGTCAGGGCCCTCGACGGGGTCGACCTCAGCGTCGCCGAGGGCACGGTGCTGGGCCTGCTCGGCCCCAACGGCGCCGGCAAGACGACTACCGTCCGGATCCTCGCCACGCTGCTCAAGCCGGACGCTGGCCGGGCCACCGTGGCCGGTCTCGATGTCGTCCGCCAGGCGGACCAGCTCCGTCACTTGATCGGACTGTCCGGCCAGTACGCGGCGGTCGACGAGAACCTCACCGGCCGCGAGAACCTGCGTATGTTCGGCCGGCTGTACCAGCTCCCGGGCGCCGTCGCACGGACGCGCGCCGACGATCTGCTCGACCAGTTCGAGCTGACCGACGCGGCCGACCGGGTGGTCAAGACGTACTCCGGCGGCATGCGTCGCCGGCTCGACCTCGGCAGCGCACTCATCGGCCGCCCCCGCCTGCTCTTCCTCGACGAGCCGACAACCGGGCTCGACCCGCGCAGCCGGCTCGGCATGTGGGACGTGATCCGTGCCCTCGTTCGCGAGGGAACGACGCTTCTCCTGACCACTCAGTACCTCGAGGAGGCGGACGAGCTGGCCGACTCGATCGCCGTCGTCGACCATGGCCGGATCATCGCCCGCGGCACCGCTGACGAGCTCAAGTCGCAGGTCGGCGGCGAGCGGATCGAGGTCGTCGTCCACCGGCGCGACGAGATCGCCCGGGCAATGGAGGTGCTCGCCCGCGATACGCGCGGAGAGTGCACGGTCGACGAGCACACCCGCAAGGTGACCGTCCCGGCGTCGGGTGGGTCGAAGACGCTCGTCCAGGTGGTCCGCGATTTCGACGAGGCCGGGATCACGATCGACGACATCGCCCTGCGTCGGCCGACCCTCGACGATGTGTTCCTCGCCCTGACCGGACACGTGGCCGACGAGAAGGCCGCCGCGGCGGCAGGAGAGGCAGCATGAACGGCGCGGTCCGCGACGGGCTCGTCATCGCCTGGCGGAACCTCAAGCGGATCCCGCGCATCCCGGAGCTCGCGATCTTCGCGATCCTCCAGTCGATCATGTTCGTGCTGCTTTTCGCCTACGTGTTCGGCGGCGCGATCCCGCTTCCCGGCGGCGGCTCGTATCGCGAGTACCTGATGCCCGGGATCTTCGCCCAGACGATCGTGTTCGCCGCGGGGACGACGGCGATCGGGATGGCCGACGACGTCCAGAAGGGGATCATCGACCGGTTCCGCTCGCTGCCCATGGCCCGCTCCGCCGTGCTGAGCGGCCGGACGCTCAGCGACGTCGTGTACAACGGCGGCATCCTCGTCGTGCTCATGCTGACCGGCCTCGTCGTCGGCTGGCAGGTCCACACCGGCATCGTCGAGCTGCTCGTCGGCGTCGGCCTCCTCCTCGTGTTCGCCTTCGCGATGTCGTGGCTCGGCGTGTGGCTGGGCCTCAACGTCCCGTCGGTCGAGGTCGGCCAGCAGGTCATCTTCACGGCGCTCTTCCCGATCACGTTCATCTCGAACGTCTTCGTTCCGCCGGCCAGCCTTCCGGAGTTCCTCCAGCCGATTGCCGAATGGAACCCGACGAGCACGCTGACTGCCGCGCTGCGCGAGCTGTGGGGCAACCCGAACCCGTACGTCGGCACCGGATTCCCGGGCCAGAACCCGATCCTCGTCACCCTTGGATGGGTGGTCCTGTTCGTGATCGTGTTCGGGGCACTCGGCGTTCGCCGCTACCGTTCGATGAGTCGCTGACACCCGGCAGGCGCGCCGCCTACGGAGCGCGTCGTAGGCAGTTCGGGACGTTGTGCTCATGGCGGACGCCACGTCCCGGGCGGATCATCGGCGCGTACACAACCCCGGAGGCTCATCCGATGTTCGACACCACCGCCGCGCTCGAGCGCATCGAGTCCGCCGAGCACGAGACGCCCGTCTGCCCGTGTGGCGCGCCGACCGTTCCGGTCGGTCGCGACGACGGCATCTGGCTCGTCTGCTCGAACCTGCACCGCTGGGAGACGCGCCGGACCTTCCGCCTGCTCGCGGCGCTCTTCCCGCACGTGGAGCGGCCGATCGTCGGAGGAACGCCGGTCGCGGCCTGACACCGCTGCATCAGGCCACGTCGACGCTGTTCTCGAACGTCGTCGTGTAGCCCGTCCGCGGGCTGCCGGCCGGCGCCAGCGTGAACTCATGGTCTTGGCGCGCTGCGTCGGCGCGTGCAAGATGAGCGCCGCAGGATCGCCGCCAGCCAGACCCAGGCAGAGGTGCAGCCGGTGCAGCACGGAGCGTCCCCCTTCCCGCCGATCGCGGAGTACGCGTTCCTTTCCGACTGCGAGGTGGGTGCGCTCGTCGCGCCGTCCGGCAACGTCGAGTGGCTGTGCCTGCCGCGGTTTGACGGACCGTCCGTCTTTGGCGCCATGCTCGACCGCGATGCCGGCGGGTTCCGCTTCGGCCCGGCGGACCTCCGGGTCCCGGCCGCCCGGCGCTACCTGCCGGGGACCATGGTGCTCGAGACGACGTGGGGCTCGCCGAACGGCTGGATCATCGTCCGCGACGTGCTCCTCATCGGCCCGTGGCGCGGCGACGTGGAGCGGCTCGACGGCCATCGCCGAGCACCGACCGACTACGACGCCGAGCACGTCCTCCTCCGCTCCGTCCGCTGCGTCAACGGCGAGATGCAGCTGACGATCGACTGCGAGCCGGTATTCGACTACGGCCGAACCCTCGGCCGCTGGTCGTACACCGGGCAGGGCCTCACGCAGGGCATCTGCCGGGCCGACGGCACCGAGGTCGCGCTCACCCTGACCACGGACCTCAACATCGGGTTCGAGGGCCCGCGGGCCATCGGCCGAACCCTGATAAAGGAGGGCGAGACGCGCTTCTGCGCGCTGTCGTGGGGCACCGGGGAGCCCCCGACGACGTACGAGGAGGCGTACCGCCGGCAGGTCTGGACGGCGCACCACTGGCAGCACTGGCTCGCCCGCGGACGGTTCCCGGACCACCCGTGGCGCGCGTACCTCCAGCGCTCCGCGCTGACCCTCAAGGGCCTCACCTACTCGCCGACCGGCGCGATCATCGCAGCCGCGACGACGTCCCTCCCGGAGACCCCGGGCGGCGAGCGGAACTGGGACTATCGCTACACGTGGATCCGCGACTCGACGTTCGCCCTGTGGGGCCTGTACACGCTCGGCTTCGACTGGGAGGCGAACGACTTCTTGTACTTCATCGCCGACGCGGCCGGCGAGGCGGACCTCCAGATCATGTACGGCATCGGCGGGGAGCGAACCCTCACCGAGCAGACGCTCGACCATCTCCAGGGATACGAGGGCGCGCGCCCGGTCCGGATCGGAAACGGTGCCTACGACCAGCGCCAGCACGACATGTGGGGCGCGGTGCTCGATTCCGTCTACCTCCACACAAAGTCGCGCGACCATCTCGACGAGCGGATCTGGCCGATCCTGTCGCGCCAGGTCGAGGAGGCGATCCGGCACTGGCGCGAGCCGGACCGCGGGATCTGGGAGGTGCGCGGCGAGCCGCAGCACTTCACGAGCTCGAAGGTCATGTGCTGGGTGGCGGCCGATCGGGGCGCGCGGCTGGCCCGCCTGCGCGACGACCACGAGCAGGCCGATCGCTGGCAGGCGGCGGCCGACGAGATCCACGCCGACATCTGCGCCAACGGGCTCGACGCGCGCGGCGTGTTCACCCAGTACTACGGCAGCGATGCGCTCGACGCGTCGCTTCTGCTCATGCCGCTCGTCCGGTTCCTTCCACCGACGGACGAGCGCATCCGCCGCACCGTCCTCGCCATCGCCGATGAGCTGACCGTCGACGGGCTCGTCCTGCGCTACCGGGTCGAGGAGACCGACGACGGCCTGTCCGGCGAGGAGGGCTCGTTCACGATCTGCTCCTTCTGGCTCGTGTCCGCCCTCGTCGAGATCGGCGAGGTCGGCCGGGCGCGCCGCCTGTGCGAGCGACTCCTGTCATTCGCCAGCCCGCTCGAGCTGTACGGCGAGGAGCTCGATCCCGAGACCGGCCGCCACCTCGGCAACTTCCCGCAGGCGTTCACCCACCTCGCGCTCATCAATGCGGTCATGCACGTCATCGAGGCGGAGTCGCATGCGCTGGCGTCGACGCGTGACCGCCCCGTACCGCCCCGCACCACCCTCGACCCTGCGTTCTCCGTAGGAGGTTCGTAGGACCCCGGGCACCCGTCGCCCATGACCATCGCGCCGCAGACGTGACGGCACCCGGTTTCTACCGTGTGAGCAGTCGGACCCCAGACCCGATGCCCGCACGAGAGACCGGATCGAATGACCGCCCTGCCCGCGCCTCGAACCCGCCGCCGTTTGCCGGCGTTGGTCGCCGCAGCCTTCGCCCTGACCTCGCTCGGCCTGCTCGCCGCGCCGGGCGCTGCGATGGCCTGGGACCCGAACGCCTTTGATGCCGGCTCCGAGCAGCAGCTTGCCGCGCTCCATAACCAGGCCCGCGCGAGCGCCGGCCTGGCGGCCCTGTCGATCGACCCCGCGCTGACCGACCTCGCCCGCTGGCGCTCGAAGGACATGATCGACCGCAACTACTTCAGCCACACGATCCTCGGGACGAGCAAGAAGGTCTTCAACTACATGCAGGAGCAGGGCTACTGCTTCAACCTCGCCGGCGAGAACATCGGCTGGAACAACTACCCGGACGACATCGCGACGCAGGCCATCCACAACTCGTTCATGGACTCGTCCGGTCACCGCGCCAACATCCTCGGCGCGTCGTGGGACGTGTTCGGCATCGGCGCCTACAAGGGTGCGGACGGCAAGAAGATGTGGACGGTGATCTTCGCCGACAAGTGCGGCGGGAGCGCACCGCCTCCGCCCACGCCGGCCCCGACGCCGGTTCCCACCCCGGCCCCGACGCCGGCCCCGACCGCCGCCCCGGCCCCAAAGCCGACGCCCAAGCCGACACCCAAGCCGACGCCGAAGCCCACCGCCGCGCCCGCCACACAGGCACCCGCCGCGACCGTCGCGCCCACTCCGGAGCCGACGCCCACGCCCACGCCCACGCCGACCCCCGAGCCCACCCCCACGCCGACCCCCGAGCCGGTCGACTTCTCGGCCGCCTGGATCACCGATGGCCGATCGTCCGCCGACGACCCGATCAGCCCGACCTCGCCCGGCATCGCGGGACTCCGGGTCATCGATCGGCCGGTCGCGCGCGGGTTCGTCGACACGATCGTCGGTGACGTGACCGGGTTCTTCTTCGGGTCCTGACCCGGCGGGTTCGCGCCGGGCACGCCCGGTCGCGTCGGACGCCGCGCTGTCGTCGCCGGGTACACTGCGGCCATGCCGCCGATCCTCGAGGCGCGCGACCTCACCAAGCACTTCCGCCTCGGTGCGACCACGGTCGAGGCATTGCGCGGCGTCTCCCTGTCCGTCGAGGCCGGGGAATTCGTCGCCCTCATGGGCCCGTCCGGTTCCGGCAAGAGCACGCTCCTCCAGGTGCTCGGCGGCCTCGATCGACCGACCGGCGGCGAGGTCCTCCTCGACGGCGAGCTCGTCAGCTCGCTGAGCGATGAGGCGGCCACCCGCCTGCGCCGCGAGAAGACCGGGTTCGTCTTCCAGTTCTTCAACCTCATCCCGCTCCTCGACGTGACGGAGAACGTCGCCCTCCCGTTCACGATCGCCGGGCTCGATCCGACGAGCGGCGAGCTGGCCGGCCGGATCCGCGACGTCATCGCGCTCGTCGACCTCGACGGCAAGGAGCGGCACAAGCCGGACCAGCTGTCGGCCGGCGAGCAGCAGCGGGTGGCCGTCGCCCGGGCGCTCGTGACCCGACCGGCGCTCCTCTTCGCCGACGAGCCGACCGGCAACCTCGACTACACGACCGGCGGCGAGCTGCTCGATGCGCTGTGGCGGTCGTGCGTCGAGCGCGGCCAGACGATCGTCCTCGTCACCCACGACTCAAAGGCAGCCGCCTACGCGGACCGCGTGCTCGTCATCGGCGACGGCCGGATCCGCGAGGAGATCGCCCTCGGGCGGCGCGAGTCGCACGACGCGACGCCGCTCATCACGCGGCTCGCCCAGCTGGGGTTGTAGCGCGGCCGTGCGCGGTCTGTCCGGCCTGGCCTGGCGCAGCCTCGCCGCGCGCCGGCTTCGGACCGGCCTGACGATCGCCGGCGTCGCGCTCGGCGTCGGCGTCCTGTTCGCGTCGCTCGCTACGAGCGCCGGGATCGACGCCTCGATCGGCCGAACGGTGCGCGACCTCGTCGGGCGGGCGGACCTGCGGGTGTCGGCGTTTCAGGAGCGCGGGCTGTCGCCGGATTCCGTCGCGACGATCGCGGCGACGCCGGGCGTGGCCGTCGCGGCACCGACGCTCGAGCGTCGAACGTATCTCCGCCAGGCACTCGGTGACCCGTCCCTACCGAGGCCGGTGACCGTGCTCGGGATCGACCCGGAGCTCGATCCGCAGGTTCGCTCGTTCGACCTCGTTGCGGGGGCGGCACTCGCCCGACCGGACGAGGCGTCCGTGCTGATCACGGAGCGCCTGGCCGCCGACGATGGCTACGCCCTCGGCAGCGAGCTGACGATCCAGGCGGCGGGCGACCCGGGTCGCTTCCGTGTCATCGGGATCATCGCCGGTGACGGGCCCTCCGTCGGCTCCCTTGGGCGGGTCGTCGTCGTGCCGCTCGTCGCCGCCCAGGCCGTGTTCGCGATCGACGGCGTCACCCGGGTCGACGTGCGGGCCGCACCCGGCGCCACGATCGGCGACGTCGAGACCGCGCTCGTCTCGCGCCTCACGCTCGAGCCGTACGTGCTGTCGTCGCCCGGCGACATCGCCGCCTCGCTGCGCGCCTCTACGGCCGACTTCCGGTCGACCACCGCGCTCATCGCCGCGGTCGCCCTGTTCGTCGGCGCATTCCTCATCTTCTCGACCCTGTCGATGACGCTCGCCGAGCGCGTCCGCGAGGTGGGACTCCTGCGCGCCGCCGGCGCCACGCGCCGCCAGGTCACCGGGTTCATCCTGGCGGGCGCGCTCGTGATCGGCGTGCTCGGGTCGCTGCTCGGGCTCGTCGCCGGGCTCGTCCTTGCCGCGATCATGGTCGCCTGGGTCCGTTCGGTTGGCTCGATCCCGCTCGACGGCCTCGAGGCGCCCGCCGCCGCCTTCGTCGCGTCAGCGGCAGTCGGCGTGATCGTCACCGTCGCGGCGGCGTTCGAGCCGGCCTGGCGGGCGTCGCGGATCTCACCGATCGAGGCGCTCAAGGCGCGCGCCGAGACGGACGTCGCGACGGTCCGGGCAGCCCGCCTGCGCTGGCTGGCCGGCGTATTCGTCACTATCGGCCTTCTTGGCCTGTTCACGTGGCCGAGCGCCGATACCGGACTCGGCGACGGCGCCACCCGGTCGCTGGCCGTGTACGGCGTGCTGCTCGTCGCGACCCTCGCGTCGCCGTTCCTGCTCCGCCCGCTGTCGCTGCTGGCCGGCCTTCCGTTCCGCACGCCGTTCCGGTTCGAGGAACGGCTCGCTCGCAACTCGCTCGTGCGCGACCGAAGTCGGGCGGCGCTGACCGTCGGCGCGCTCGCGATCGGCCTCGCGATGATCGTGGCGATCGGCGGAGTCGCCCAGAACGCGCGGCGCGCGGCGACGGGCTGGCTGGCCGACGTCATTCCCGGCGACGCGGTCGTGACCTCGATCCGGCCGATCGCGCCCGAGGAAGGGGTCACGGAGTCACTCGCCCGGGTGCCCGGCGTGGCGCGGGTCACCCCGATCGCGACGTTCGACATCGCGTACCGGAACCTCGCCCTCGATGCCGCGGCGATCGTCGGCGCGGACTTCGCGGCAGATGGCCGGCTCGATTTCCTCGAGGGCGATCGCGACACCGCGCTCGCGGCGATCGACGCGGGCGGCGCGGTGATCGTTCCGGCCGGTGTCGCGGATCTGCTCGACGTCGCCCTCGGCGACGGCCTCACGATCGCGGTCGGTGGCGGGGCCACGACGGAGCTGCGGGTGGTGGGCATCGTGGCCCGCGGCCTGCCCGGCGGCACCGGTGAGAGCGTGCTCGTCGGCTGGGAGGACGCGCGTGCGTCCTTCGGCGTGCTCGGCGCCGACTTCTTCGCCGTTCGCTACGCTCCCGGCTCGGCGGCCGTCGCGGCGCCGGCGCTTGAGACGCAGGCCCGCGTGATGGCGCTCGATCCGTCGAGCCTCGAGCGGGTCCAGGGCGCGATCGCCGGCGCCCTCGGGCGGGTGTTCGGCCTGTTCGACGCGCTCGCGTTCGTCGCCGTCGTCGTCGCCGCGCTCGGCATCGTCAACACGCTGACGATGAACGTCGTGGAGCGCGTGCGCGAGATCGGGGTGCTCCGGGCGACCGGCATGACCCGCCGCCAGGTCGGCCGGATGGTCGTCGTCGAGGCGGGCATCCTGGGGCTCGTGGGGTCGATCATCGGGGCGGTCACGGGGCTCGTCGCCGGGCTCGTCCTCGTTGCCCTCGGCGGCGGTCGGCTCGACCTGCCGATCGACCCGCCGTGGGGAGCTCTTGCGCTGTGCTTCGTGCTCGGGGTCGGTGCGTCGATGATCGCGGCGTACTATCCGGCGCGGCTCGCGGGCCGCCTGTCGATCGTTCGGGCGGTCCAGTTCGAGTAGGCCGTCGCGGAGGCTTCGGGCGTCACCGGCGTTCGGGCCCGACAGGGCTTCGGGCCCGACGGGTGTTTCGGCCGCGATCGGTGGCTGCTAGACTCGGGCCGTCAGCGCCGCATCGATGCCGCGTCGCACCGACGCCGCGAAGGAGGAGCCCAGCGTGACCCTGGCCTTGCCGAGGCTGAACCGCATCCCGGCCGACCAGCGCGGGATCACGATCGGGGACTTCCTCGTCCCGATCCGTGTCGGGGAGTCGCTCAGCTCGCGCTCCCGCCACATCGTGCTCATCCTCGCCGGCGTCCTCCTCGTCGCGGCCTGCGCCCGGGTGTACATCCCCACCCTGCCCGTGCCGTTCACCGGCCAGACGTTCGGCGTCCTGCTCGTCGGGGGCGCGCTCGGGTTCCGGCGGGCGGCGATCTCGCTCGCCCTGTATCTCCTGCTCGGAGCGGTGGGGTTGCCGATCTACTCTGAGGGTCGCGCCGGTCTGGCGATCCTGGAGGGGCCGACCGGCGGCTACATCATCGGATTCGTGCTCGCAGCGGCGCTCGTCGGCCGGCTCGCGGAGCTGGGCTGGGACCGGCACATCGGCGGCGCGCTCGGCGCGATGCTGCTCGGCAACGCGCTCATCTACGCCGTCGGCGTCCCGTGGCTGGCAGTCGTGCTCGACCTGACCCCGTCCGCCGCGATCGCAGCCGGAATGACCCCGTTCCTTGCCTGGGACGCGATCAAGCTCGTCGCCGCGGCTGCCATCTTCCCGATCGCCTGGTGGATCGTCGGGAAGCGTCCCGGCGAACGGTAGGGACTCAGCGAACGGCGTCCGCGAGGCTGCGGTACGACGCGCG
>DASTOB010000034.1:0-25089 GCA_035720425.1 Candidatus Limnocylindrales bacterium
AGGAGGCGGGCGGTCTCGTCCGGCGTCTCGACATACGTCCCGACGTGGTTGTGGAACACGAGCTCCATGCCCATCGGCGCGAGGCGCTCTCCCAGCTCCTCGAGCCCGCGGGCGAGGCTGTGCCACTGCCGGTCGGTCAGCCGATCCTCCGGGTCGACGTGGCCGGCCGCGGCGCGGCGTCGGTCGTCCCCCGAGTCGGCGGCGATGAGGCGGGTCCCGCCGATCGCCGCGAGGAAGGCGGCGATGTCCGTGGCGCGCTCGATCTCGGCGTCGTGGCGCTCGGCATCGCGCAGCCCGAGCCCCACGAACGCGCCGACCATGGTCAGGCCCCGGCTCCGCAGGTCGGCCGCCATCACCGCCGGGTCGGTCGGCATGCTCGGACCCCATTCGGTCGCGTCGTAGCCCGCCTCGACGAAGTGGTCCATGGCCTCCCCGTACGGGATCCACGGGAACACGTCCGGGATGTCCGGGTTGTTCCAGTTGACGATCGCGGTGGCGATCCTCACAGCAGCTCGCGCCGCTGGCGGGTGAGCGCCTCCTCGTACCGTTCGCGCGCGCTTCTGACACCGGCCTGGCCGCTCGCCGCCGCCGGCGGGACGTCCCACCAGCCCTCGTAGCCCGGTGCCCGCTTCTCCGGCGAGACGGGGACCGTGATGACCGTGATCCGGTCCGCCTCCCGCGCCCGGGCGATCGCCGCGCGGATCTCCTCCTCGGTCGTGGCGAAAAGCGACAGGGCGCCCATCGCCTCGGCGTGCTTCTGGAAGTCGACCGGCACGTAGCCGCCGGTGAGTCGGTTGCGCTCCGGGTCCCTGAACCGGAGCTCGTTGCCGAACGCCGGCACGCCGACGCCCTCCTGGAGATCCTTGATGCACTGGTAGCCGTGGTTGTCGAACAGCACGACGGTGATCCGGATCCCCTCGGCGACGGCGGTGACGATCTCCGAGTTGAGCATGAGGTACGTGCCGTCGCCGATGGCGACGACCACCTCGCGCTCCGGCTCGGCGAGCTTGACGCCGAGCCCGGCCGGAATCTCGTAGCCCATGCACGAATAGCCGTACTCGAGGTGGTAGGCCTTCGAGTCCTCCGGCCGCCAGAGCTTGAGCAGGTCACCCGGCAGGCTGCCGGCCGCACACACGACGGTGGCGTGGCCGCCGACCGCGTCGTTGACGATACCGATCACCTCCGGCTGGGCGAGGTCGGCCGTCTCGCCGCTCGGGGTGCGGTGGAAGTCGACCCGCTCGTCCCACTCCGCCTTGAGCGCGGTGATCCGCTCGCGGTAGGCGGGCTCGGTGCCGGTGTGGCCCGCGGCGTCGAGGCCGGCGGCGATCGCGGTCAGCGCCTCGCGCGCGTCGGCGACGAGCGGGACAGCCCGGAGCTTGACCGCGTCGAACGCGTTGACGTTGATCCCGACGAACGTGACGTCGGGGTCCTGGAAGATCGTCTTCGACGCGGTCGTGAAGTCCGCGAGGCGGGTCCCGACGGCGAGGACGAGGTCCGCCTCGCGCGCGAGGCGGTTGGCGGCGAGGCCACCGTTGGCGCCGACCGGACCGGCGTTCAGGGGGTGATTCCACGGCAGGACGCCCTTGCCGGCCTGGGTCTCGCAGACGGGGATGCCGAAGCGGCTGGCGAGCGCATCGAGAGCAGCTTCCGCGCCAGCGTAGATCGCGCCGCCGCCGGCGACGATGAGCGGTCGCTTCGCCGCGCCGATCAACCGGACGACCTCGGCGACGACGTCCGCCTCCGGGACCGGCCGCCGGATCCGCCAGACGCGGCGCTCGAAGAACCCCTCCGGCCAGTCATAGACCTCCGACTGGACGTCCTCCGGGAGCGAGATCGTGACGGCGCCCGTGTCGGCCGGGTCGGTCAGGACCCGAAAGGCCTCCGGCAGGCTCGACAGGAGCTGTTCCGGACGGGAGATCCGATCGAAATAGCGCGACACCGGCCGAAACGCGTCCGAGGCGGACACGTCGTGCTCGACCGGATGCTCGATCTGCTGGAGGACCGGGTCCGGGAGGCGGTTCGCGAAGTAGTCGCTCGGGAGGAGCAGCACCGGCAGCCGGTTGATCGTGGCGCCGGCGGCGCCGGTGATCATGTTCGTCGCGCCGGGCCCGATCGACGACGTGCAGGCAAACGCCTGCAGCCGATTGCGGTGCTTGGCGAAGGCCGCCGCGAGATGGACCTGGGCCTGCTCGTTCTGCGGCCGGTAGTACGGCATCGCGCACGCGTCGCCGAGCTCCTCGAGCGCCTGCCCGAATCCGGCGACATTGCCGTGACCGAAGATGCCCCACACGCCGGCGATGAACCGCGTCTGGACGCCGTCGCGCTCGACGTACTGCGCTGCCATGAACCGGACGATGGCCTGACCCACCGTCGCGCGGACCGTGCTCAACGGGTTGCTCCTCTCCGCTCGGGATCTACGTGCCTGGCTTGGTCGTCGCCTGGGGCGCGGCCGGATTCCAGTCCATCAACCAGGCGTGGTCGGGATCGATCGTGAAGTGCCAGGCGCGGTTGGGGCCGGCCATCACGTTCAGGTAGTAGCAGTCGTACCCGGCTGGCGCGCCGACCGGGTGATAGCCCTCCGCCACGAGTACGACATCGCCGTCCATCGGGGTCATCGCCTCGTCGAGCGACCGGTCCGGCGTGTAGACGCGGGAAAAGGCGAAGCCCTGCGGCCTGGCGAACCGGTAGAAGTAGAGCTCCTCGAGCCGCGCCTCGATCGGCGGGTTCTCGGTATCGTGCTTGTGGGGCGGGTAGCTCGACCAGTTGCCGCCCGGGGTGAACACCTCGAACGCGATCAGGCGGCCGGCCTCAGCGGCCGGCGGCAGCAGGTGGTGGATCCGGCGCTCCGTGTTGCCGGAGCCGCGCTGCTCGACGAGGATCGCCGGAGGGTCGATGCACGCGGTTCGGCGGACGGCGCCGCCGGGGGCGCCGGCGACGACGACGAGCGCGGCATCTCGGGCGGTGACCTCGACGGGCAGGCCGGGCTCGACGAGGACGACCGGCGGGGGCGGGCCGTCGAAGACGCTTGCCCGCGATCCGACGGTCCCGAAGTCATGCGAACCCGCGACGACCGACCCGTGGCCCTCGAGCACGAGCACGAGCCGCTCGCGATCGTCGGCCGGGCGTGTGACGCGCGCGCCGGCGGCCAGCCGGTAGGCCGTGAAGTCGACGTACTCCCAGCCGGCCGATACGGGGTCGACGGTCACGATCGTCCCATCGGCTGCCGGAGGGCCCGCTCGACGGAGGAGGGGCCGCCCGGTCGCGGCGTCGCGGCCTGTCATCGCCTCGTCACCACCTGTGCTGTCCTCGGCCACGTGCAACGGACGCCTGGATCACAGTCTAGTGGCGCGGACACAACGACGCGGAGCCGCCGGCCCGGGGGGCCGGCGGCTCCGCTGGAGGAGAGGGTTGCGGCGGCGGCGAGGGTACCGCCGCCGCGAGGCGAGAGAAGATCCCTGGGTCAGGGGAGGAGCACCGCGTCGATCACGTGGATGACGCCGTTCGACACGTCGACGTCCGGCAGCACGATCGCGGCGTTGTCGATGGATGGGACGCCACCCACAACGGACGGGAACGTGAAGCCCTTGTCGAGCATGCGTACCCGCGGGGAACTGAGCACGTCACCGCTCAGGCGCTCGCCCGGGGAAACGTGGTGGAGCAGGACGGCGGTCAAGGTGCCGACCGGGATATCGGCGACGCCCGACACTCCCAGCGCGCCGAAGAGGTCCTCGAAGGCTGCGTCGGTTGGAGCGAACACGGTGAACTGGCGGTTGCCGTCGAGGACGCCGACGAGGTCCGCGCGAACGACGGCGGCAATGAGATGGTCGAACTCGCCCGTCGCCGCGTTGACGGCGATCGCGGTGTCGACGATCGTCGGGCCGGGCTCGCGGGCCGCCGCCGGGGTCGCGGCCACGGCCAGCAGCAGGGCGCCCGACACGAGGAGTGAAGCGATTCGACGCATGTCTGTTCTCCGAGCTGGGGTTTCCCTCGGTGTAGAGGGTATGTACAAACTCTACTGCGTTTGTGCGCGACGTGTCAAGGCTGTGACCTACGAAACACAATACAAACATTGTACGATGCCGGACGGACGGCGAAAGCCTCGTCTGTCGCCCTCAGGCGAGGCCGCGGCGCTTCTCGAAGACGAGTTGCAGGTCCTGGGTGATGCCGGTGTCGAAGCCCGCCTGGCTGATCGCGAGGTAGTAGTCCCAGGTCCGGATGAACCGGTCGTCGAAGCCAAGTGCGCGCACGTCGTCGAGCCGGCCGAGGAACGCCGTCCGCCACGCCCGGAGCGTCCGAACGTAGTGCGGGGCGATGTCATCGACGTGCCGGATCAACAGCCGCGTCCCATGCAGCGAGCGCTCGATCGCAGCGAGCGACGGCAGCAGGCCGCCCGGGAAGATGTGTGTCTGGATCCAGTTCGCGCCGCGCCGCTGCGGCTCGTAGGCGACGTCCGGAAACGCGATGGTCTGGAGGCTCATCCGACCTCCCGGCACGAGGGCGCGGTCACACGCCTCGAAGAACGTCGCGAAGTACTCCGCCCCAACCGCCTCGAGCATCTCGATGGAAACGATCGCGTCGTACGTCCCCTCGATCTCGCGGTAGTCGCGCAGGTCGACGGACACTCGGTCGGCGAGCCCGGCCGCGGCGAGCCGTTCGGTCGCGAGCTGGTGCTGGGCCGGCGAGATCGTGATCGTCGTCACCCTGCAGCCCAGCTCTCCGGCTGCATACATCGCGAACCCGCCCCAGCCGGTTCCGATCTCGAGGACGTGCTCGCCTCCGACCAGGCCCGCCCGCTGCGCCATGACCGCGTACTTGTTGCGCTGCGCGTCCGCGAGCGACTGGCCTGGGCCGGCAAAGACGGCACTCGAGTAGGTCATCGTGTCATCGAGGAAGAGCCGATAGAAGTCGTTGCCGAGGTCGTAGTGCGCTTCGATGTTGCGACGGCTGCCACGCACGGTGTTCCGCCGCGTTCGATGCCGGATCGTGCGCAGCAGGTGAAGCGGCAGTCGAGACCAACCCTCCGACATGGCGAGTGCGTCCCGGTTCAGCGCAGCGACCGAGAGCATCGCGGGGAGATCCGGGCTCGACCACTGGCCGTCCATGTACGCCTCGCCGGCGCCCGTGTCGCCGCCCAGGAGCATGCGGACGATGGCCTGCCGGTCGTGGAGGATCATCTCGCCGGACCGATCGGACTCGGAGTCCCCGAAGACGCGCCGCGAACCGTCCGGCCACGTGACCGACAGCCGTCCGACAGCGATGCGTTGAGCCGCAGCGACCATGATCCGCTCGGCCACCTGCCCGATGAGCCGGTCCGGAACGTCGCTGGCCGTCGCCGGTGCAATCGCGCGGCTCACCGGATGGCCCCGTGTGCTCGCACCATCCCGCGCGGGCGGATCACCTCGCTGCGCCGAATGAACCGGGCGCCCCGGAGCCACAGTCGCAGGGCGTGCCAGTGGATCGCCGCGATCGTCTTGTGCGTCATGAGCGGGTGCCGCAGCAGCAGCCGCAGGAGCGACCGGTCGGTCAGCCGGAGCCGGCGCAGGACCAGGCTCGTACTGAGGAGCGGCGCCCCGTCCCGGCGAGCAGTGATGGCGATCCGCAGGCCGGACGGCTCGTCCCGGACGTGGACCACGTAGCGCGCGTCCATCTCGATGAACGGTGACACGAAGAGCTCCTTGTCCATGGCCGCCACGAACGAGCTGGCCGGGCGATCCGCGCCGGCTCGTTCGAGCGTGTAGAGATGTCGTTCTCCGAACGTGTTGTGAACCTCGACCACGACGACGCGAAGCGTGCCGCGATCGTCCCGGCAGAGGTAGAAGCTCGCCGGGTTGAACACGTAGCCGAGCACGCGCAGGTTCGTGACGAGCGTCACGCGCCAACCATGCGGGTCGATTCCCTCGGCCCGGAGGTGGGCGAGCACGTCCGCCCGGAGGTCGGTGGATGGGTTCGGAAGGTGGTCGGCGTCGCGGAACTCGACGATGCTCCGCCGATTGCGCCCGACCAGCCAAAGGCCTCCGACCACCTCGTCGAGCTCGTCGAGGTCGAGTGCGACGTAGAAGACGCTGTGCTCGAGGTCGTAGGTGAACGGCCGGGACCGCCGATGATGAACCGTGCCCTCGAGGAGGTGCGACCTCACGCCGCACGCTCCCGCTCTGTCATGCCGATCATCCCGGCCACCTCGAACCCCGACCGACAGCCATCCTCGTGGAAGCCGTAGCCGAGGTGCGCGCCGGCGAACCATGTCCGGCGCCGGCCCTGGAGCGCCCGCACGCTGTCCTGGGCAGCAAGCGTCGCGAACGTGTACATGGGATGGCTGAACTGGCGCTCCACGATCACCCGGTCGGGTGCGATCTCGGTGCCCGGGTTGAGCGACACGAGGTACGGCACAGGGCCCGAGATCGATTGGAGCCGGTTCATGTGATACGTCATCGTGAGCGCGTCGGCCGGCCGGCGGCAGTCCGGCGTTCGGACGTTCCACGAGGCCCGCGCGCGATGGCTCGTCGGCAGGATCGACTCGTCCGTGTGCAGGACGACCCGGTTGTCCGAGTATTCGAACCCACCGAGCACGTTCCGCTCGCGATCGTCGGCATCGCCGAGCAGCCGGAGCGCGTCATTCGCGTGAGTCGCGATCACGATCCCGTCGAACCGGTCCGACGCGCCGCTCCCGGTTCGTACGGTGACGCCGAAGGGGCCGCGAGCGACCGACACGACCGGGTCGCCGGTCCGGACCGATCCGGTCGGTAGGCCCGAAACGATCCGTTCGACGTAGGCCGCCGAGCCTCCGCGTACGACGCGCCATTGGGGCGCGTTGCCATAGCCGATCAACCCGTGGTTGTCGAGGAAGCGGAGCAGATACGCGACCGGAAACTCGTGGACGCGGTCTGCTGCCGTCGACCAGACCGCCGACGTGATCGGCAGGACGAAGTGATCGCGAAACTCCCGCCGGTAACCGCGCTCTGCCAGCCACACGCCCAGCGTCGTGTCGATGGAATCGTCGCCATCGAGGACGCGACGAGCGTCGCGGTAGAAGCGCGCGATGTCGGCGAGCATCCGCCAGTGCGACGGCCGAGCTGCGACGGTGACGTCCGGGAAGAAACCACGAGGGCCGCGCGAGCTGTAAGCGAGGCGGCATGCGTCACAGGTGGATCCGAACGACATGTCGCTCGGTTGCGTCTCGACGCCGAGCTCGTCCAGCAGGCCGACGAAGCGCGGGTAGGTGCGCTCGTTGTAGACGATGAACCCCGTGTCGACGGGAATCGGGCCATCAGGTCCGTCGACGACGACCGTCTTCACGTGTCCGCCGAGGGTGTCCTCCTGCTCGTACAGGGTCACCCGATGCCGCGTGCGAAGTGCCCAGGCGGCGGTCAGTCCGGCGATCCCGGAGCCGATGATGGCGATGTCCATCCGTCGGCCTCAGCGCGCGGCCGCGCGCTGGTCGAGGGCACGCTCCATCCCCTGGCGGGCGTTCCGTGCGATCGTCGCGAACGCGGCGCCGGCGAACGGGGAAACCAGGCGAAGCAGACCGGTGAGCCGGATGTCGGCGACGTAGTCGATCCGGGTGCCGGATGGCGTCGGCTGGAACCGGATGTCGTCGACGGCTTCGACGCCCGATCCCGCGCCAGCGAGCACGACGCGATGAGGCGGATCCCACGTGGAGATCGTGTACTCCATCGGGGTGACGCGACCGCCCATTCGGACGCCGAGGCGGAAGCGGGAACCCATGCCGACAGGGCCGGCACCGGATCCCGTCTCGATCCGCTCCGAGCTGGCAACCCCCGGGTCCCACTGCGCGGCGTTGCTGAAGTCGGCGATGAAGGCGAACGCCTCACCGGGCGGGAGGCTCGTGTCGATCTGTTCGCGGAGGGTGGTCATCGGGTTGCGTCCTGTCTAGTGTTTGTATAGACTATGTTTGGCACGATACCGTCTCGACCGAGAGACTGTCAAATGTTTGTGAAAGACCAAGGGAGCACACGAGATGGACGAGACCGAACGGCGCGCCGGACCGACGACGATCCCGACGGATCGGGCGCGTGGCCTCAATCGCTGGAACCTCGCGCTCGCGGCGATGCACGCCGTGCAAGGAATCGCGATCCTCGCGCTGTCGTTCGCGAGGGACCCAGTGGCCAGCGCGCCGGTCGTCAGTAGCTACCTGACGTTCGATACCGCGACGAGCTCACTCGTGCCCGCGCAGCGTGCGCTGTTCGACCTGCCGATCGGCCCGGCCGTGGCGGCGTTCTTCTTCCTCAGCGCACTGGCGCACCTGGCGCTCGCCCTACCCGCTCGCAGCTGGTACGAGCAGAGCCTCGCGCGCGGGCAGAATCCCGCCCGTTGGATCGAGTACGCGCTGTCGTCGAGCGTGATGATCGTGGTCATCGCGATGCTGGCGGGGATCCAGGAGATCGGCACCCTCGTCGCGATCTTCGGCATCAACGCGTCGATGAACCTGTTCGGTTGGAGCATGGAGGCGGCCAACGAGGGTCGGACGCGGACCCAGTGGCTGCACTACGTCTTCGGCTGCATCGCCGGCGCCGTGCCGTGGATCGTGATCGGCATCGCCCTCTGGACGTCCGCCACGGAGCCGGGTGCCGCGCCGATCCCGGGCTTCGTGATCGCGATCTTCGTCTCACTGTTCGTCAGCTTCAATGTGTTCGCCATCAACATGGTCCTCCAGTACCGGAGGGTCGGCCGCTGGGCGGACTACCTGTACGGCGAACGCGTCTACATGTTCATGAGTCTGTTCGCCAAGTCGCTGCTCGCCTGGCAAGTCTTCGCGGGCACGCTCGCCCCGTAGCGGGCACGGAGCCGCCGATCATGGACCCGCGAACGCTCGTCGACGATCTGCTCGAGATCACCGTCATCGGCAGCTTCACCCGGATCGGCCCGGCGGTGAGGCGTCGCCTGTTCGGGTGGACGGCCCCGCCGCCCGGCGCACTGGCTGGTCGGACGGTCCTCGTCACCGGGCCGACCTCGGGGCTCGGGAGGGCTGCGACGCTCACGTTCGCCACCCTCGGCGCGAGGGTGATCCTCGTCGGGCGTGACGAAGGCAGGCTTCGCTCGCTGCGCGACGAGCTCGTCGGGGTCCATCGGGACGACCGGTTTCCGATCGTCGTCACGGACCTGGGCTCGCTCGTGTCCGTGCGCACGGCAGCCGCGCGGATCCTGTCGACGGAGACGCGGCTCGACGTGGTCGTCGACAACGCCGGCGCGATCGCCCCGGAGCGGACCATCGGGCCCGACGGGATCGAGTCGACCCTCGCCCTGCTCGTCGTGAGTCCGTTCGTGCTGGTATCGGACCTCCTTCCGCTGCTCCAGCGCACACCGGGATCGCGCGTCATCGCGGTCACGTCCGGAGGCATGTACACGCAGGGCCTTCACCTCGACGATCTCGAGTGGCGGCGCGGGCCCTACTCGGGCCCGCGCGCGTACGCCCGCGCCAAGCGTGCCCAGGTCGCGCTCATACGTGAGCGGGCTCGTCGCCTCGGGCCGTCCGGTGTGTCGTTCTCAGCCATGCATCCCGGCTGGGCCGACACGCCCGGGGTCGCCGCGTCGCTGCCGCGTTTCCACCGGTTCATGCGGCCGCTACTGCGCAGCCCACAGGACGGTGTCGACACGATCATCTGGCTGGCGTCGCACGCGAATCCGGAATCCGCCCACGGCCGGCTCTACCTCGACCGACGTGAGCGTCCGTTCGATCGGATCCGCGCTACGCGCGTGTCGGCCGCCGATCGACGGCGACTGTGGGGCGCGATCGTGCGGCTGTCCGGCGAGCCGGATCCGCTTCCGGATGCCGGCCCGGATCGTGCCCCGGGGCTCGGGGTGTCCGCGGACGACTGACGTCAGCCTCGACGCGCGACCGCTCCGGCGACGGCCCCGGCGGCCTCGACGACGCGCGACGGGAGGACGATGACGCCGTCGCCCGTGGCCGTGTCCGCGGCGGCGGAACCCCCGAGCGCGATGACCGACACGCGCTCCGGGAGCAGCGCTTCGACGACGGCCCGGGTCGGTACGCGATCCTCGTCCGTCACGACGCCGATCACCGCTGCGCGAGCCTTCGTTCTCCTGACCGCCTCGACCCACGCCTCGACCGGCACGTCGGCCCCCAGGTAGAGGCAACCAACGCCGCGGCGTCGAAGCGCCACCGAAAACGCAAGGGCACCGAGCTCATGGCGTGATCCCGGTGGCAGGCCGACGACGACCGCGCTCCGCGCCGGCGAAGCGGCCGCCTGAAACGCGGCGGCGAGACGCCGCGCCACCGCGGCGCTTGCGGCGTGCTCCGCCGCCACGCTCAACGCTCCGGACGCCCACGCGCCGCCGAGGGCTGCCGACGCGGGCAACAGGACGTCGTCCACGATCGCCTCGAATGATCCGGACGCGAGGATCTCGTCGAGGAGTGCCTCGATGTCCGCCGGCGAACTCGACCCGGCGGCGGCGACGAAGCGCTCGACGAGCCGGGACCGATACGGTTCGACGGCCGCGGGACCGCCGGTGCCGGGCGGTGGGCCGCCGACCGCGACGTCCGTTACGCGCACCTCGCCGGCGCGGATGGCCCGAGCAGCCTCTGAGGCGGACCAGCCGCTCTCGACGAGGCTGCGCATCGTCCGCAGGGTCCCGATCGCGGCGTCGTCGTAGAGCCGGTAGCCGGATGCGGTCCGGGTCGGCGCGATCACACCGTAGCGTCGCTCCCATGCCCGGATGAGCGGCGCCCCGAGTCCGGTACGGGCCGAGGCCTGCTTGATCGTGTACATAGTGTGTCCAACGATATCACGCCGGATCGACCGCGAAAGCAACCGCCCCGTTCGCGACGGATGGCCAGGGCGCGCATGTGACAAACGCTGGACGCCTACGGCTTCTCGGTGAGCTCGAACGTGTTGCCGTCCGGATCCTTGAACCAGGCGGCCTTTGCGCCACCCATCTCGAGGATCCCGTCGACCGTCTTCGCCTCGCCGAAGTCGTACTCCTCGAAGGTGACGCCACGACTGCGAAGGTCGGCCAGGACCGCCTCGATGTCGCGCACGGCCCAGCCCGCGACGGTATTCCGAGCCGTGCCCGCGCTCTCGGTCTGGTAGAGGTAGAGCCAGGTATCGCCGCCGAACCGGTACCAGACCCCGTAGCCCTCCTCCAGCTCCGGCCGAAGACCGAGCTTGTCCTCGTACCACTGTCGCGCCTGACCGAGGTCTGCCGTCGCCGCCCGCGCGCTGATCGGAAATGCCTCGAGCATCGGGTCACCCTCCGCGATCGCCGCACCTGGCGGTGCCCGACGACGGTAGACCCTGGAGCCACTCCAGTGTCAAGCCCCGCCATCGGGCGCGATGGCCTCCGTGAGCCAGTCGATGAGGCGGTCGATGATCGGATCCGGCGATCCGTGACCGCCGGGGTGCACGAACAGCGCCAGCCGCTCGGGTTGGTCGCGGTACGCGGGTGCGAGCTGGTCGAACAGCCGCTGGACACGGGCGAACGGCGCCACGGGGTCGTGGCTGCCATGGGCGATCCCGATGCGTCGCGGGTGGAGCGATCCACTCCGGCCGAGGATGTCGACGAGCGCGCCGGCGGCATCGAGTTCATCGGAACGCCCGGCGGCGGACGGGTACTCGGACGGGTCGATCGGCAGCTCGTGGATCATCGGACTGAACAGTGCAAGCGGATCGAGACTGGGGTCCGCGATCGCGGCGAGCAGCGCAGCCTGGCCACCCATCGACGCGCCAGCGGCGCCGACGACTCCGGTGCACAGCCCGGGCACTGCCCGGAGGTAGGCGGCCACCCGCGAGACGTCTTGGGCCGAGCCGGCACACGCCGGCAGGTAGTCGAGGATCGGGACGGCGCCGTCCTCCATATCGGCGATCCGGGTGCTGCGCTCTCCGTGGCCGCGCAGATCGACGAGGACGGCCACGATTCCGCGACGGGCGAGCGTCCGCGCGTCGACGAGGTTGTCTTCCTTGCTGCGGCCGGCGCCATGGAGGATGACGACGGCCGGCCACGGGCCGGACCCGGTCGGTCGGACGAGGATGGCGGGGATCGGATCCGGTCCGGGGATGGTCAGGTGCTGTTCGGCGGGTGCTTGGGCGCCAACGATGGCGGGCTCGATCCGGATGGCGGTCATCGGTTGGTTCTCCTCATGTGGCAGGCCCGGCAGGCAGCGGCGCCCGCCGGGCCTGGCCGTGAACGGCTAGCGGCACCAAACGGCTAGCGGCACCAGAACCGCAGGTGCTCGAACTCGACGACCGTCTCGCCGTCCGGGGTGATCGTCAAGTGGAAGTTGGCGATCGCGGCGCCCCGAGAGCCCTGGTCCCCACGGATCGTCGCGACGTACGGCGCGGTCACCGTGACCGTTCCGCCCGGCGACTCGTGGATGCCGAGCGGTGCGACCTCCCGACCCACGAACAGCTCGTCCGGCGTGGCCGGGTTGTCGTCGGAGTCCTCGGCCCAGGTGAGCGTCATCACCGCATTGCCCGAGAGCGACCACGGTCCGCCGGGGACGTCGGGTTCCGTGATATGGATGACGATGGTTCCCGTCCGGTGGACGAGCACCGAGTCGGACGTGCATCCGAACTCCACGTGGAACTCGTCGACCGGAATCCGGAACGTCGTCGTCGCGCCGCGCCCGCCGGCAAGCGCCGGCGAGGCAACGAGCGCACCGAGAGCGAGAGCGAGCACCAGCCCGCGGACCTGAGTTCGTCGCGTTGCCATGGTCGATGCCTCCGCTGTCACACCTCGCGGACCACCCGCGGGATGTGGCGCAGGATCACGACGCCCGGTTGTGATCCGGTTGTGGTCCACACCGACTGGGCTCGGTTCGCGACGATGAGGAGTTGGATAAGGAACTCCCCGATGTGCCGCTGCCTCCTTAGCGACAGGGTTGCGGACACGGCCGACACGGTGCCTCGAGATCCGCGGCCCACGGACGTCGGCGACGATCAAGGGGATCGACATGAGCAAGGGAATTGACACGACCACGCACCGCCGGCTCCGATTGCTCCTTGCCGGCGCACTCCTTGCTGCCCTCGCCCTCCCTGGCGCTGCACACGCCGGACCCCCGGCTTCGAGCGGATCCGTCGTCAGGTTCGTGGACAACGGCAACGGCTTCTACATGAATGCCGAGGCGACCCGCTCCGCGATCACCGGGGCCCCGGCAGAGTTGGCCTGTCTCGGGATCCGCCCAACGCCCGTCGATCACCAATTCGTCGTGACCGCGAGCGGCGCCGTCGTCGTCCGGATCAGCGGCGACGAGCGCCCGATCTGGGTCTACGACGGATCACTCGACCAGGTCTGCGGCGCGGTCCTCAGCGGCGGCGCCCCCGCGCTCGTCGCGGAAGGATCCGTCCGCGAGACGTACACCGACAACGACTTCTTCGTCTCCGGGACCCGCGTGAACTCCTTCGGAACGAACGCGACCGGCTTCGTCGTCGACGTCGACGGTCGGACATGGGGGCTGACAGCGAGCGGGCGACTCCAGTGGACCCTCGACGGCGACCTGCGAATCATCACGGAGGACATCCGGATGACGCCGCGCGGCAATTGATCCGCCACCGTGCCGCGGAGGGGACCCGGAGACCCGGGGACCCTCCGCATGTGCCCGAACGGCGCGCGTCGGGGACATGTGGCCGGCGGCCGACGGTGCTTGCCCGGGTCGCACGGAGGTGCGCAGAATGCACCGACGACCATTCGTAGTGCGAGCGCCGATGCCGACCTCGGACCATCGAGGCCAGAGCGGATCGTTCGTGGCGGGGGCGGACAGGCTTCCGGCCGCGGCGAGCAGGGCGGCTCGCGACCGGGACCGCCTGCGTGCGTCCGAAGCCGCGATGGCCAGCGAGGTCATCGAGTTCCAGCTTGCGCGCCAGCGCGTGGGCCTTCGACCGAGCGAGGGCATCGAGCCGCTCTCGCCGCGTGAGCGGGAGGTGCTCGCGCTGCTCGCGGCGGGTCGATCGGACGGCGAAATCGCCGATGAGCTGTTCATCAGCAAGAAGACGGCCTCGGTGCACGTCGCCAACATCAAAGGCAAGCTCGGCGCGTCGTCGCGCGTCGAGATCGCGCTCCTCGCGGCACGCCTCGACCTCATCGACGACGGTGGTGCCGCTCACCCACCGACCGACGTGGCGGCGGGGCCGGCGGCGAACCGTGTTGTCTGCCCGTTCAAGGGCCTCGCGAGCTTCGACGTCGCCGACGCACGGTTCTTCTTCGGCCGCGAGCGAGTCGTCGCGGAGCTCGTCGCCGGACTCGCGGGGTCGACGTTCGTGGGTGTCGTCGGGGCATCGGGGAGCGGCAAGTCGTCGGTGGTCAGGGCGGGACTCGTCCCGGCACTGATCGACGGCGTCCTGCCTGGCAGCGGCGGGTGGTCCGTGGCGATGCTTCGGCCGGGCGCCACGCCGTCGGCGAACCTGCGCAGGGCCGTGGCGGCCGCACTCCGGCGGGGCGGTGTCGAGCAAGCCGCGGATGCCGACTTTGAGGGCCTGCTCGACGCCTTGCCGGCGGGGGAGCGGCTCGTCGTCGTAGTCGACCAGTTTGAGGAAGCCTTCACCCTCTGCCCGGACGAGGCGGATCGGTCGGCGTTCCTCCGGAGCATCGCGTCGCTGGCACGGGACCCCGAGTCCCGAACGCTCGTCGTCATCGCAGTCCGAGCGGACTACTACGGGCGGTGTGCCGAAGACCGTGACCTGGCGGATCTCCTTGGGGCCGGACACGTGTTGCTCGGTCCGCTCGGAACGGACGAACTCGCCCGGGCGATCGATCTGCCCGCTCGAGCCGCGGGGTTACGCGTGGAGCCATCGCTCACGGCGGCGCTGATTGGGGCGGTAGGGCGCGAGCCAGGTGCGCTCCCCTTCCTGTCGACGACGCTTCTCGACCTGTGGCAGCGGCGGGACGGACGAACGCTCCGCCTCGAGGCGTATGAACGGCTCGGTGGTGTGAGCGCGTCGGTCGCTCGCCTCGCCGAAGCGGCGGTCGAGCGACTCTCGCCGGAGCACCTCGCGATCGCCCGAGGGATCCTCCTGCGCCTCGTTGGGCGAGGCGATGACGGGATGCTCGTCCGGAGACCGGCAGCCCGATCGACGCTCGACGCCGAGCGCGACCCGGATGTGTCGGCCGTGCTCGCGGCCTTGACCGACGGTCGCCTCGTCACCGCCGACGACGGGACGATCGAGATCGCGCACGAAGTGCTGCTCCGGGCGTGGCCGCGCCTCCGCGCGTGGCTTGAGGAGGACGCGGACGGCCGGCGGCTCCACGATCACCTCGCGCGCGCGGCCACGGAGTGGGAGGCCGCCGGAGAGGACCCAGCCGAACTGTTTCGCGGAGCGCGGTTGACGGCGACGCTCGAGTGGGCCGACGCGCACGACGCTGAGCTCAACGATCGCGAGCGACGGTTCCTCGCCGCCGGCAAGGCCGTTGGCGAACGCGACGTCGCCCGGCAGCGCGCGACCAACCGGCGATTGCGGCTGCTCCTCGCCGGCGCCGGCACGTTGCTCGCGGTCGCACTCGCCGCCGGTCTCGTGGCTCTGGCCCAGCTCACTCGCGCCGAAGCCGAGGCCACGCGCGCGCGTGCCGGCGAGCTCGGCCAGGCTGCCGTCGTGGCCCTCGGCGCGGACCCAAGCCTCGCTGTACTCCTCGCCTTGACCTCGATCACGACGACCAACCAGCCCACTTCGACGGTGACATCCGTTCTCCACGAGGCGATCGCGGCGGATTCGGTCGTCGACCGCTACGAGTGGTCGGTCGATCGGACGGTTGGGCTCCTGTGGACCGATC
Source organism: Candidatus Limnocylindrales bacterium (assembly GCA_035720425.1). Classification (GTDB taxonomy): domain Bacteria; phylum Chloroflexota; class Limnocylindria; order Limnocylindrales; family CSP1-4; genus DASTOB01. The sequence continues at coordinate 15,736 of DASTOB010000034.1, forward strand.
TCGATACCTCCGGCGAACTGATCGCGGCATCCGGCCAGTCATACGGGCCGGCGGACCACGTCGAGGTCGTCGACCGGCGCGTCGATCAGATCCTGTGGTCGTACCCGGTCACGCCGTCAGCGGTCGTCGTCGGCCCGGCGTTCTTCTCCTCCGACGGGCGACAACTCATTGCCGGTATCGCGGCAGCCGGCGACGCTCGACCCACCGAGGATGAGCTCGGCGTCTTCGTCTGGGATGCGCGAAGCGGCTTACCGATCCGGCGTTTCGACCTGGGTCCGTGCGGCGGACTGGTGACCGACGTGTCCGACACCCACGCCCTTGCGACGGTCCAGGCGCCGCGCGGAGACGGTGGTCCCTGTGCAACCGTCGACCCCAGAGCCGACACGGCGTTGATCCTCGTCGACCTCGGGTCCGGCGAACGCAGCGTCCTGACCGATCGAACCCTGACGGTCGACCTCGACGGTCCTGGCGCCCTGAGCGGCGACGGGCGGATCGTCGCGTACGAGGATCTCGCCGGGAAAGCGCCGACGGTCGTGCTTGAGGATGTCCGAACCGGTCGTCGGCGTCTTGAGCTACCGGCCGCCGAGGTCCCGGGCTGGGTGCGTGGTCTCAACAATGACGGGTCGCTCCTCCTCGTCGGCGATCGGCCGATGACCGTGCTCGACGTGTCCGGTGCCGATGCCCGGGTCATGAGCGAGTTCGCGGGGCATGCGGGTGCGAGCTACGCGGCCGATTTCGGACCCTCCGGGCCGGCCGTGTACTCGACCGGTCGCGACGCCTCGCTCCGCGTCTGGGACGGAACGAGCGGCGCGGAACTCATCGTCCGCCTGGCCGTTGGCGGCGGTCGTGCCGCTCCATCGGGCGATGGATCGGTCATCCTCGTGGCCGACGCGGAATCGCGCACCGCGGCCGTCGTCGATCCCCGCCCACGTCCGGAGGTTGGGCTGATCGAGACGTGCCGTGCCCGGTTCGTGGCCGCGACGAGCCTGAGCGTGGCGAGTGGGCTGGCCGTTTTCCAGGAGACGTGCGACGAAGACCCGGACTTCAACGGAGTTACCCAGGTGGTCGACCTCGAGGCCGGCGAGATCCGCTACTCACTCGTCGGCTCGGAAGGCCAGACCTTGGCGATCTCGCCGGACGGTCGGGCCTTCGTCAAGCAGGAGTACTCCGCACCAATCGTCGGTCCGCTGGTGGTTCGCGACCTGTCAACGGGCGCGCTCATCCGCGAGCTGGGGGATCTCTGCAGCTGGGACATCACTGCGCCACGCGCGGAGGCTGCGGGCTGCCGGCCCTTCCCCGCGACTCCCTTCGCGATCTGGAACCTGTCGCTCCGCTGGTCGCCGAATGGCTCGATGATCATCGCGACCGATCATCATGACGAGGACGGGTTCGTCGCCGTCTGGAGTGCCGTCGATGGACGGCTGCTCTTCCGGGGACCGGCCGACCGCGATCGCCGCATCTTCGGAGCCATGTTCAGCGCGGATTCCGAGCGCCTCATTCTCACCGACTTCGAGACCGGCGCGGTCGAGGCCCGCGAGACGGCAACCTGGGCGGTCACGGCTACGGCGCGGGCCGATCTCGCCGCCGGCGGCGGCCGGCTCTACCCGGTCGGGTACGACGCGAGCGGCTCGGCGATCGTCGCCGTCGGTGACTTCCTCGGCACGGGCGGCGGGTCGCTCCACTGGCTCGATGCGTTCACGCTTGAGCCGCTCCGTCCCCCCGCCACGGACATCCACGATGGGTCCGTGAAGGCGGTCGCGCTCAGTCCCGACCGTTCGCGCCTTGCGACTGGATCATCGGACGGGTCGGTCCGCGTATGGCGCACGACTGACGGTGGTCTCACCGACGAGATCCGCGTACCCGGGTCCGAGGTCCAGGGCGTCGCGTTCCGCGATGACGATCATCTCGTCGTCACGCCAGCCGACGGCACAGTCAGGATCTACACGCTCGACGTCGCCGAGCTGACGCGGGTCGCCCGCTCGGCGTTGACGCGGACGTTCACCCCGGTCGAGTGCGCTCGGTTCGACATCGATCCGTGCCCCACGCTGGAGCAGCTTCGCGGCGGGTGAGTCAGCCGGGGCAGGTCGGCTCGTACGGCCGCGCGGGGAGGTAGCGCGACCACTCGTCCTCGGTGAGATCGCGACCGGCGACTGAGCAGGCGTGCCGGAGCCACGCGTCCGCTTCGGCCGGCCACGTCCAGACCTCGTGCTGATCGAGCCGCGCCGAGACGATCTCCGAGCCATCCGGCGAGAGCCACGCAAGCGCCGGACCGCCGACCGGGCTCGGGATCTGGCGGCCGACCTGGCGCAGGCTGCTCGCGTCCCATAGCACGACGCCACCGTCGAGGCCCGCCGAGATGATGGTCCGTCCGTCCGGGCTGAAGCGCGCGTCGAACACGAACGTGGCGTGTCCGCGGAGTTCGGCCGTCATCGTTCCCGACCCGGCGTCCCACAGCCTTGCCGAGCCGTCCGGGTGCGCGGTGATCATCCGCCGACCACGCGCGTCGAAGGCGACCGAGAACGTCTCGGTCTCGGCCGCCTGAACGTTGAGCCCGGGCTCGAGCGACGGCCACGCCCACGTCCGGAGCCAGCCGTCCACGGCTCCCGCGGCGAGCACGGTGCCGGCTGCGTTGAACGAGACTGCATTTCCGATGACACCCGGCCAGAGCCCGGTGACCGGCGGGCCGCCGTCGAGATCGAGCGCGTGTACGCCCTCCATCGATGAGATCGCGATCCCGCCGCCGTCCGGTGCGAAGGCGATCCAGCCGATCGCGCCAACGTCGGCCTCGATCGGATCGCCGACGGGTTCGAGCGTCGAACCGTCCAGCAGGCCGATGACACCGTCCTCGCCGGCGACCCCGATGACCGTCCCGTCGGTCGACCAGGCGATGACGCCAAGCGGACCGATGCCCGGCTGGACCGAGCGCGTTCGTCCGCTCGTCAGGTCGATGAGCGTGACGTCACCGGTCCAGTGACTCGCGGCGACTCGGCTCCCATCCGGGCTCGGGGCGAACCAGCTCGTTTTCGGCGGGTAGGACAGGAGCCGGCGCCCGAACGAGCGCTCGTCGGCCAGATCCCACACGACCCCCGTCCCGTCCGTGCCGGCCGTCACCATCCGGTGTCCGTCGGACGTCAGGGCAACGGCAAAGACTCGCCCGTCGTGGCCGCCCGTGAACCGGCGCACGAAGCCGGTGTCCGGATCCCACGCCGCAACACCCCCGTCATCGGCCACGCCGACGATCCGGCTCCCGTCCGGCGTGAAGGCAAGATCCTTGATCGCCTGCCCGTGCAGGTCGACCCGTGCGACCTCCGCGCCGGACGTCGCGGCCACGAGACGCACCGCCCCGTCGGCGAGACCGAGCGCGAGGAGCCGGCCGTCAGGCGAGAACGCCATCCGATCGATCGCCGTTGCCTCGTCGATCCGGGAGATCGTCGTGCCGCCGTCATCGACAACGACGACGGTTCCACCGACGTCGGCCGCGATCCGATCGCCGCTCGGTGCGCGAGCGAGCGTGCCGGTCAGCTCGTCGAGCTCCGCGATCGTCGAGACCGACCCGTCGGCGCCGACCCGAACGACGAGCCCATCGACGGTCCCGAGCACGACATCGTCGGAGCCGGGAACGAACGCGACGGCGAGGGCCGATCCATCGCCGGCGACCCCGAGCCCGGTCGGGCGAGCGAGCAGCGGGTCCCCCGATGGCACCTGCCAGCCGTGAATCCGCCCGCCGTTGTCGAGCGCGAGGAGGGTGTCGTCCCCGGCGAAGCCGATGTGGAAGCTGTTGTCGCCGTCCACGACGACCGTCGACAGCCGCTCGGCGTCCTCCCAGTCCCAGAGATGGATCGCTCCGGCGTTTGTTGACATGGCCACGACTCGGCCGTCCGGCGAGATCGCGATGTCGATGAGCCGCTCGTCCGCGTTCGCGCGCAGGACGCGGATCGCCTCCGGGCTGCGCTGGACGGCGGCAAGGAGCGCGCTTCGCGTGTCGAGCGACCCATCGAGCCGGTACGCGGCCGCGGCGAGCAGGAGCGAGCGATCGAGCGTCGGTTCCGCGAGCGACACGGCGCCGAGCCGGGCGGCATCGGCCGCGATGGCTTCCCGTCGCGCGGCATCCGACTGGCGGATGGCAAGGGCGCCCGCGCCGAGCGCGACCGCCAGCGCCGCCGTGAGGCCGAACGCGGCGAGACGCAGCCGCCGGTTCTGGCGCGCCGTGCGGGCCGCCCGTTCCGCAGCCTCGAGCGCGTCGCGTTCCGCCGCGGCGCGGCCGGCGTCGATGAACGCCCGCTCCAGCTCGTTCAGTTCGTCGGGGTGGGCGTCGGCCCACTCGCTCGCAGCAGCCAGCCGGGCGCCGCGGTAGAGGTCGGTTGGCTCCCGCCCGCGCGCCGCCCAGTCGCCGGCTGCCGTGATCAGGTGGGCGTGGATCTCCCGCCCTGCCCGGTCCTCGTCGAGCCAGGTCCGCAGCCGCGGCCACTCGCGAAACAGCGCCTCGTGGGCAACTTCCGCAGCTCCGCCGTCAATCGTCATGAGCCGGCGCTCCGCGAGCGCACCGAGGACCCTCCGGCCCGCCTCGCCCTCCGAGGACAGCTCATCGAGGGGAACCCGCCGACCCACCTCGTCATCGGTCCCGGTCGGCGCGCCGGCGGTTCGGACGAGGATTCGCCGGGCGATGGCGCGGTCTCCCTCGTCGAGCGCGCCGAAGGCATCCTCTGCCAGGCGGGCTACCGCACCGCGGACACCCCCGGCCTCGCGATACCCGGCCCACGTGAGGACCCCGCCGCGGCGCCGCTCCCACAGCTCGAGCAGCGCCGTCGACAACAGCGGCAGCGCTCCGGGCCTACCGGCAACGTCCGCGGCGATTGCGGCGACGAGGCCGGGCTCGAAGGCCACGCCGGTCCGGCGTGCGGGCAACTCGATCGCCCGGTGCACCTCGTCGGCGGTCATCGGCGAGACCGGCACCGTGGCGTCTCCGAGCAGGCCCGCAAAGGACGGTGACTCGACGACGTGTCCGAAATGGTCCGCTCGCAGGGTCACGATCACCGCGACGGGATCGGTGGCGGTCGCGAGCTCGACGAGCCGATCGAGGAATCCCCGACGACGCTCGGCATCGCGACATGCGCTGAACAGGGTCTCGAGTTGATCAACGATCAGGACCGTCCGCTCACCGGCCGGAGCCCCGGGCTCCACGCCGTCGAGCAACGCGAGCGGCTCCGCGTCCGGGACGACGATGCGCCGCTGCCAGCGATCCGAGCCGGGCAGCACACCCCCGGCCAGGGACGCGAGCAGCCCGGCGCGGGCGAGCGACGACTTGCCGCTGCCGGACGGCCCGACGATCCCGAGGAACGGCTCCTCCGCGGTCCTCGCCACGAGCTGCCCGACGAGGGCTTCCCGACCGAAGAACAGCGACGCATCCGCCTCTTCGAAGCGGGCCAGGCCCTTGTATGGCGCGGCGCCGCGGCTGGTCGCGTGTCCGCCCACGAGGTCCTGCCAAGTCGCGATCCCGGCCGTGAGCGTGCGGCGGGCTCCGCGCAACGCCTCGCGTTCCGTCGCCGCGCGCGCTGCGGCCGCGCCGACCCGCTCTCGGGCCCGTCGCTGTGCCCAGGCGAGCGCCTCCGCGTGGATGGTGGCCGGGACGCCGCCGGTCCGGACGGCGATGTCCGCCGCCGCGAGTTCGGCGTCGTCATCACCCGCATACGCGGCGGCGATCATCGTGACGGCCGACGCGTCGAGGGGGCGAAGCTCGACGGCGCCCGCGTCGGGCAGGACATCGACGGGAGGCGCGGGACTGTCCGACACGAGCAGCACGAGGGCGCGTCGGTTGGCGAGACGCTCCGCCAGCGCCCGGACGGCGGAACCGACGGAGACCGAGTCGACGTCGAGGTCGTCGAGGACGACGAGGAGGGGATCGTCCGCCGCGAGACGGGCAATGGCGTCCCCGAGCCGCGCGCCGATCACCTCCGGCGGGTCGGAGCCGCCGATCAGGTCCTCCCGGTCGATGCCGGATGCGAGGCGGGCCAGGATCGCCAGCTGGTCCGTCGAGGGCGGCTCCGCGCTCGCATAGAGGATCGCCGAGTTGCCCGCGATCCGCCGCGCCAGCTCACCGGCGAGGCGCGTCCGGCCGATGCCGGGTGCGCCCCAGATCCGACCACACGCGGCCGCCCCGCCGAGGATCCGATCCCACCATGCCCGGAGCGTGGCGAGCTCCGGGTCGCGCCCGACGAACCGGTCGGCACCCTCCGCGAGCGGCGGCGGGAGCCTTCCGGGAAGATGGCCGGCGACGCGCGCCAGCTCGGGATCCTGGGTCAGGATCCGGCGCTGCATCTCCTCCAGTTCCGGACCCGGTTCCACACCGAGCTCGTCGGAAAGGATCGTCCGGGCGCGGTGGTAGACCGCCAGGGCCTCCGCCTGATGCGCCGACCGGTAATGAGCGAGCATGAGCCGGCTCCATGCGCGCTCGTCGAACGGATCCGCGGCGACGCGGGCCTCGAGGTCCGGGACGAGGGCGCGGTGGCGTCCGGCCGCCAGGTCCGCCTCCGTGCGGTCGTCGATGACGACTCGCCGAAGCCGCTCGAGGCGCTCGGCCTCGTCTCGCAGGACCCGCGCGTCGAAGCCGTCGTAGGGTTCGCCGCGCCACAGCTCGAGCGCGGCCGCGAACAGCCGGCCGGCGGTCCCGACGGCGCCGGCGGCAAGGGCGCGACGGCCGTCCGCCGCGAGGCGCTCGAACCGCCGCGCATCGATCGTCTCGGGCTCGGTGGCGAGCTCGTACCCGGATCCGTGGGTGACGATGAGCGACCCGGGCGTGCCGCGCGGCCGATCCGGTTCGAGGGCGTCGCGCAGGCGGACGACATGTGCCTGGAGCGACTTGGCGGCAGTCGCAGGGGGATCCTCGCCCCACAGACCGTCGATGAGCGCGTCGGTCGGCACCGTCCCGCCGGCGCGCGTGAGGAGCAGCGCCAGCAGGGTCCGCTCTTTCTGGCCGGCGACGGCGAGAGGGCCCCGGTCACCCTCGACGTGCAGTGGCCCGAGGACGCCGAACCGCACGGCGGCATGCTACGTGGGATTGGCCTTCGTCGACAACCGGAATCGGACCACAACCGGACCACAACCGCGGACCCGGAGGGTGGTGCTGCCCCGGGGCGCCTCGGGGCTTCCAGCCCGGGAGCAACCGGGCGGACTGGAGGTCGCAGCGATGCGCACACGACGTTGGGCCGGCGCGAGTATCGCCGCCCTTTCCCTGGCCCTCGGGCTCACCGGCACGGCACTGGCGACGCCGCCGCTCATGCTCGATCGGAACGCTCCGCTCGGTTTCAGCTTCGTCGACACGGAGATCTGCCCGGGCATCGATGTCGTCACGACGTTTGAGGGGAAGCGGAACGCTACCCTCTACGTCGACGCGGATGGCAACGAGCTCCGGCTCGTCATCAACGTCCAGTACTGGGGCACGTTCACGAACGCGGCCGATCCGGGCCTGACGGTGCGCTCGCCGGGCCACCGCCACATCACGTTCGACTTCGTCGCCAACACGTTCACCGACGTCGGCGTCTACCGGAACGTCACCGTCCGGGGAAGCGGCACGATCCACGTTCAGGCCGGTCGCCTGGTCGAGACGCTCGACGAGGGGATCCTCCTGGCGGTGAGCGGTCCACACCAGGACTACAGCGGCGACTTCGCCGCGTTCTGCGCGGCGCTCGGCGGCTAGGTTCGAGCTGTCGAACCCGATTCGCTTGGTTGAGCCCGGCCCCGGCCGGGCTCAACCGCTATGCAGCGGCACTCGACGGACGGAGCCGAAGCCCTCGGAGCAGCTGGGCATTGGCGGCGACGATGATCGTCGAGGCGCTCATCGCAATCGCCCCGACGGCCATCGGCAGATCGATGCCCCACGGGGCGAGCACGCCCGCCGCGACGGGGATCGCGACGAGGTTGTAGCCGGTGGCCCAGACGAGGTTCTCGACCATCTTGCGGTAGGCGCCGCGAGACAGGGCGATCGCTCCAACGACGTCGCGCGGATCGCTTCGGACGAGGACGATACCGGCGGACTCGACCGCCACGTCGGTCCCGGCGCCGATTGCGATCCCGACGTCCGCCGTCGCGAGCGCCGGCGCGTCGTTCACGCCATCGCCGACCATCGCCACCCGTCGGCCGCCCTCCTGGAAACGCTCGACGGCGGCGGCCTTGTCGGCCGGCAGGACCTGGGCGGCGACCTCGTCGATGCCGAGCCGACGGGCGACCGAATCGGCGACCGCCTGCGAGTCGCCGGTGATCATGGCGACCTTCACGCCGAGCTCGTGGAGCTGGCGGACGGCGTCGGCCGACTCGGACCTGATCTCGTCCTCGACGGCGAGGGCGCCGATGACCCGACCGTCGGCCACGACATGCAGGACCGTCCGACCGTCGGCCGCCCACGCGTCGGTCGTCGCGGCGAGGTTCGGCGGCGGAGTGGCCGCGAGCTCCTCGAGCAGTCGCGGACCGCCGACGTTGATCGTTCGGCCCTCCACCCGGGCGCGGGCGCCGCGACCGGGCAGCGGCTCGAAGTCCTCCGCGGCGAGCGACGACGCGCCCTGAGATCGCGCGCCGCGGACGATTGCGGCGGCGATCGGGTGCTCCGAGTCGCCTTCGACCGCGGCCGCGAGCGCGAGCAGGTCTGTTTCGGACGTGCCAGGCGCGGCGGCGACGCCCGCCAGCACCGGCTCGCCCTTCGTGAGCGTGCCGGTCTTGTCGAAGATGACGACGTCGAGCTCGCGCGCCCGCTCGAGGGCGATGCGGTTCTTGACGAGGAGCCCGTTCCGTGCGCCTAGCGAGGTGGAGATCGCGATGACGAGCGGGATTGCCAGCCCCAGCGCGTGCGGGCAGGCGATGACGAGGACGGTCGCGGTCCTGATCAGGGCACCTTCGGGATCCCCGAGGATCCACCACGTCACGAGGGTGACCGACCCCGCGGCGAGCGCGACGTAGAAAAGGAGCGCGGCGGCGCGGTCCGCGAGGGCCTGCGCGCGCGACGCCGACGCCTGGGCCGCCTCGACGAGACGCATGATCCCGGACAGCGCGGTTTCGTCGCCGACCGCGGTGACCCGGACGCGGAGGGAGCCGCCGGCCGCGACCGTGCCGGCGATGACCCGGTCGCCGGGCTCCTTCGGGATCGAGCGCGACTCGCCGGTGATCATCGACTCGTCGACGTCGGCCCGGCCGTCCGCGACGATGCCGTCCGCGGGCACGCGCGCACCCGGTCGGACGAGGACGACGTCGTCAAGCACGAGGTCGGCAAGGCCGACCGTCTCGGTCGAACCGTCGGCGGCGAGCCGTTCCGCGGTATCCGGCAGGAGTGCCGCGAGGGCTGCCAGCGCGCCGCGTGCCTGGGCGATC
>DASTOB010000035.1:0-2194 GCA_035720425.1 Candidatus Limnocylindrales bacterium
CTCGCCCGCGTGCTCGACTCACTTCGCGCCGCGGACTATCCCGCCGGCGAAGCGGTGCCGCTCGTCATCTCGGTCGATGGCGGCCCGCGCCGCGATGACGCGGTCGTGCGCATCGCGGAGGCGGCCCAGTGGCCGGCGGGCCCGAAGGAGGTCGTCGCGCACGACGAGCATCTCGGCCTCATCGGCCACTACCTGTGGGCCGGTGATCAGGTCGAGCGGTTCGGTTCCGTCGCGCTCATCGAGGATGACCAGGTCGTCTCGCCGCGCTGGCATGCCTTCGCCTCGGTGGCCCTCGTGACGGTCGGCGGGGACGATCGGATCGCCCAGGTCAATCTCGGCGCACCGTGGTTCAACGGCTTCACGTCCGACCCGTTCGAACCGATCCATGATGGCGCCGACACGTTCTACGGCCGCTTCCCGTTCATGGGCGCCGTCGCCATCACGAGCGACGGATGGCGCCGCCTTCGACCGGCGCTCGCCGGGTCCGAGCTGACCGATCGGCCGACCCGCCGCCGCGCGCTCCATCCAGCGTACGGGCGTCTTTCCGCGGACGAGTGGCTGCCGCGCCTGGCGCACCACCTGGCCGACACGGGCCGCCACGTCCTCTATCCCCGTGTCGCGCTCGCGCTGCCGTGGGGTGATGCGGGGGCGCACTTCGCGCGCCCGACGCGACGCTTCCGGACGCCGCTCGACCGGCGACGCGCGGCGTGGACGATCCACCCGCTCGACGATGCCGACGCCATCTACGATCCGTTCCAGGAGCTGGACGCGACGGTCGTGCGCCGCCTCGTCCCGGACCTCGCCGCGACCGAGTTCGAGATGGACCTATGGGCGACCCGGCCGCGACGTACCGTGGGCACGGCCTGCGTCGTGACGACGCGGCCGGTCCGACGACCGATTCGGTCGTTCGGTGCGGAGCTTCGGCCGCTCGAGGCGAACGTCATCGGCGAGGTCCCGGGCGACGCGATCCGGCTCGCTCGGACCGGCGACGTCGACTGGAGCCGGCTCGGAACGTTGCGAGCGCGTGCGGCGCTCGAGGCGTGGGTGACCCGCGATCGGCCGCGCGGCATCGCCCGCCAGGTCGTCCTCCGCGGGACCGGCCGGCTGGAGCGGCTCGTGTCCCGGACGGCGCGGCGGTGAAGGCCGGGTTCGACCTGTCGGCGGTCGGTGCGACGAGCCCGGGCATCGGCCGGTACATTGTCGAACTCGCCGGCGCGTTCGCGCGCGTGGCGCCGGCCGGATCGGTCGTCCCCATCTCCCACCGCGCCCGCGAGGCGGGTCCGACGTTCCCGAGCCGGCGCGCATGGACCCACGTCGTGCTCCCGGCATGGCTCCCGCGTGCGGGGCTCGACCTCGTCCACTACCCGGCTCACGATGGGCCGCTCGTCGGCCGAACGCCGGCCGTCGTCACGATCCACGACCTGTCGTGGCTCACCGACCCCGGCCTCCACCGACGCCGGCGCGTGCTGCGGGCACGGCTCGTGCTGGGCCGCCTCGCGCGCCGGGCCGCGGCGGTCATCGTTCCCTCGGAGGCGACGGCGGCTGCAGTCGCCACCCACCTCGGTATCCGCCGAGGGCGCCTCCATGTCACGCCGCTGGCACCGGCGCCGTCCTTCAGGCCGATCGACGCGGATGCGGCCCGGGCGGCGGCTGCACGGCTCGACGTCCCGGCCGGCGCGTACCTGTTCGTCGGGACGATCGAGCCGCGCAAGAACCTCGCCGCCGTGCTCGACGCTCTCGCGATCCTCAGGCGGACCGAACGGGCAGCGCGGCTCGTCGTCGTCGGAGCGCCGGGCTGGGGAGTGTCGCTGCCCGCAGAAGTCCGGCGCCGCGGCCTCGGATCGACCGTGACGTGGCTGCGCGGCATCGGTGACGAGGATCTGGCCGCGATCCTGTCCGGCTCCACCGCGCTCGTTGCGCCGTCGCTCGACGAGGGCTTCGGGCTGCCGGTCGTCGAAGCCATGGCGGTGGGACTGCCCGTGATCACGTCACACGCCGGCGCCCAGGCGGAGGTCGCCGGCGGCGCCGCCCTCGTCGTCGACCCCCGCGACCCGAGTGCGATCGCGGCGGCCATGCAGACGCTGCGCGACGACGCCTCCGTGGCTGCCGACCTACGCGCTCGCGGACTCGCTCGCGCCGCGACGTTCTCGTGGACCAGAACCGCGCGGGAGACGCTGGCCGTATATCACTCCGT
>DASTOB010000036.1:0-15415 GCA_035720425.1 Candidatus Limnocylindrales bacterium
GGAGGGCGCCGTCGTCGACCGCACGACGCGGCGGGTGCGGCTCGATGACGGGCTCGTCGAGGAGCTCGTCGCGCTGGCCCCGCCGTCAGTCACCGTCCACGCGCGGAATCCGGCGCGGTCGGTCACGATCGGCGGGCGCGACCTCGTCTTCTGCGCCGTGGGCGGACCCGCCTTCGTGACCGATCTCGACCGCGGTCGCCGCGCGGGCACGTTCGCGGATTTCGTCGACTACGTGCGGGTAATTGGGTCGCTCAACGTGCTCCACCAGGAGGGCGGCGGCCCGCTCGAGCCGACCGACCTGCCGGTCCCGACCCGACACCTCGACATGTATCGGACCCTGGTCGGCGAGCTCGACAAGACGTGGCATTGCCTGGGGTTCGGGGCCGCCGTCGTCCAGGACGCGATCTCCATGGTCTGCCTCACGCGCGGTGTGACCCGCGACGCGCTACTGCTCGAGCCGAGCCTGCTCACCGTGATCAACACGAACTCACCGCTCCGACTCGACGGGCCGATGAGCGAGGGCCTCATCGAGATGGCGATCCACGGACAGCCGGTCGTTGCGACGCCGTTCACGCTGGCCGGGGCGATGAGCCCGGTGTCCTTGGCCGGTGCCCTGGCCGAGCAGAACGCCGAGGCGCTGTTCATGGTCGCGTTGGCGCAACTCGCACGCGCCGGCTCCCCGGTGATCTATGGGGCGTTCACCTCGAACGTCGACATGCGGACGGGGTCGCCGGCGTTCGGTACGCCGGAGTACGTCAAGGGGGCGCTTGCGTCCGGCCAGCTGGCGCGGCGGTATCGGCTGCCGTGGCGGTCGTCGAACGCGACCGCGTCGAACGTCGTCGACGCGCAGGCGGCGTACGAGTCGCAGATGGCCGTGTGGGGAGCGTTGATGGGCGGGGTCAACCTGCTCTACCAGGGCGCGGGCTGGCTGGAGGGTGGACTGACCGCCTCGTTCGAAAAGCTCATCCTCGACGCGGAGATCCTCCAGATGATGTCCGAGGTGCTCCAGCCGCTCGTCGTCTCCGAGGCGGAGCTCGGGGTCGACGCGATCGCCGAGGTGGGACCCGGGGGTCACTTCTTCGCGTCGGCGCACACGCTCGAGCGGTACGAGTCGGCGTTCTATCGGCCGCTCATCAGCGACTGGCGGAACTTCGAGACGTGGCAGGAGGACGGCGCCCGTACGGCCACCGAGCGGGCGAACCGGGTCTGGAAGCAGCTCCTCGCCGAGTACGAGGCGCCGCCGCTCGAGCCCGGGGTGGCGGAGGCGCTCGATGCGTTCGTTGCCCGCCGCAAGCGCGAGATCGAGCGCGGCTGATCACGGCTCCTGCCAGATTCGGAGGGTCGTGCGGGTGGGGCTCGCCCGCATGTCGAGCATGAGGCCGTCGGCATCGATCGAGCCCGACGTCGTCACGTGCTCGCGCAGCCAGCTGGTGACGGCCCGCGGCTCCGGCGACGCGACGATGCCGAGCACCGTGTCGCCGTAGAACCCGTCGAAGCCAGCGAGATCCGGATCCGTCGCCCCGCTCACGTCGACCGTCGCCTCGAGCAGCCAGACGAGCGATCCATCGGTCGAGACGACGTCGACCACCGCGTAGTAGTCCGACGCTGCATCCCGGTAGTCGATCACACAACGGAGCACCTGGCCGGTCGCAGCGGAGGTCGGCTCGCACCGCGCGGTATGGCCCTCGAGCCACTCCCGGGCGGCACCGACCTCGACGGGGAACGGCCGCGCGGCGCCGGGCGGTGGATCGGCGGGCGCGACCGACGGCGGCGGCAGGGCCTGGGGTGAGCACGCCGCGGCCGCCAGGACGGCGGCCGCGGCAATGAGGATCAACCGCACGGGAACCAGCGGAGGACCGTCGGCGAGTACGCCTGCCACTTGTTTGTCGAGCCCGCGTTCGTGAAGGTGAACGACACGACGCCTGCGCCGAGCGTCATCGACGACACGCCCGTGTCGCCCCACGTGTGCGACATCCGTGATCGGAAGGTCCACTGCGTGCCCTTCATCCCGACGCACGTCCGGATGTTGAACCCGTACATGAGCAGACCGTGGTCCCACGTGTAGTCGCGTCCGTAATAGCGGCGATCCTGCTCGCTGAACCCGGAGCCGTAGTCGTCGATCACGTCCGGATTGGTGTAGCGATAGAGCGCGCCGCGTTCCGTGTACGTGACGAATGACGTCGTCACCGCGTTGAGCGCGATGTTCGAGACGACGCCGAAGCCGTCCGGCCCGCCGTCGTTGCCCTGTGCGCCGCCGTAGTTCGCCGCCCAGCAATAGGCCGACCCGCAACGCAGCCACTGCCAGCGCGCGAGGACCTCGTATCGGCCGAGCTGGGTGTTGCGATAGACCGACGGCGTCGGCAGGCTGACATCCGTGGCGCTCGGCGTCCCGAGCGCAATCAGGTCCCCGGGCCCGGCGTCACCGGCAGCCTCATCGCCGCCGGCGACCTTCTGCCACCCGAACTCGCGCGCGAGCATCCGATCGACCGCCCCGCCACCACCGCCCGAGCGACGCACGTGCTCGATCCGGCGGGCGACCGCCGAGTAGTACGCCGCGTCATCGTCCACCCTCGGCGGCGCGCCGATGGCAACCGCGCCGGATCCCAGTGTCGTTGCCGCCATGACCGCCGTCACGACCGCCCGTCCCATCCTTCCGAACCGCATTCGCGTGCCTCCCGCTAGGAACTCCTGGCGGGCATGGCCACTCTACCGATGGCCGCTTAGCTGCGACTTACCAGCAGGGCAGAAGCGCGGCACGGCCGCGCGCGCGCACGCAGGCCGTGCCGAGGTGTCCGGTTTCGCCTTTCGGCTGCGTTGTCAGTGATGAACGCCGCCGTCGACTACGCTGGCTGCGCTGGAGGGTCCGCTGTGAGGGTTTCAATCGGGAGCGAGGAGGTCAGTCGCGTGAGCGCGACCGATCGGCTCGACCCGGCGTCCTTCGGCCAGCTGTACGAGACGCACCGTCTCGCCGTCTTCCGCTACCTGCGGGCGCGCACGCAGAACGAGGCCGACGCCCTCGATCTCGCCGCCGTCACGTTCGAGCGTGCGTTCGCCGGCATCGGGCGCTTTCGCGGCCGGGATGGCGGGGTCGAGGCGTGGCTCTTCCGGATCGCCCGCAACTGCGCGATCGATGCCCACCGACGCCGCCGGCCGACAGTCGAGCTGACGGGGGCCGACGACCAGCTCGGCCGGGCGGCCGCATCGACCGACCGACAGGAACACGAGCGGATCGAGCTGCTTGATCTCGTCGCGCGCCTGCCCGGTGATCAGGGCGAGGCGCTCCTCCTGCGGTACGCCGCCGGTCTCACGGCCCGCGAGATCGGGCTCGTCATCGGTAAGCGCGAGGCCGCCGTTCAGAAGCACATCGAGCGCGGGCTCGCGACGCTCCGGGAGGCCTTCGATGACCACGACTGATCGGGTCGAGTTCCTGCTCCGGCGCGCGGTCGCCGTGAACCCGAGTGAAGATGGGCTGCGGCGCCTCGACGAGCGAGTCGCGCGAGTCATGGCGGGGACGGTCTCGACGCAGCCGAGGGCGCGAGCGACACGGGTGCGGTTCCTTCGCCCGCTCGCGCTCGCCGCGGCGCTCCTCCTCGCGGCCGGTGCGGTCGGAGCGTCGTTGGGTCTACTCGACCAGACGATTGACGAGTCCGCACTCCCCGGGTGGCGCGTCGCGTGGGACCGGGCCGAGATCATCAGCCAGCGCCAGACCGATGCGGGCGTCACGGTTTCGCTCGAGCGTGCCTACGCCGACGTCAATCAGGTGCTCGTCGGGTTCACGGTCGAGGGCCTCGAGTCACCGACTCTGGCCAGCGGCATGACGGAATCGCTGTCCTGGACGGCCGACCTGCGTGACCCGGCCGGGCGACCGGCGGAGCACTGGGCGACGAGCATCACCGCGTCGGGTCGCGACGTGACTGGCCTGTCGGCCGTCATCCAGACATGGCTGGGGGCGCCGCCGGCGACTGCTGGCACATGGGAGCTGACCGTCACGTCCGTGGGGTACGGCGGCACCGGATTCGTCCCGGGCGAGTGCACGGTTGGCGCGACCGAGCCACAGTGCGTGGACCCGGTCGACCGAATGATCCATGGCACGTGGAGGTTTGCCTTCGACCTGCCCGTCCCGGCCGGCGCCCTCGTCGTCGGCCCGGTCGGCGAGACCGTCGGATCGGCCACGATCACCCTGACCGAGCTGCGGATCGGCCCGTCGGCCATCACGAGCCGCCTCGCGCTCATCGTCGACGGCGACGTCGTGTCGTACTGGGGGCCGACGAACGCGTCAGTCCGGTTCAGCGGTTCGTCGTACGGGTTGAGCAACGCGACGCACATCACCACGGATCCTGCGGCGCAGGGGCCGCATGGCGACGAGAACGAGTTCCCGATCGACACCGGGGTGGCGGCACCGGCCGGCACGTGGCTGATCGAGGTCCCGGAGCTGTGGTACGTAACGGGCGACGCCGACGCGGACGCCGCGATCACGCTCCGCGGACCATGGACCCTCGAGGTGACGGTGCCGTAATGGGGGAGCGGCGCGGCGACGGTCAGCCGAAGCGGGCGCGCAACCGCGGGAGGACCTGCTCGCCGTAGGCCTGGATGAAGCGAAGCTGGTTCTCGCCCGGTGCGTGGAACACGAGGTGGGTGAAGCCGAGCTCGATGTACGGGACGATCTGCTCGACCATCTCCTCGGGGTCCGTGCACACGAGCCAGCGGCTGGCCGCTCGCTCGATCGGCAGCTCGGCGGCGAGGCGCTCCATCTCGCGCGGGTCCTCGACCCCCATCTTCGCGTCGGCCGGCAGGGCGAGCGCGGACCAGATTCCGCAGTCGGCCATCGCCCGATCCCGGTTCGTGTCGTACGAGACCTTCATCTCGATGAGCTTCTCGACCCCGTCGTAGGCCCGTTCGGCCTTGTCGGCGCCCTCGCGGACGGCCGGCAGGAGGGTCTCGCTGTACAGCTCCATGCCCTTTCCGGACGTGCAGATGAAGCCGTCGGCGACGCGGCCGGCGAGGCGAGCCGCGGCCGGACCGGACGCCGCGATGAAGAGCTCGACGGGAATCTCCGGCTTGTCGTAGATCGTCGCGTTGTGGGTCCGGTAGAACTGGCCCTCGAACGTGACGAATTCGCCGGTCCACAGTTCGCGGATGAGCTCGGTCGCCTCCTTGAGCCGAGCGAACCGCTCTTTCTGATCCGGCCAGTCGATACCGACCGGGACCTCGTTGAGCGACTCGCCGGTGCCGACGCCGAGGATGACGCGCCGACCCGGCATGAGGCAGCCGAGCGTCGCGAAGGCCTGGGCGACGACCGCGGGGTTGTAGCGGAACGACGGCGTGAGGACGCTCGTGCCGATCGCGATCCGCTCCGTCAGCGCCGCCAGCGCGCCGAGCCAGACGAGGCAGTTGGGGGCGTGACCGTCGGTGTGGCGCCACGGCTGGAAGTGGTCGCTCACGAGGACGCTGTCGAAGCCGTTCCGTTCGGCCTCGACGGCGAAGGTGAGGAGCTCGCGCGGGGCGAACTGTTCGGCGGAGGCCTTGTAGCCGAGGGTGAGCATGGCGCAATGGTAGAGGTCCGCGGCGGTCCCGTCGCCGGTCGGACGCCCCGTCGCCGGTCGGACGCCCCACCGCCTGGTCGGCCGCCCGTCGCCCGTCGGCCGCGCCGTCGCCTCGCAGCCCCGCCCCGCCGCCGTCCGCCCGCCCGTTGCCCGCCCCTGATTCGTCGGATGCGCACGGAGTGCGCGTTCGTCAACGGACAGCCGCGCCGAATCGTCAGCTGCGCCACCGGGTGAGCGCCACGGCACCGATCGTCGTCCTCTGCTCACCCGGTGAGCGCGGCGACCCGATCGAGGCCGCTCGCGCTCACCCCATGAGAATCCGCCGATTCCTTGGCCCCGCCGACCGCGCTCTCGTGCGGGGGCGGGCGCGCGAACTCCGCTCCCCCGAAATCGTCACCTGACGAACGCTCACCAGATGAGCGGATGACGAAAGGGCGAGGGTCGGACGCCGCGGGGGTGCGCGGTGGGGCGCTCGCTTGGATAGTCCCTTGACGCGGTCGCGATCGCGTGCGAGACTTCATACGGAGACTAAATGAAGTGTCCGAAAGAAGTTGCGCGATAACACAGCGCGACGGCATGTAAACCCGGGAGCACAACCAGGTGACGCGACTGCGACGGGGATCGGCGACCCTCATGCGCGACCTCAACCGGGCGGCGGTGTTGGCCCTCATCGGCCAGCGCGGTCCGATTGCCCGGGTGTCGATCGCGCGCGATCTTGCCCTCAGCCCCGCGACCGTCACCGCCGTAACGCGCGATCTCGTCCACGAGGGGCTCGTGCGCGAAGTCGACCAGGCTCCCTCGAATGGCGGCAGGCCCGCAATCCTGCTTGGGCTCGACGCGCACGCGGCCCACGCGATCGGGATCAAGATCTCGCCATCGGGCCTCACCGCGGTGCACGTCAACCTCGACGGCGAGCCGCTTGCCTACGAGGACCGCCCGTTCGACGCGACGGGCCCCCACGCGATCAGTCGGCTCGCGGATCACATCGCAGAGCTCATGGCGTCGTGGGATCGCCCGGGTTCCCGCTTCCTCGGCATCGGCCTCGGCGTCCCGGGCATCGTCGACAGCCAGCGAGGGTTCGTCGAGGCGCCCATCCTCGGTTGGCCGGTCGTGCCGTTGGCGAGCGCCCTGCAGGACCGCCTGGGCGTCCCGGTCCTCATCGACAACGACGTGAACACGCTCGCCGTCAGCGAGCGGCTCTATGGTCGCGGCCGCTCGCGGGACAACGTCCTGACCGTCACGATCGGCCGCGGCGTCGGCCTCGGGATCGTCGCCGGCGGCGTGATCCAGCGTGGACACCGAGGCGGCGCCGGCGAGTTCGGCCACGTGACGATGGTCGACGATGGGCCCCGCTGCGAGTGCGGCAAGCACGGCTGCCTCGAGGCCCTCGTCGCCGACCCGGCCCTCGTCGACCAGGCGATCGCGGCCGGCCTGCTGCCGGAGGGGTCGCCGATCGACGCGGGAACGTCGACCCTCATCGCGCTCGCGGACGCGGGCGACGAAGCTGCGCGCCGGATCTATGCCCGGGCCGGTGAAACGCTGGGCCGGGCCGTCGCCGGTCTCGTGAGCATCTTCAATCCGGAGCTGGTCATCGTCGGCGGGGAGGGGTCGGCCGCCTGGGCGCACCTCGGCCCGTCCTTCGACCGCGCGCTCCGAACGCACGTCTTCCCACCGCTCGCGGATGTCGCCGTCGAGGTCGACGAGTGGGACAACCGACGCTGGGCGCGCGGAGCGGCCGCGCTCGTGCTCGGCGCGAGCTTCGCGGCTCCGCTGTACGAGCGGTCGGTCGAGGATCGCGTCCGCGAGCGCCTCGCGACGCCGAGCGGGGTGGTCGCGTGATGGTCGGTCAGCGCGGCTGGTCGTACCGCGGCGTCGTCGTCCTGTTCCTCGCGCCGAGCTTGATCCCGCTCCTGCTCTTCACCGTCGGTCCGATGGTCGCGGCGGCCGGGCTGAGCCTCGTTCGCTGGAACCTGCTCAAGCCGCCGGAGTTCATCGGCCTCGACAACTATGTCCGGCTGGTGGGTGACGCGAACTTCCGCGCCGCCGTCATCAACACGATCGCCTACGTCGCCGGCTATCTGCCGCTCGTCTTCGTGGGCGGCATGCTCATTGCCCTCGCGCTCAACGAGCGATTGCGCGGTCTCGCCATCTTCCGGACCGCCTACTTCCTGCCGGTCGTGACCAGCTGGGTCGTCGTCGCCCTGATGTGGCGCTGGCTGCTGGATCCAGGGGCCGGGGTCGTGAACCATGCCCTCGGCCTTGTCGGGATCGACGGCCCCGGTTGGTACAACGACCCCGCCTGGGCGATGCCGTCGGTCATCATCGCGTCGGCCTGGAAAGACCTGGGCTTCGTCATGGTCATTCTCCTCGCCGGACTCCAGTCGATCCCGGACGAGTACTACGAGGCGGCGTCGGTGGACGGTGCCGGTCGCTGGACGCGGTTCCGCCACATCACCCTCCCGCTCCTGACGCCCTCGCTGTTCTTCGTCCTCGTGATCAGCTTGATCAACAACCTCCAGGTCTTCGATCAGGTCTGGGTCATGACGCGAGGCGGGCCGGCCGGCGCGACGAGCGTGGTCGTCGAGCAGATCGTCACGAACGCCTTCAGCTACGGCCAGATGGGCTACGCGGCGGCGATGAGCTGGCTCTTCTTCGTGGTCCTCCTCGGCATCACGATGGTCCAGTTCCGCCTGCAGCGCCGATGGGTCACCTATGGTTGAGCTGGCGCGCGCGAACCCCCTCATCGGGACCGGCACACGGAAGGTCCGGTGGGGGCGCCTCGTCTCTCGGACGGTGATCTACGCCGCGCTGACGGCCGGCGGGCTGGCGATGATCTTTCCGTTCCTGTGGATGCTCAGCACCTCGTTCCAGTCGGCGGGTGCCCTCCTCGTTCCGCCACCGCAGCTCATCCCGTCGCCGATCGAGCTCGGCAACTACGCTGAGATCGCGAGCGCCTTCCCGCTGTGGCGATTCCTCGCCAACAGCCTCGGCGTCGCCGCCGTGGCGACCACCCTCCAGGTTGCGACGAGCGCCATGGCGGGCTATGCCTTCGCGCGGCTTCGCTTCCGCGGTCGGGACGCGCTCTTCCTGCTCTACATCGCCACGCTCATGGTGCCGCTCCAGGTCACGATCCTGCCGCTGTTCGTCGAGATGAAGTACCTGGGGCTCGTGGACTCGTACGGCGCCCTCGTGCTGCCGTCGATCGCCTCCGCGTTCGGCACGTTCCTGCTTCGCCAGGCGTTCCTCGGCCTCCCTCGCGAACTCGAGGAAGCGGCGTTCATGGACGGTGCCGGACACCTCACGGTCTTTCGGCGAATCGTCCTTCCGCTGGCGATGCCGGCGATCGCAACCCTCGCGGTGTTCTCGTTCGTGGCCAGCTGGAACAGCTTCCTGTGGCCGCTGATCATCGTGAACTCGCCGGACCTCATGACCCTGCCTGTCGGCCTGTCCAACCTGCAGGGCCGTTACGCGACCGCCTGGAACCTGCTCATGGCCGGGTCGACGGTCGCAGTCGTGCCGATTCTCATCGTCTACGTCATCGGACAGAAGTACGTCATTCGTGGCGTCACGTTGTCCGGGCTCAAGGGATGAACCACACGGAGGGGAAGGAGGAGTACTGACGAACGACGCCGGGTTCCACTCACGGATCGTGCGATCCACCGATGCCCTATGGAGAGCAGCAGCATGAGACCAGTTTCACGAGCCCTTGCCGCCATCGCCGCCACCGCCATCGTGGTCGGCGCGTGCAGCGGCGCGACCAGCTCGCCAAGCGCGAGCGCGGAGGCCTCCCCGAGCGGGGGCGCACCCTCACCGTCGGCACCGGCCGAGCCGGTCACCCTGACCTACTTCACGTTCTCGGCCGCGCCCGATCATTTAGCGGACCTCGACGCGATAGTCCAAGCCTTCGAGCAGAAGTATCCGAACATCTCGATCGAGGTCCAGACGGCAGCATACACGGACTATTTCACCAAACTGCAGACCCAGGTCGCGAGCGGTAGCGCCCCCGACACGTTCGAGCTGAACTACGAGAACTCGGTCGCCTACGCGAGCTCCGGGGCACTCCTCGACCTGACCCCGCTCGCCGCCGCAGACACCGACTTCGACGCGTCCGTCTACTACCCCAAGGCGTACGAGGTCTTCCAGGCGGACGGCCGCCAGTTCGGCGTTCCCGAGCAGTTCTCCGATGTGCTGCTCTTCTA
Source organism: Candidatus Limnocylindrales bacterium (assembly GCA_035720425.1). Lineage (GTDB taxonomy): Bacteria > Chloroflexota > Limnocylindria > Limnocylindrales > CSP1-4 > DASTOB01. The sequence continues at coordinate 9,743 of DASTOB010000036.1, forward strand.
CAACAAGGACCTGTTCGATGCGGCCGACGTCGACTATCCGGACGCGAGCTGGACCTGGGAAGACGAGCGAGCCGCCGCCGAGCAGCTGACGGACGCCGCGAACGGCGTGTGGGGCCATTACCAGCCGATCCAATTCTTCGAGTTCTACAAGGTCCTCGCCCAGAACGGCGGATCGTTCTTCAGCGCCGACGGGACGAAGTCGACGTTCAACGACGCGAAGGGCGTCGAAGCTGCCAACTGGCTGATCGGCAAGCTCGACAAGACGATGCCGAGCGATGCCTTCGGGCCGGACCAGGACTCCGCCCTGTTCAAGTCCGGCAAGCTCGCCATGTGGCACACCGGCATCTGGCTGTTCCCGGCGCTCGCCGACGTGCCGTTCGCGTGGGACGTGTCGGTCGAGCCGGGCAACGTCCGGAAGGCCCACCACTTCTTCGCGAACGCCGTGGTCGCCTCGGCCACGACGGCGCATCCCGAGGAGGCGTGGGCCTGGCTCCGCTTCCTGACCTCGTCGGAAGAGGCGGTCACGGTCCGCGTCAATGCGAGCTGGGAGCTCGCTGCCGTCGCCGACCAGAGCCTCTTCGAGCCGTACCTGTCCCAGACCCCACCCGACAATCGTGAGGCCGTCTTCGACGCCCTCGCGGACATCGTCACCCCGCCCGTCATCGAGCAGCAGTCGCAGATGCAGGACATCGTGTCGCAGGCTCTCGAGAAGGCACGTCTCGGGCAGCTCTCCGTCGAGGAGGCGCTCAACGAGGCCGCCGCGCAGGTCGACGCCCTGCTCCAGTAGGTCGTCGCCTGAACCCCGCAGGCGGGACGGCGCACTCCTCCGCCGTCCCGCCTGCTCCCCGTCAACGGGAGCCGTGATCGCCATGTCCCAGCCCGACGCTGCGCGTCTCAGATGGCTGGCCGCCCGGAGCATCGACGTGATCCGTGCCGGTCAGTCCCCGAGTGGCGCCTACCTTGCCTCGCCGACCTTCCCCGTCTACCGCTACAGCTGGCTGCGCGACGGTTCGTTCATCGCCGACGCGATGAGCCGGGCCGGCGAGATCGCCTCGGCCGAAGCCTTCTTCGGCTGGTGCGCCGCTATCCTGGCGTCCCGCTCCGAACAGGTCGATACGCTGATCGAGCGCGCTCGCCTCGGCGAGCGCATCCCTCCCGTCGACCACCTTCACACCCGCTATACCCTCGACGGCGACGAGTCCGATGCCGAGTGGTGGAACTTCCAGCTCGATGGGTACGGCGCCTGGCTGTGGGCGCTCGGCGAGCATCACCGCCGACACGGTCGGCCCGTCACGCCGTTCGTCGATGGTGCCGTCGTTTCGGCACGCTATGTGCAGGCCTTCTGGTCGGAGCCGAGCTACGACTGGTGGGAGGAGCGACCGGAGGAGCGCCACGTCTCGACGCTCGCGGCCGTATCGGCCGGGCTTGGCGCGGTCGCCGGAATGCCCGGCGTCGATCCGCTCATGGCCACGGAGTTCGAAGCGTCCGCCGTGGCCATCCGCGACACGCTCCGTTCGGAGGCCGATCGGCTGGGCTACCTCCCGAAGTGGCTCGGAGGGCAGGCGGTCGACGGAAGCCTGCTCGCCGTCGGCGCGACGTTCGGCGTCCTCGAACCGAACGATCCCGCCGTCCTTGCCACGGTCGCCAGGATCGAGGCCGATCTCGTCCACCACGGCGGCGTGCACCGCTACCTGGCCGACACGTACTACGGTGGCGGTGAATGGCTGCTCCTGGCCGGGTTCCTCGGACTCCAGTACGCGGCGACCGACCGTGATGCGGCCGCCGATCGCGAGCTCGCCTGGATCGCCGCGCATGCGTCGGCCGACGGCCTGATGCCTGAGCAGGTCGACGACCACATGCTGGCCCCGGACCGCTGCGCGGAGTGGCAGGCCCGCTGGGGGCCGGTCGCGACACCCCTCCTCTGGTCGCACGCGATGTATCTCTCGCTCGCGCTCAGGCTCGGAGTCGCGGAGGCCGTTGAGGTCTCGGTGCCGTGATTCGTCACCGGCCGCTCGGGCGTGGGCACGCCTACCGGATCGAACCCGACCAGCGCGTGCCGGTTCGGCCAATCGAGGCCGAGCCGCTCGAGCTGCGCGTGACGACGCCGGCTGGCGTGACGGCGGTGACGCTCGAGATCGACGCCAGCCCCGGCGCCGGCGGCAGGGCGGCGACGCTACCGCTCGAGCCGTTCGAGCCGGCCGCCGACGAGCGCGAGGCGGGGAGTGCGGCCGATGACAGTCACCTGGCCGCGGCCGCCGCCGCGTCGGCTCGGCGCGGGCGCCAGGCGTGGCGCGTGCGTCTGACCGCCGGGGCCGCGGGCACCCGCCTGCGCTACCGGTTCACTGCGTCGGACGGGACAGTCACCCGGTGGCATGAGGTCACCGTGGCCGGGTGGAGGTCATCGGGCGGCAGCCTCGTGGGTACCGGCGAGGTCTGGCCGGATCGTCTCCTCCCTGACACGGTCGACTGGCTCGTGGCCGACGGACGGGCCAGCCGGGTGCGATTCGCCCTCCGCCTCGACCCCGATGCACATGTCGTCGGGTTCGGCGAACGGTTCGACCGGCTCGACCAACGGGGCCAGCGTCTCGACGCCGTCGTCTTTGAGCAGTACAAGAGCCAGGGCCGGCGGACCTACCTGCCCATGCCGTTCGCGATCGTGACGCCGACGGACGACTCGCCGGGCTGGGGGTTTCACGTTCGGACCAGCCGACGAACCTGGTACGACGTCGGCGCCGGCCGGCCGGACCGGCTCGTCATCGAGGCGGCCGTCGATCCGGCAGTAAGCGAGCCGGTGCTCGAGGTCGCGTGCTATGACGGCGAACCGAGCGCCGTCCTCCGGGCGTTCCTCGACGAGGTCGGTTCGCCGGTTCGGCCGCCGAACTGGGTTTTCCGGTTGTGGATGAGCGGCAACGAGTGGAACACCCAGGCGCGCGTCCGCGCGGAGGTCGAGCGCACCCTCGCCGAGGGCATTCCGGCGGGCGTGGTGGTCATCGAGGCGTGGAGCGACGAGACCACGTTCGCGGCCTTCCGCGACGCGCAGTACGCGGTCCACGAGGACGGGTCGCCGCACCGGCTGTCCGACTTCACGTTCCCGCCCGACGGTGCCTGGCCGGACCCGAAAGGCATGGTCGACTGGCTCCACGAGAGCGGGTTCGCCCTGCTCCTCTGGCAGGTACCGCTGCTGCGCACGGACTCCGACGCGGATCCGCAGGCCGCGGCCGATCGGCGGACGATGGCGGCGCGCGGCTTCGGTGTCCACGAGGGAGACGGTCGACCGTACCGGAATCGAGGCTGGTGGTTCCCGCGAGCGCTCATGCCGGATTGGACGAACCCGGACGCCGCGCGCTGGTGGCTCGAGAAGCGACGGTACCTCGTCGAGGACGTCGGCATCGACGGGTTCAAGACGGACGGCGGTGAGCACGCCTGGGGCGACGAACTCCGTTATGCCGATGGCCGACGGGGGGACGAGGGCAACAACGAGTACCCGGTCCGCTATGCCGCCGCCTATCACGACCTCATGCGCTCGGCCGGACGCGACCCGGTCACCTTCAGCCGAGCCGGCTTCACCGGCGCGTCGACGGTGCCACTTCACTGGGCGGGCGACGAAAACTCGTCGTGGTCGGCCTTTCGCGCGTCCGTCACCGCGGGGCTCACGGCCGGAGCATCGGGGGTGGTGTTCTGGGGCTGGGACCTGGCCGGGTTCTCCGGTGAGATTCCTGATCCCGAGTTGTATCTGCGCTCGGCGGCGATGGCCTGTTTCTGCCCGATCATGCAGTACCACTCCGAGTTCAACCATCATCGGCGCCCGTCGCGCGACAGGACGCCGTGGAACGTCGCGGAGCGCCACGGGGATCCAGCCGTCCTGTCCGGCTTCCGGCGCTTTGCCCGCCTGCGCGAGCGTCTCCTCCCGTACCTCGAGGAGCAGGCCGACATCTGCGTCAGCGATCGCCGCCCGCTCATGCGCGCCCTCCTGTTCGATTGGCCGACCGATCCGCGCATCTGGGGCTACCCGTACGAGTACCTGCTCGGTGATGCGCTGCTCGTCGCACCGGTGACGGCCTCATTCGAGGAGCGTTCCGCAGAGGCCGGGACGACGACCACGCCCGACCGCTGGCCGGTCTACCTGCCCCGCGGCGACTGGGTCGATGCGTGGACCGGCGAGCGGCTCAGCGGGCCCGTCGAGTTCGCGCGGGCGGTCCCGCTCGACGAGATCCCGGTCTATGTCCGGGCGGCGTCGTGGGAGCGACTCGGGCCCGTCTTTCGCGACGACGATCCGGCGGGCGGTTAGTGGCCGGACCTCGGCGCAGGATCCCGGGTTCCATCACCGAGGCCGACCGAGCCGGCCGACAGCGCGCGCTGCTCGACCGAATCACGCGACGCGCGGAGGCCAGCCCGGAGATCGTCGGGCTGCTCCTGTTCGGGTCGTTCGCGACCGGGACGGAGGATGACTACTCGGACCTCGACCTGGGCCTCTATGTGGCCGACGAGGCACTCGCAGCGTTCGATCTCCGCAGCTGGCTGGCACCCATCGCCGATGTCGCCGCGATCCATGTCGATCCGTACTGCTCCACGGTGATCTTCGGGGACCTGATCCGGGCCGAGGTCCACCTTGGGCCGGCCGCGGCCGCGATCGCGGCGTGGCCGCCGCTGGCCGGTGTTCTTGCCTATCCCTCCCTCGACCGGATCGTGCTGCTCGATCGGACGGGCGTCCTTCGGGCAGCCGTGGCGCCGCTGGTCGGTCGATTGCCCGAACGGGGACCCGAGGACGGGGCGGCGGAGCTACTCGGCCTCGCCAGCGGTCTCCTCGTGGTCGATGCCTGCCGACGGCGTGGTGACCTCGCCAAGGCACTCGCGCAGCTCGGGTCCGCGCAGCGGCACCTGCTCCGTCTCGCGCGCCTCGCAGACGGAGCGTTGAACGAGTGGATCGCGCCTGAGCGTGGGCTCGTCGGCGACGTATCCGCCGACGCGTACCGCCGCTATGCGATGGCGACTGCGCGCTTGGACGCTCGATCGATTCGGCGTGCCGTCGATCGGTCGTGGCGGTGGGGTCGGGACCTGGCGCGCGAGGTGGGCGCCGAGCCATTCGATGGGCCGACGCTGGAGGCGCTCGACCGCCGCTTATCCGGTGAGGCATGAGGCTCGCATCGGTGCGTGTCGCGGCAATGAGCGTCGCCCCGTCGCCGGTCGGACGCCCCGTCGCCGGTCGGCCGCTCGTCGCCGGTCGGACGCCCCACCGCCTGGTCGGCCGCCCGTCGCCCGTCGGCCGCGAAGTCGCCCCGTAGCCCCGCTTCGTCGCTTCCGCCCGCCCGTCGCCCGCCCGTGATTCGTCGGATGCGCACCGGGTGCGCGTTCGTCAACGGACAGCCGCGCCGAATCGTCAGCTGCGTCACCGGGTGAGCGCCACGGCTCCGATCGTCGTCGTTTGCTCACCCGGTGAGCGCAGCGACCCGATCGAGGCCGCTCGCGCTCACCCCACGAGAATCCGCCGATTCCTTGGCCCCGCCGACCGCGCCCTCGTGCGGGGGCGGGCGCGCGAACTCCGCTCCCCCGAAATCGTCACCTGACGAACGCTCACCGGATGAGCGGATGACGAAAGGGCGAGGGCGCAGGTCGGTACTCCGCGAGCTACGGACAGTACGCGCCGGCGAGCCCCGCCGCGGCATACGGACACGC
>DASTOB010000037.1:0-7622 GCA_035720425.1 Candidatus Limnocylindrales bacterium
ACGAGATCGGTCAACCGGTCGAGCTGGTCGAGATCCGCGACGCACGGCCGCAGGACGAGCTCGTCCGCGCCGTCGTCCTCGTGGCGCCGGATGACGGCCGACACTGCCTCGACCGTGGTCGGGATGCCGCGCAGCCGACGCTCGGCGAGCGCGGGATCGAAGCCGTACCACGCGTCGATGTGGGCTCGCGCGGCCTCCTCGGCTCGCGGCCCGAGGGCGAAGTAGCTCCCGGCGACCCGGCGCGGTCGCCCGGCTCGCCCGGCTGCGTCCCACGCATCGACGATCGCGCGCCACAGGGCGGCCATCCGCTCCGGGTCGCCGCCGCCGGGCGCCATGAACCCGTCGCCCCACGCCGCGATCCGGCGCGCGACGGCATCGACGTACCCCCCGACGAGGACCTGCGGGCCGCCGGGTCGTGCCGGCGCCGGGCCGATCATCCCGATGCCGGGGTCGACGGGCTCGGCGCCGGAGTCGAGTGGCTCGCCCGCCCAGATCCGGCGGAGCAGCGGGAGCTGGGCGTCGAGGCGTCGGCCGCGCGTCGCGAAGTCCGTGCCGGTCGCAGTGTAGTCGTCCGGGCGGATGCCGATCCCCACCCCGAGCGTCAGCCGGCCGCGCGACAGGACGTCGACCGAGGCAGCCTGACGGGCGAGCAGCGTCGTCTCGCGGGTCGGCCCCAGGACGATGCTCGTGAGAAGGCCGATGCGGCGCGTCACGGCGGCCGCGGCGGCGAGGGCGACGAGCGGTTCGAGCGCGTCGTGAACGACCCGGTCGGGGACCGCCAGGCCGGAGAACGGACCGTGCTCCGCGCGGACGGCCCAGGTGAGCACGACGTCCGGGTCCGCCCCCGCACTCCGCACCGGCAGGCCGACGGCGACCCGGATCGCGGTGCTCACGCTGGGCCCTGGCGCGGCACGGTCCGCCTCCCTCCCTCCGACCGTGGCCGGAACTCGCTGGTCGAAGCGTGCGAATGGGCGCTATTGTATACGACGAGATGCAATCGTCCGGCGCGTGACGCGGCGGTGGGAGGAACCGGATGGAGACGGCGGCGGAAACCCTGCAGGAGCTCACGTTCACCCTGAACGGCGAGCCGGTCAGCGCTCGGGTCGATGGCCGCCGCACGCTGCTTCGATTCCTGCGCGACGACCTCGGGCTGATGGGCACGAAGGACGGCTGCACGAGCGGCGACTGTGGCTCGTGCGTCGTCCAGGTCGACGGCCGGCCGCTCGACGCGTGCACATTCCTCATGCGCCGCGCGGAGGGGACGTCGATCGAAACGATCGACGGGCTGGCCCGCCCGGACGGCACGCTCCACCCGATCCAGGCGGCGTTCCTCGACCGGGGCGCCGTCCAGTGCGGGTTCTGCATCCCGGGCATGATCATGGCCTCGAAGGCGCTCCTCGAGACGACGCCGTGCCCGACGCTGCCGCAGATCCGCGAGGGCCTCAGGAACAACATCTGCCGCTGCACCGGGTTCGAGCCGATCTTCGACGCGGTCCAGCAGGCGGCCGAGTGGCTGGACAACCCGGAGACGTACGAGGGCTGGCAGCCGACGTACGGGCCGATGGGCACACCGGCCGTCCTCGTCGACGGCTTCCAGAGCGTGCAGGGCAAGCTGCCGTATGCCGACGACCGGGTGATGCCCGGCATGCTCCACGGGGCCGTCGTCTGGTCGGACCACGCATACGCGCGGCTCCTGTCCGTCGACACGTCGGCCGCCAAGTCGGCGCCGGGAGTCCGCTGGGTCCTCACGGCCGACGACGTGCCCGGTCTCAACGCCCATGGCCGAACGGTCCCGGACCAGCCGGTCTTCGCGCACGACTTCGTCCGCTTCACCGGCGACCCGATCGCGCTCGTGCTGGCCGACACGCGGGAGCAGGCGGCGGCGGCCGTCGACCTCGTGACGGTCGAGTACGAACCGCTGCCGGGCCTGTTCAGCCCGGCCGACGCGCTCGCCCCGGACGCCCCGCAGCTCGTCTACTCGGCGCCCGGCAACGTGTGCAAGGCGCTCGTGCATGAGGTCGGCGACATCGACGCCGCGTTCGCCGCCGCCGCCCACGTCGTGGAGGGCCACTTCTCGACCCAGCGCCAGGATCACGCCTACCTCGAGCCGCTCGCCTGCCTCGCGGAAGTCCGGGACGGCGGCGTGACCGTTTACGTCCCGCAGCAGGCGCCGTTCGAGACGCGCGAGCAGCTGACGAAGATCCTCGACCTGCCGCGCGACAAGGTCCGGATCGTGTCGACCCCGCTCGGCGGCGGGTTCGGCGGGAAGCTCGAGATCCACCTCGAGGGGATGGCCGCCGTCGCCGCGTGGGTCACGAGGAAGCCGGTCAAGATCGTCCTGCCGCGCGGCGAGTCGCTCCGGACGTCGGTCAAGCGCCACCCGTTCGAGCTCGACTACCGCGTCGCCGTCGACGCGGACGGCACGCTCCTCGCGGTCGACGCGACGCTCGTGTGCGACGGCGGGCCGTACACCGGCAACAGCCCGCGGGTCATCGACCAGGCGTGCATCTTCGCCTGCGGTCCGTATCGCGTCCCGAACGTCCGGATCGACGGCAAGGCGGTCCTCACGAACAACCCGCTCGGCGGCGCGTTCCGCGGCTACGGCATCAACCAGAGCGCCGTGGCGATGGAGTCGATGATGGACGAGCTGGCCGTGCAGATCGGCATGGACCCGTTCGAGTTCCGGCGCCGGAACATGTACGTCGAGGGCGACTACACGATCACCGGCCAGCACCTCCCGTCCAGCGTCGGCGCGGTCGCCACGCTCGACGCGTGCCGCGCGGCGTTCGAGGAGGAGTGGCCCACGTACAAAGCGCTGGAGCGGCCGGGCTACCGGATCGGCTATGGCGTGGCCGGTGGGATGAAGAACGTCGGCGCCGGGAAGGGCAAGATCGACGACGCCGGGGCGACGCTCACGCTCAAGGCGGACGGCCGGGTCGAGCTCATCGCCTCGGTCGTCGACATGGGCCAGGCGATCCGCACGACGATGGTCCAGCTCGCGGCACAGTCGACGGGCCTGTCGTTCGGCCGGTTCGACATCGTCACCCAGGACACGGCGATCGTGCACTCCCACCGTTCCGCGTCCGGGCAGCGCCAGACGCTCGTGTCGGGCAACGCGGTGATGATCGCCGGCAAGCAGTTCAAGAAGCTGCTGTTCGACCTCGTCGCGAGGTGGACGGGCCGGAACCCGGCCGAGATCGCCCTCGTCGACGACGAGTTCCGCACCCAGTGGACGCAGTACGTCGTCGAGGAGCGGCTCATGACCCTCCGGGAGGTCTTCGAGCGAGCCGCGGCCGAGGGGATCGACGTGCGGACCGAGGCGGAGTACATCGCGCCGCAGACCTGGCCGCTGTCCGACCAGGAGGCGCGCCGGACGGTCCCGCGCGACCAGTACCGCAACTACCCGACGTACGCGTATGCGACCCAGGTCGCGATCGTCGGCGTCGACGAGGCGACCGGTCGGGTCGACGTGCTCCGGGTCATCGCCGCCCACGACTGCGGGGTGGCCATCAACCCGCAGCAGATCCGCGGCCAGCTCATCGGCAGCGTGTCGATGGGCCAGGGACTCGCCCTGACCGAGAACTACCCATCGGTCGCCGGCTCGCCACCGTGGCGGCGGCTCGACTACCGCAAGCTCGGCGTGCCGACGAGCCTCAACGCGACGACGGTCCGGACGATCATCGTCGAGGATCCGTTCCCGGAGGGGCCGTACGGCGCGAAGGGCATCTCGGAGATCGCCACCGTGCCGTCGACGCCGGCGATCCTCAACGCCGTCTACAACGCGACGGGCGTGCGGATCCATCAGACGCCGGTCGACCCGGACCTCCTGCGCGCCCGCCTCGCGGCGTCCTGACCCGTCACGGCGCGGTGAGCGGAGCGGCGGCACCGGGCGGCATGGCCGACCTCGTCGTCCGCTCGCACCGAATCCATACCCCGGACGGCTGGCGTGACGGCACGGTCGTCGTCGCCGGCGGGCGGATCGTCGAGGTCCGCCCGGCGGGCGACGAGCCGGCCGCGGAGCGCCGGATCGACGCGACGAACCTCGCCGTCCTGCCCGGCCTCGTCGACACGCACTGCCACTTCCGGGATCCGGGCTTCACCGACAAGGAGGACTGGACGAGCGGGTCGCGGGCCGCCGCCGCCGGCGGGGTGACGACCGCCCTCGACATGCCCAATGTGTCGCCCCCGACGAACACCGCGGACCGCCTCGTCGCCCACCTCGCCAATGCCGCCGCGAAGTCGGTCGTCGACTTCGGGCACAACGCCGCGGCGACCGACCCGGACGCCATCGCCGGGCTCGACGCCGCCGGCGCGACCGCGTTCAAGGTGTTCATGATGCGCGACGTGGGGCGCTCGTATCCGCACATGCCGGGCATCGCCGTGGACGACCGGGCGACGCTCTTCCGGATCTGCGAGGCGGTCGCGGCGACCGGCAAGCCCCTGTTCGTCCACGCCTGGGACCAGTCGCTGTACGAGCTGTTCGTCGGCCGTGCCCAGGAGCGCTGGGGCCGGGACTTCCGCTCGTACGCCCGGGCCGGCCGGATGGGCGAGGGGATCGTCTGGGATTCCGGCGTCGCGACGATGCTCCTCCTCCAGCGCGAGACCGGCGTCCGGCTCCACGTCCTCCACGTCATGACGATCGGGGTGATCGAGCTGATCCGGGCGGCCCGGGCGGCCGGCCGGACGGTGACCGCGGAGGTGAACCCGCACTCGCTGTTCGTGGCGAACTCGTGGGCGACGATCGAGCGGCTCGGGCCATACGCGCTCCACATGTGGGTCCCGGACGATCACGCCGAAGCGCTCTTCCGCGAGACGGCCGGCGGGATCATCGACGTCGTCGGGTCCGACCACTCGCCCCACACGCGCGAGGAGAAGGAGCGCGGTTGGACCGACATGTACGCCGCGCCGGGGGGCAGCCCGTCTATCCAGCACGTCCTGTCGCTCCTGCTCACTGAGGTCGCCGCCGGGCGGTTGAGCCTCGAGCGCGTCGTGGACCTATGCGCGACGAACCCGGCACGGCTCGTCGGACTCTACCCGCGCAAGGGGGCGATCGCCCCCGGCTCCGACGCGGATCTCGTCCTCGTCGACCCGGCCCGCCGGGCGGTCATCCGCGCCGCGACGAGCCACTACAAGTGCGGCTGGACGAACCTCGAGGGCCGGGAGGTGACCGGCGTGCCGGTCATGACAATCCTGCGCGGCCGGGTCATCGCCGAGGAGGGCGAGGTGCTCGCCGAGCCCGGTTCCGGCCGCCCGGTCACGGTCCACGCCGGGGAAGCCGTCCGATGATCCTGTCGATCGCGAAGTCGGCCGACCTGCCGGTCTCACCGGCGGAGGCGTGGGCGCTCGTGCGCGACCCGCTGCGGGTCGCGGCGTGCATCGCCTCGATCGAGCGGTTCGAGCCCGGGGCGGCGCCGGGCCGCTTCGAGGCGCTCCTCGTCGAGCGGCTCGGGCCGTTCAGCGTCCGCGTCCCGCTCGCGATCGACGTCACCGAGGACGCGGCGGGGCAGGCGATGGTCGCGGCCGTGTCGGGCGAGGACCGGGCTGGGCAGGCCCGCGTTCGCGGCGAGGTCCGGGCGATCGTCCTGGCCGCCGAGGGCGGCGGGTCCCGGCTCGAGGTGTCGAGCGAGATGGAGGTCCTGGGCCGGCTCGCCTCGCTCGGCGCGGTGCCGATCCGGCGGCGCGGCGACCAGGTGTTCGAGGCGTTCGTGGCGACCCTGCGGCGCGCGCTCGGGGGCGGCGATGGCTGAGCCGGCCGTCCCGCTCATCGGGCTCGCCATGACCGTCAACGGCAGCCCCGTCGAGGTCGAGGTTGCCCCGTGGGAGGCGCTCGCCCACACGCTCCGGACGCGCCTCGGCCTGACCGGCACGAAGGTGTCGTGCGACGTCCAGGCGTGCGGCGCCTGCACCGTGCTCGTCGACGGGCTGCCGCGCAGCGCGTGCACGTTCCTCGCCTACGAGGCGCGCGGACGCGACGTGCTGACGGTCGAGGGCCTCGCCCGCGCGGAGGACGAGCTCGATCCGGTCCAGCGCGCGTTCCTCGACGAGAGCGCGTTCCAGTGCGGGTTCTGCACGAGCGGCATGCTCCTCGCCGCGCGCGCCGTCATCGACACGGAGCCGGACGCGGACGACGCGACGCTCATCGAGCACATGAGCGGCAACCTGTGTCGCTGCACCGGCTACCTGTCGATCGTGGCGGCGATCCTCCGGGCGCGCGACGCGGCGTCCGAAGGCTGACTGATGCCGAGCCATCCGCATCCGTTCCGCATCCTCCAGCCGGGCAGCCTCGCCGAGGCGAGCCGGATGGTCCTCGACGCGGGCCCGGACGCCGCGCTCTACGCCGGCGGCACGGAACTGCTCCTGGCGATGAAGCAGGGCGCGCTGCGCTACGACGCGCTCGTCGACCTCAAGACGATCCCGGGCCTCGCGGCGATCGACGACCGCGGCGACCGGGTCGAGATCGGGGCGCTCGCCACGCACCGCGACATTGCCCGGTCCGGGCCCGTCCGCACGATCGTGCCGCTGCTCGCCGCGCTCGAGGGCCGGATCGCCAATCCGCGCGTCCGCGCGACCGGCACGCTCGGCGGCAACCTGTGCTTCGCCGAGCCGCACTCGGACCCGGGCACGCTGCTCGCGGCGCTCGACGCGCGTCTCCTCGTCGTCGGCACCGCCGGCGAGCGCGAGATCCCGATCGCCGAATTCATCGCGGGGCCGTACGCGACCTCGCTCGAGCCCGGTGAGATCCTGCGTGCCGTCGTCGTCCCGCTCCCCGGACCGGGCAGCCGGGTCGGCTACCGGCGGGTCCAGCAACTCGAGCACCGGCCGATGCTTGGGGTCGCGCTCCGACTCGACCTCGACTCGGCCGGCCGGACCGTCGTCGGAGCGCGAGCCGCGGTCGGCGCGGCCAGCCCGGTGCCGCTCCGGAGCGTTGCCGCCGAGGATCTCCTGCTCGGCGACCTCGCGACGCTCGACGACCGGCTCGCCGCGGCCGCCGACGCCCTCGCCGACGACGCCGATCTGCTCGACGACGCCGACGGCGCGGCCGACTACACACGCCACCTCATCGCCATCCACCTCGGTCGCGTCGGGCGGGCCCTCGCCCGCGGCGAGCGACCGCCGATCACGGACGGCCGCGCCCGGCGCCCGCTCCGCGAGACCGTGGCCGCCTGGCACGCGTCGCGCCGCCACACGCCGCCGCCGGAGTTCCGCGTCGTCGGCCGCTCCGTTCCGCGCACCGACGGCCCGCTCAAGGTGACCGGCCGGGCGACGTTCGTGGCCGACGTCGACCTGCCCCGGCTCGCCCACGCGAAGACCGTCCGCAGCCCCGTCGCCCATGCCCGGATCCTGTCGATCGACGTCGAGCGGGCGCGGGCCGCGCCGGGCGTGCTCGACATCCTCGTCGCGTCCGACCTCCTCCGCCTGCCCCGCCACCTGTTCGGCCATGCGATCCGCGACCACGCGATCCTCGCCATGGACAAGGTGGTCCACGTCGGCGAGCCCGTCGTCGCGGTCATCGCCGAGGACGAGCCGTCCGCCCAGTTCGCCGCCGAGCTCGTCGAGGTCGCGTACGACGAGCTCGAGCCGGTCATGACCGCCGAGGAGGCGCTCCGCGAGGGCGCGCCGCT
>DASTOB010000038.1:0-5589 GCA_035720425.1 Candidatus Limnocylindrales bacterium
GACCGGTCGCCACCCGCGCGTCCTCATCGCCGACGACAACCCGGACGACCGGGCCCTCGCCGCGCGCCAGGTCCGGCGCGAGCTCGGCGAGGTCGAGGTCGTCGAGATCGGCACGCCCGAAGCGCTTGACGGCGCGCTCGACGATGGCGGGTTCGACCTGCTGCTCACCGACTACCACCTGCGCTGGACGACGGGGCTCGAGCTCCTGCGGACGGTGAAGGCGCGCTGGCCGGAGCGCCCCGTCGTCATGCACACGGGAACCGGCAGCGAGGAGATCGCGGTCGAGGCGCTCAAGGCCGGGCTCGATGACTACGTGCTCAAGGGCGCGGAGCGCGAGCACCGCCTCGGTGCGGTCGTCCGCGGCGCGATCGAGCGGGCGCGGGAACGAGCGGAGCGGCGGGTGGTCGAAGCGGACCTCGAGCGGGAGATCGCCGCTCGGCAGGCGGTCGCGGCGTCACTCGGCCGGCTCCGACGGGGATCGACTGCCGAGGACACGGCCGCCCTCGTCGCGGCGGAAGTGCGGGCCGCGATGTCCCTCGCGGTGGTCGCCATCTACGCGTTCGTCGACGACCCGGATGGGCCGGCCGCGATCGCGCTCGGCGTCGAGCCCCACTACGGCGCACCGGTGCCGGTCGGCGGCCGGTTGAAGGCCGACCGGGCCGCGTACCTCCACGAGCGGGCGGCGACCGGGCCATGGGTCGAGGAGTGGCGTGAGCTGCGTGCGACGTCGGACTACATCGAAGCCTGGCGGAAGCTCGGGTTCGAGACCGGCGCCTACGTGCCGCTCCGCTCCGGCGATAGCGTGATCGGCGTGCTCATCGCGGGCACACATGGGGTGAGCCTCGAATCGTGGGCGCGGCAACTCCCCACCTTCGTCGAGTACGGCGCCGTCGCGGCCGCGCTGCTGGCACCGGCGATCGAGCAACTTCGGGCCGACGAGGACATCGCGGCCACGATCTCGCGGGTGATTGACCGGCGCGAGTTCACGCCGGTCTTCCAGCCGGTGGTCGAGCTGGGCAGCGGCGCCGTGGTCGGTTACGAGGCGCTGACCCGGTTCACCGACGGGACGCGCCCGGACCTGCGCTTCGCCGACGCGGTCGCGGTCGGCATGGGCGCGGACCTCGAGCGGGCGACGCTCGGGACGGCGTTCGAGGCGGCCGGCCCGCTGCCGGCGTCGGCCTGGCTGTCGGTCAATGTGTCGCCCTCGGTCATCCTCGACGGGCAGACCTTGCCAGCCCTCCTCGATCGCTGGGCGTGGCTGACCGTGCTCGAGGTGACGGAGCACGAGCCGATCGGCGATTACGAGGCATTCCGTCATGCCTTGGCCGCGCTGGGCCCGCGGGCACGACTTGCGGTCGACGATGCCGGGGCCGGATTCAGCGGCCTTCGACACATCCTCGAGCTCCGCCCGCAGTTCGTGAAGCTCGACATCGAGCTCGTGCGCAACGTCGACCGCGACCCGGCCCGCCAGGCGCTCATCGCGGGCATGGCCCACTTCGCCGCGCAGGCGGACGTCACCCTCCTCGCGGAGGGTGTCGAGACGGACGCCGAGCGGCGCAGCCTTCGGACCCTCGGGGTCTCGCTCGGCCAGGGATTCCTGTTCGGCCGGCCTGCCCCCGCGGAAGAGCTCGCCCGACCGTCCGCCCGGGCGTCGCTCCTGGCGCCGCGATGACCGACCAGCCGGCACCGCACGACGGGATCCCGGCCGCCTCGGGGGCGGTCGAGCCCACCCGGATCCTGCTCGTCGACGACAACCCCGACGATCGGCGGCTCGTCCGCCGCGCGCTCGAGCGCGACCTGCCGGAGGTGACGATCGTCGAGGTGTTCGACGCGGCGGGACTCGAGGTCGCGCTCGACGCGGGGGCGTTCGACCTCGTCATCACCGACTACGGGCTGCGCTGGTCGGACGGGCTCGTCGTGCTGCGCGGCATCCGCGACCGATACCCGGATCGGCCGGTGATCATGTTCACCGGCACGGGCAACCAGGAGATCGCGGTCGAGGCGATGAAGGCGGGCCTGACCGACTACGTGGTCAAGACCCCGAAGCAGTACGGGCAGTTGCCGTACCTCGTCCGTGCCGCGTTCGAGCAGGTCCGTCAGCGAGCCGCCATCCGTCGACTCGAGGAGCAACTCCGCCAGTCGCAGAAGATGGAGGCGCTGGGTCTTCTCGCCGGCGGGATCGCGCACGACTTCAACAACATCCTCACGATCATCGGCGGCCACGCCCAGTTGCTCGAGCACGAGCTCGCGGCGGACGATCCGCGGCGCGACGACGTAGTGGCGATCCGGCAGGCGACCGATCGGGCGACGGCGATCACCCGGCAGCTCCTCGCGTTCAGCCGGCGCCAGCCGCTCCGCCCGGAACGTGTCGAGCTCGGTGCGGCCATCGCGGAGTTCGCCTCACTCGCCGGGCGGCTGCTGGGCCCGGAGATCGAGTTGGTCGTCGAGCGGCCGGAGGGGCCGGTCGAGGTCCTGATCGACCGCTCGCAGCTCGAGCAGGTGTTCATGAACCTGGCGGTGAACGCGCGGGATGCGATGCCGGAAGGCGGTCGGCTGAGCGTGTCCGCGGGCTCGGATGGGGAGCGGGCACGGATCGTCGTCGCGGACACGGGGACGGGCATGACCGACGATGTGCTCGCCCATGCCTTCGAGCCGTTCTACACGACGAAGGAGGCGGGGCGTGGCACGGGACTCGGGCTGGCGACGGTGTACGGGGCGGTCGACGGAGCCGGAGGGACGGTGAGCGTCCGCTCCGCGCCAGATGCGGGTTCGACCTTCGAGATCGTGCTCCCGCTGGCGCCGGCCTCCGAGTCGGCCCCGATCTCCACCGTCGACTCGGCTCCCGATCGGACGGAGGTTCGGCCAGTGGTGCTGCTCGTCGACGACGAGCCGGCGATCCGCCAACTGGCCGGCCGGCTGCTCGAGCGTGACGGGTTCGAGGTGATCCGCGGCGACTCGGCCACCGCCGCGATCGCCATCGTCGAGGATCCCGCCGTATCGATCGACGTCGTCCTGACCGACCTCGTCATGCCGGGCGTCGGCGGGGCCGAGCTCGCGGCGGTCGTGCGTCGGGTGCGCCCGACCGTGCCGATCGTGTTCATGTCGGGCTTCGCCGAGGCCGACGTCGTCACGTCGCTCGATGCGCCGGTCGTCCCGAAGCCGTTCACCGCCGAGGTGCTGGTCGGGGCCGTCCGCCGCGCGCTTCACGAGTAGGCCGCCGCGTCTTCCACTAGCATCCGTTCATGGGCACCCGCGAGGCCACGCTCCGGTACGAAGGCGGAATGCGGTTCTCTGTCCTGACCGGGACGGGACGGTCGATCGTCTTCGGCGACGAGGCGGAGTCCGGCGAGCTCTCGCCGGTCGAGACGGTCGCAGCGACCCTGGCCGCCTGCTCCGCGATGGACGTCATCGCGATCCTGATCAAGAAACGGCAGCGCGTGGAGTCGTACACGGTGTCCGTGTCGGCCGTCCAGCGCTCCGAGTATCCGCAGGTGCTGACGCGGATCGAGGTGGTCCACGAGGTCGCCGGCGCGGGGATTTCGGAGGAGGCGGTGCGGCGGGCGATCGAGCTGTCGGCCACGACGTACTGCCCGGTGAGCGCGATGCTGTCAGCCGGGGAGACGGAAATTCACCACCGATACGTCGTCCGCGCGACGGGTGCTGCGCCGTCAGAGGCGTCGGGCGAGGTGGTGGTCACCGGGCCGTACCGCCGACCGGAGGTCGTCCGAGGGTAGCGGTCGGTCGGTCGGTCGGTCGTTCGGTCGTTCGGCCGCTGGCGTATCGCGCGGAAAGCCGGTGTCCTGGACGGCACTTTCGGGATGGTTCGAACCAAGCGGAACGATCGAGACACCCGGGATGGGATGGGCGCCCTGAGCGGACGCCTCGTCGGCGAGGTCGGTCGGCTTCAGGCGTCTCGTCGGTCGGTTCGGGTCAGCGGTACTGGATGGGGATCGTCGTCGCGCCGGCGCCGAGGCGTCGGCCGCGGGTCCAGATGCGCGTGACTGCGGCGGGCACCCACCATCGGAGGAAGTACAGCCGGCAGCCGAGGCAGTAGCCCGTCACGGCGAGGAGTCCCTGGAGCGCGGCGACCGCGAGCGCGAACAGCCAGCCGAGGGCCGGCGCGCCGACTGCGAACGCGGCGAGCGACAGGATGAGGGCGACGCTGCCGAGGGTCTGCGCGAAGCGCGGCGGGTATTCGTGCTCCGGTTCGGTCTTCGGGAGGCTGAGCGCCTTGGCGATCCGGCGCCACGCAACACCGTAGATCGACCATCGGAGACCGAATGCCGCGCTCACCCCGATCGACGCGAGGGCAATCGCGACACCGATCGGTGCGTTGGCGAGGAACGAGCCGATGAGGAGCAGGCCGGACACGGCGGCGCCGAAGCGGTGGCCGCGCGGGTCGATCATGCGGGCGGGCGGGAGGTGCGCGGCGAGCTCGGCGGGGACGGCGCTGGGCATCGGTCGGATCTCCTGGGGTGGTGGGCGTCCGCGCATCATACAGTATCCCGACTAAATTACTAGGGTATTTGTGGAGAGGGTGTTGGCGGGGGCGCGGGCGCCCTGGTCCGCCCAGTCCCGCCCCCACCCGTGGGGCGGGTGAACGGGACGGGATCGGGGCTCGGGGCGTTGCGTTCAGCCGTGGGACGGGCGAATGGGACGTGGTGCCGGGGCCGACGGGTGCGACCTTGCATGACTATGCATCATCCCTGTATAGTCATGCGACCATGACGGCGGATCCGAGCGCGGGCGACGCGCATCTCGACGGTACCCAGCCCCCGGTGAGGGGCACGGGGCTGTGCCCCACGGTGCGCCGGTGAGCGCGGGTGTCGAGACGGCGTCGGTTGCGTCGGACCGCCGGTCTGGCCTTCCCTCGAGGGCACTCCCCCGCTCCGCCCGTACCCGGGCCGCGAACGGCGAGCCGAGACGGCTGACCGTCGCGATCGTCGGTGCGACCGGCTACGTCGGGTCGGAGCTCGTTCGGATCCTGTCGCGCCATCCGAACGTCGAGATCGTCGGGCTCGTCGGGCGCAATCGGTCCGACGACCCGATCGGTGGTATCCACCCGCACCTGGCCACGACGGACCTGACGGTCGACGCCGATCGGCCCGACGCCGACGCGGTCTTTCTCGCCCTCCCCCACGGCGCGGCCGCGGCCGCCGTCCCGGAGATCGCTGCCGACGGCACGACGGTCATCGACCTCGGCCCCGACTTCCGCCTGCGCAACCCGGCCGACTACCCGACCTGGTACGGCTTCGAACACCCCAACGCCGATGCCCTCGATTCGGCCGTCTATGGCCTGCCGGAACTGCATCGGGCGGAGCTCGCCGCGCTGGCCGACGCGCCGGTCGCCATCGTCGGCGCCCCCGGGTGCTACCCGACCGCGACCCTCCTCGCCCTCGCGCCGCTCGCGCGCGCCGGCCTCATCGCCGACCTCGTCGTCGACGCGAAGAGCGGCGTGTCGGGCGCGGGGCGCGAGGCGAAGGCGCACCTCATGTTCGGCGAGGTGAACGAGAGCGTGTCGGCCTACGGCCTCGGCGGCCACCGGCACGTGGCGGAGATCGAGCAGGAACTCGCGTTCATCGCCGGCCA
>DASTOB010000039.1:0-6434 GCA_035720425.1 Candidatus Limnocylindrales bacterium
CGGTGACGACCGCATCGTCACCTGCGTGGTGGGATGCCGATAGGCGCAGTGCGCTCGGGCCGGATCGGTCGCCTGTCAGGGCGCCAAGCCCAAATTTGACGACCCCATCGTCACGGGCGTGTGGAGGCGGGGCGGCGGCGCTGGACGGGCCGCTACGACGCGGAGCGGCCGCCGGCTCGGGCCGCTACGACGCGGAGCGGCCGCCGGGCTCGGGCCGCCGCGACGCGGAGCGGCCGCCGGGCTCGCGCGGCGTCGGGCGACCGATTCGCGCGGCGTCGGCCCGCCGATTCGCGCCGCGCCGGGCAGCCCGAGTCGCGCCGCGAGTGTCGACCGACCCGATCTGGCCGGCTCGCCTAGAATCCGGCGGTGACCCGGTTCTTCGATCTCGATGAGGCCAACGAGACGCTCCGCGAGCTCCAGCCGATTCTCGTCGCGCTGCGCGATCAGCGCGCCGAGCTGATCCGGCTGCGCGACCGCGTGCTCGCGACGACGCCCGGCGACGAATCGGCCGCGATCGGATCGGCCGGCGCCGGTGCGGAGGCTGCCGAGAACCTGCGTCTGCTGCGGATGCGCATGCAGGGCGTCATCGACCAGATGCAGGCCGGCGTCGTCCGCATTGACGAGCTCGGCGTGACGCTGCGTGACATCGAATCGGGCCTGATCGACTTCCCGGCGCTCGTCACTGGGCGTCAGGTCTGGCTGTGCTGGCGCCTCGGCGAGGGTGACGTGGCGTGGTGGCACGAGCTGTCGACGGGCTTCGAGGGGCGGCAGCCCCTCACCGAGCTGACATGACGGCGAGCCCGCGCGGCGCGACGGTCCAGCAGGGCGGTCGGGCCAAGGCGTATCGGCCGCTCCGGGTGGCCGACCGGCGTGCCGCCTTCACGGCCGGCCTGGCCGCGTACGACCGCGGCGACTTCTTCGAGGCCCACGAGATGCTCGAGCCGGCCTGGATGGGCACGGACGACCCGGCCGAGCGCGACCTTCACCAGGGCCTGATCAAGCTCGCCGCCGCGTTCGTGCACGACGTGCGCGGCAATCCGCTCGGCGTCGCCCGGAACCTGGTCGGAGCGCGGGCACGCCTGGCCGCCGCGCGCGACGCCATCCGTGCGGGGGCGGGTCCGGCGATCGGCGTCGAGGTCGACCTGGAGGCACTCGTCGATGCCGTCGACGCCCGCCTATCCGCCCTCGAGGCGGACCCGACTGCCACCGTCGAACCGCCCCGCATCGGGCGGACGGGTACGACGACGGGGCCAGCCGGGCAACTCGATCAAACCGCACGGGCGCGCCACCCATGAGACCGCCCGGCGGCATCCCGTCGATCGACGTCACCGAGGCCCACCGGCGCCTGGCCGACGGGACGAACGCGCTCGTCGTCGACGTCCGCGAGCCGGGCGAGTTCGCGGCGGTGCGCGTCGAGGGGGCCGCCCTCTTCCCGATCTCGACGTTCGCCCTGCGCTTCGGCGACCTCCCGCGAGATCGCCCGTTGCTCGTCATGTGCGCCGCCGGGTCGCGATCACTCGCGGCGACGGCTCATCTGATTCGCAACGGCTGGTCCGACGTCGTCAACGTGGCCGGCGGGATCGAGGCGTGGCAGCGTGCCGGGCTGCCGGTGCGGACGGGCCCGCCCGCAACGGGCGAAGGAGCCCTCACAACCGACTGACGGGTACGCGAGGGCGGTCGCCCGCGCGGCCCGTCGGCGAGGAGCCGCTCCGCCCTGAGCGCTTGGCCGCTGAGCCCCTCAGCGACCGCGGCGGCGAATGCGATCCCAGAGGCGCCGGGTCTGTTCCTTGTGCGCGAACATCCAGCCGATGACGACGAGGATCGCGAAGTTGACCGAGCCAACGCCCGTCGCGTTGAGATAGCCCAGCTGCTGGCCGATCTCGCCGTCGATCTTGAGCGCCGGCACGGTCGCCCCGAGGAGGCCCAGCCGGAAGAACGGCTCCATCGGCGCCAGGTTCGAGCGCGCCGCCGCGGCAATCGGCCCGTCCGCCGTCTCGCCGCCGACGAGGATCGCGTTCGGACCGGACACGAGCGTTGCCGCGCCGGATAGGCCGGCCGCCGGCAGGTCACTCTGCGGCAGGTGGTGCCACTCGGTCAGGATCTCGCCCAGCTCGCGGTCCGTCGATGGCACCGCCCAGTACAGCTCGCCTCGCGGCCGCGTCCCGTCGGAGCCGCCGACGAGGTAGAGCGCTCCGTTCGCCGCCCAGCCGGACGCGTTCGTGCGCGCCTCGGGCAGATTGCCGACCGGGCGAACGCCCCACTCGACGAGCTGCCCGTCGTTCTCTTCGTTGCTCCCGATCGTGCCGCGCTGGACCGCACCGGTCGCGCGGCCCTCGGCGTCCGTTCCGCCGTAGATCCAGACGTAATCGCCGTTGAGGACCCCCACCGCATCGGTCACGGCCACCGCGAGCTCGCGCGGCTGGGGCGCCCAGGCGGTGAGCGCCTCGCCCTCGAGGGTCGCCTTCCAGACGGTGGCCGTGGGCCCGTCCGCGCTCGCGCCGCCCGCGAGAAGGAGTCCGTCGGCCAGGGCCACGAGGCTCGCCCCAGCGCGCGCTTCCGGGAGATCGAGCGGCAGCTCCGCCGCTTCGGACGTCTGCCACTCGCCGAGGGCGCCGCTCGCCGCGTCCGGCGTGAGCACGAACGTCGTGTCGGTCGGCGCGCCGTCCGCGTCGTACCCGCCGACGACGTAGATCGACCCGCCGAAGAAGGCCACGCCCGCGTCGGCGCGCGGCGCGGGGAGCGACGGGCCGCGTGCCCAGCGGTCGAAGTTGCCGGTGCCGGATGTCGTGGCGACGAGCACCTCGCCGGTCGCCGTCGTCCCGTCGGAGCCGCCGATGAACAGGATCTGGTTGCCGAGCTGGACGAGCGCGCCGTCCGTCCGCGCCTCCGGCAATGACAGTTCCGTCGGCGACGGGTGCCACGGCAGGACCGCGCCCTGCGGCGCGGGGCACGGCAGTGTCTCGTTCTCCGGCGGGCAGAAGTTCACCGGCGAGAACGCGAGGATGCCGAGGTCGAGCGTCCGACCGACGGTGAAGTAATACGCCCGATCCGGGAGGTAGCCGAGCAGGAACAGGATGAGGATGAACCAGAAGAAGGCCTTGACGGAGGCCCAGCCCCAGCCGTCGGCGTCGAGCAGCCCGAACAGGGCTCGACGGCGGGGTGCGGGCCCGGCGCTGAGTGCCTGCGTCATCGTCCCTACCTGACCGTCAGTGTCCCGGTCATCGCCGGGATGGGATGGATCGAGCACTGGAAGACGTACTCACCCGCCTCGAGCGGCTCGTACACGTACGTCGTCTCCGAGCCGCCATCGATCGTGGCGGTGTCCTGGAGGACCTGGCCCTCGGAGGTCTCGATGTCGACGTCGTGGAAGACACCCGCCGGATCGTCGTTCACGAGGTGGATGGCGAACGGCTCGCCGGCCGGAGCTTCGAGCTCCGTGACGTCGAAGGCGATCCCGACCGCGGTGAGCTCGAGCGTCGTGGCGTCCGGCGGGACGGACGGTCCGGGGGTGGGGCTGGCGCCGCCGCCGGGGCGGGTCCAGCACGCGGGCACCGGCGTGGCACCCGGCGCGGGGCGGAAGTCCGGGTCGCGCCAGCCCTCGAACGTCAACGGCTCGCCGGTCTCCGGATCGTGCATCGGCTCGTTGAGCTCCGGATCCCGGACCTCGTAATGACCACCTTTCGGTGCCCGGATGAACGCGATGAGCTCGTCGATCTGGCGGTAGTTGAGCGGACCGCCGTTCTCGTTCGACCAGACCGGCATCACGCTCGGGTCGTTCCCGCACACGTAGCGGCCGCCGACCTCGAGGACGGTCCGCAGGTAGTTCTCGTTGAGGTGGACGAACAGCTTCATCTGGTCGTTGAGGAGGGGGCCGATGCCACCCTCGCCGTTGACCCCGTGGCACTGTGCGCAGTTGGCCTGGTAGAGGTTGTAGCCCCGCTCGATCGCGACGACCTGCTGCACCTCGTCCTGGGCGACGAGCCGCGGCTCGTTGGTGACGAACGGAATTCCGATCAGTTCGTAGAAGTAGTAGGCGATGACGAACACGACGACGACGAGGACGACGAGGAAGCCCATCCAGCGCGCATTCGACGACTGGCGCACGATCTGCGCCGCGCGCTCAGGCGAGAGGTCCGCCCGGTGGGCCGACGGGGGCGCGCTGAATCGCTCCGCCGGTGCGGCCTCGGACGGCGGGCGGCGGGCGGGCAGACGCTGCTCGGGCTCGCGTCCGGGCTCGTCGGTCATCGGTCTCCTCGGTGACGGGACGGGGTGATCACGGGCCTAGATGCAGCCGATCGGGCTCTTCGGCGGGATGACGCCCGGCTGGCCGAGCGCGACCGGCAGCGGACCGAGGTTGATCTTGCCGGTGTCGAGGGTGAGCACACCCTCCGCGTCGACCGAAGCAGCGAACCGGTCCATGCCGCGCGGGGCCGGGCCGTAGGCCGTGCCGGCGACCTTCACGCCGAGCCGGTCATAGCGCGAGCCGTGGCACGGACACTCGAGCCAGAAGTTACGCAGGCACGGATTGGGCTTGCAGCCGAGGTGCGGACAGCGCTGGTACAGGCCGCGGACGTTGACCGCGCTGCCCTCGCCGGTGGGATCCTCGCCGGGCACGAACTGCTGGCGCGCCGGATCGACGAGGACGATGAACGCCCGCGCCTCTGACACGTAGGCCGGGAAGCCCTCGCCGATCGGCAGGCTCGCGTTCTGGAGCTTGAGGTCCTCGAGCGTCCCGATCCGGACGGTGCCGCCAAAGCCGCCGGTCAGGTTCGGCCAGACGAAGCCGATCGACCCGGCCGTCACCTCGAGCAGCCACACGGCGAAGCCGGCCCCGAGCGAGTTGCGCAGGAGCTGCCGCCGCGACAGCCCCTGGACGGGCGCGCGGCGGAGCGACTTGAGCGCCTCCTTCGTGAGGGCCTGCGGCTTGGCGGCCGGTTCGACCTGGTAGTTGCTCATGTCGGCTGGAACTGTCCTCCGGTGCTCGTCAGAGGGCGAAGTGGAGGCCGTCGACGCTGTTCTCGAAGAACGGCAGGTACGGCACGACGAAGCTGTAGCCGGGTCCGCGGAAGAAGATGCCGATGAACGTCACGGTCAGGCCGAGGATGCAGAACAGGGTGAACAGGACGACCGCCGTCTTGCGCTGGGACGGCCGCGTGGCGAGCACGTCGCCACGATCGATGTACGGGATGAACGCGGCCCCGACGAGCACGAACGTGGGGACGAGCACGCCGGCGACCGTCGGATGGAAGTACGCGAGCAGCTCCTGGAGCCCGAGGAAGTACCACGGCGCCTTCGCCACGGCGGGGGTCACGTTGCCGTTGGCGAGCTCCTCGAGCGGGGCGTTGATGAACAGGCCCATGAGCAGCAGGAAGACGCTCATCACGCCGGCCGCCAGGAACTCGATCGACAGGAGGTGCGGCCAGGTCATGACCGTGTCGTCCGGCTCCTTCTGGACACGGACGACGGCGTCCTGCTTGACGAGCGCGAGCAGGCGGTACGGGCGGGCCGACATCGGCACGCGCTGCTTGTCGATCTCCGTCCGTCGACGCTCGTCGACGGGGAGCACGCGGCGCTCGGGCGGAGCTTTCGTGTCAGACATGGGTTCCTCGGCTCACAGCGGGCCGGAGATGCCGCCGTCCTTGCGGATGCGCCAGAAGTGGACGGCCAGGAAGATCGCGGCAAGCAACGGGAAGAACATGATGTGGAGTACGTAGAAGCGGAGCAGCGTGTTCTGGCCCACCTCGAGGCCGCCGAGCAGGATGAGCGTCGTCGGCGTGTTGATGATCGGGAAGTACGTCCCGAAGTTCGTCCCGATCGTGATCGCCCAGTACGCGATCTGGTCCCACGGCAGGAGGTAGCCGGAGAAGCTGAGCATGATCGTGAGGAACAGGAGGACGACGCCGACCACCCAGTTGAACTCGCGCGGCGGCTTGTACGCCCCGTGATAGAACACTCGCATCATGTGCAGGAAGACGAAGAACACCATCAGGTGGGCGCCCCAGCGATGGATGTTCCGGGTCAGCAGGCCGAACGTGACCTTGCTCTGGATGTCGAGGATGTTCGTGTACGCCAGTTCCGCCGAGGGCACGTAGTAGAACATCAGGTAAACGCCGGTCACGGTCAGCACGAGGAACAGGAAGAACGACAGCCCGCCGAGGCAAAACGTGTAGGCGAACTTGACCGCGTGCTGTCGGACGCGGACCGGGTGGATGTGCAGGAACACGTTGTTCATCACCGCGTACGCCCGCGACCGCTCGTCGTTGGGGTACGGCTGGCGGAACAGCGATCGCCAGACCACGCTTCGGCGGATGCTCTGGTCCACCCGCTCGAGGAAACTCACCGGGCTCCTCCTGCCACGCCGGGCGTCCCGGCGAGTTGGGCGTCACGGTACGACTCCTTGTAGAGCCGGCCGTCGGTCGAGATCTCCTGCAACT
>DASTOB010000040.1:0-26195 GCA_035720425.1 Candidatus Limnocylindrales bacterium
TTGACGCGGCGTCCGCCGTTCCAGATCTCTCCGCGCCAGACCTCGAAGTGGAGGTGCGGGCCGGTCGCCCAGCCGGACTGGCCCACGCGGCCGACCTGCTGACCGCGTCCGACCGACTGCCCGGCGCCAACGGTGACGGCCGACATGTGGTTGTACGTCGTGTACAGCCCGGAGCCGTGAGCGATCCAGACCTGGTAGCCGCCGCCGTTGCTCTTCCAGCCGGCGAAGATGACCGTGCCCTCGCCGCCGGCGACGACCGCCGAACCGTAGTCCGCGGCGATGTCGAGCCCGTAGTGGCCGTAGCGGAAGTACTGGCTGATGTAGTTGCCACCGCCTGAGACCGGCCAGCCGAACGCACCGCCGGTGTAGGTCGCCGGACCGCTGACGCGTGGCGTCGAGCCGGTCGTCCGCGGCCGAACGGTGGGCTTCGGCGTCGCGATCGCCTCGCCGGCCGCGCCGGGCAGGACGAGCGTCTGGCCGATCACGAGTGCGCGATCCTCGAGCCCGTTGACCTCGTAGATCGCGTCCGCGTCGATGGTGTACTTCGTGGCCAGCGATTCGAGCGTGTCGCCCTCCTGGACGGTCGCGACGAGGCCGGTCACCGGCGGGATCGTCAACACCTGGCCGACCTTGAGATCGTCCTTGCTCGAGAGCTTGTTCGCCCACCAGACGGTCATCATCGACACGCCGTGCGCGTCCGCGATCCCGACCAGCGTGTCGCCCGTCCGGACCGTGTACGTGCGCAGGAGATCGCGACCGTCCGCGACGGACGTGTCGACGGCGACCGGCTTGACGAGGGTCCCGTCGTCGAGGAACGCGCCATCGAGGGCCGGCTCGCTCGTGGCGTCCGGCTCCTCCTGGACCGCGAAGGCCTCCGGATCGAGGGCGCGGAACCGGCCCTCGCCGGCGCCTTCCGCGATCGGCTCGCCGGCCTGGTCGAACGCCCCGAGGACGGTGCCGGAGCCGCCGACCGCGATGCGCGGGGCGCTGCCGGCCCCGATCGGACCACCGACCGGCGCGCTCGGCAACGCATCAGGAAGGACGCTCAACAGGGATCCGGCAAGTACGACGGCCGCAACGGCGACGGGAAGGATGGCGTCCGGTCCGAGGCGGCGGCGGATGACGAGCCGCAGGCGAACCGGTGCCGCATCGCGCACGGACCGCGCCGCCGCGACCGGCATCGGCCGTGCGTCGTCGGGTCGACGGGTGCGCGTGATCGCCTCGGATGCGGTCCGGGCAACGTCGACCGTCCTCCGGTGGAGGCGGGTCGCGAGCGGCGATCGGGTGCGCTGGCCGGGTCGCAGGCGTCCGATGACACGCTGCACGCCGACCGATGCGTTCAGCAATACGGTCTCCTGGCGGGGACGGTCGGTTGGACGCGCGGCGCGCTCGGCGCACAGGGCGAACCGTCCAAGGGTCGCGGTATCGAGCTGGGGGTCTCTTACGCGGCCGATGCCCGAGTGACAGTCGGGCCTACGACGCGCGGAACCGTACCACGAGTCCGGCGCCTGTCGCAAACCCGACAGCCGGGAGCTCCGGGCTGTTATGCCCTTGACATCCCGCCGAGCGCCCGTTCAGGCGTCGAGGCTCTTCGTCAGGGTCGCGAGAAACTGGGCGTTGTTGTCCGTCTTGGCTAGCCGATTGAGGAGGAGTTCGATGCCCTCGTTCGTGCCGACGGCGGACAGCATCCGGCGCATCGTCCAGACCATCTTGAGCGTGCCCTCCTCGAGGAGCAGCTCCTCGCGCCGGGTGCCGGAGCGCTGGACGTCGATGGCCGGGAAGATGCGCTTCTCGGCGAGCTTTCGGTCGAGGATGAGCTCCGAGTTGCCGGTGCCCTTGAACTCCTCATAGATCACGTCGTCCATCCGGGAGCCGGTGTCGACGAGGCACGTGCCGATGATCGTGAGCGAGCCGCCTTCCTCGATCTTTCGGGCGGCGCCGAAGAAGCGCTTGGGCGGATAGAGCGCGATCGGGTCTATGCCGCCCGACAGGGTCCGGCCGGACGGCGGGAGGGCGAGGTTGTAGGCGCGCGCGAGGCGGGTGATCGAGTCGAGCAGGATCACGACATCACGACCGGTCTCGACCTGGCGCTTGGCGATCTCGAGCGCCATCTCCGCGACGTGGGTGTGGTTCTCGGTCGGCTCGTCGAACGTCGAGCTGATGACCTCGCCCTTGACGCTCCGGCGCATGTCCGTGACCTCCTCCGGCCGCTCACCGATGAGCGCGACCATGAGCAGGATCTCCGGGTAGTTCGCCGTGATGCCGTTGGCGATGTGCTTGAGCAGGAACGTCTTGCCGGCCTTGGGCGGGCTCACGATGAGCGCGCGCTGTCCCTTGCCGAGCGGGTTGACGAGGTTGATCAGGCGCTGGCTGAGGTTCTTCGAGTCGCTCTCGAGGTTGAGCAGCTCGTCCGGGTGGATCGGCGTCAGGTCGCCGAACACCGGCCGGCGACGGGCGGTCTCGATGTCGACGCCGTTGACCGCGTCGACCCGGAGCATGCCCCAGTACTTCTCCGCGTCGCGCGGCGCGCGGACCGCGCCGCTGACCCGGTCGCCAATGCGCAGGCCGAAGCGCCGGACCTGGCTGGAGCTGACGTACACGTCGTCCGGGCTCGGCAGCAGGCCGTGGCGGCGCATGAACCCGAAGCCCTCATCGACGATGTCGAGGATGCCCGACGCGTACGCGTGACCGGCGCGCTCCGTCTGGCGCTGGAGGATCCGATCGACGAGGTCGTCCTTGCGGTCGCCGGTCCCGGTGTCGAGCTCCAGGTCGCGACCGACGCGGCGGAGCTCGTTGACGCTCATCTCACGCAGATCGGAGACGTCGAGGTCGTTCCGTTCGCGGGCCGCCTCGAGCTCCTGCTGCTCCTCGTATTCGGTGACCGGCGCGCGCGAGACGGGCACGCGGCGGCGAGGACGTCGGTTTCGGGAGCGCTGGTCGCGCGGGTCGGAGCCGTTGGGCATGTGGGTAGGGGTACCTGCGGGTGTGACCGGACTGGGCGTCGCGCGGAATCGATCCGCAGCGCGGGCCGGGTGGGATGTGCGGAGCATAGGCCCGCGCTCGCCGCACGTCAATCGGCAGGATTGGCCGGGGCAGCAGCGGCGAAGCCCGCGCTCGCCCACGATTCCACGTCATGCCGAGAGGCTCCCGCGTGAAGGGAGCCGGCCGGCGTTCCCGGCGTTCGTGGCCCGTGCTCATCTGAGCGCTTGCATCTCACATGTGCACGTTCTACGATCGGCCCGTGGACGATCGCGCGCTGCGCCTGCGGGGATCGGACATCGCCGATCGGATCCGGCGCGGGCGGCTCATCGTCGTCCTCCGCCGCGTCACGCCGCGGGAACGGCTCGTCGATCTCGTCGAGGAACTCGCGGACGCAGGTGCCCGCGCGTTCGAGATCACCTTCGATGCGCCGGACGCCGCGGCCGACCTCGCCGCCTGCGGCGACGCGCTCGACCGGCGCGGGCACGACGCGATCGTCGGCGCCGGCACGGTCCGAACGGGCTCACAGGTCCAGGCGGCGGCCGACGCCGGGGCAACGTTCATCGTCAGCCCGGTGTTCGATCCCGATGTCGTCGCGGCGACGCTGGCGCGGTCGGTGCCGGTCATCCCCGGCGCGTACACGCCCACGGAGGTCGATCGAGCCTGGCGAGCCGGGGCGACGTTCGTCAAGCTCTTCCCCGCTTCCTCGCTCGGCCCGGCCCACGTTCGCGAGCTGCGCGGTCCGCTGCCGGAGGTCGAGACGATCGCCACCGGCGGCGTCGACGCGAGCAACGCCCGGGCGTTCCTCGACGCCGGCGCGGTCGCGGTCGGCATCGGCTCCGCGCTCGTGCGCGCCGCGCCGGCGGAACGACGGGCGATCGTCGAGCTCCTCGCCGGCGCAGGTTCCGGCGGGTCGGCCGGATGAGACGGGCTCCCGAGGTCCCCGCCGACGTCGCGACGCAGGTCGCACGGCTCTTCTACGACCGGCAGCTGTCGAAGGTCGAGATCGGCGGACGCCTCGGCATGTCGCGCTTCCGGGTCGCGCGGCTCCTCGACCACGCCCTCGCGAACGACCTGGTCCGGATCGAGTTCCGCGATACGCCGGCCGGGGATCGCGGGCTCGCGCGGGCCCTCGAGGAGCGGTTCGGGCTCGACCTGTGCATCGTGGCGGCCGATGGGCCCTCGGACGCGCGCGACCGGGTGGCGCGGCTCGCCGGCTCGTTCGTCGGCGACCTGGTCGGGCACGGCGACGTGGTCGGCATCGCCTGGGGCTCGACGCTCGCCGCGTTCGTGCGAGAGGTCCCGACCCGTCAGGACGACTCGATCGAGGTCGTCCAGCTTGCCGGCAGCTCCGTGCGCCTCGGGCGCGAGCGCGATCCCGGCGAGCTGGCGCGGGTCCTCGCGGATCGCCTCGGGGCCGCCCATCGGCCGCTTCACGCTCCGGTCTTCGTCGATGATCCCGCCGGCCGGCGGGCGCTCCTCGCCGAACCGGACCTCGCTGCGACGCTCGCGGCATTCGATCGGTTGACCATGGCCGTCGTCGGGATCGGGGCGTTCGGCGGAGGGAGGACGCGCGGCGGGAGCGGCGCGTTCGGGCCGGACGGTGAGGATGGCGCGGCCCGGGCAGAGTCGTCGCTCGTGCGCTCCGGCGTGCTCGATGCCGCGACGGTGAAGCGCCTTCGGGAACGCGGCGCGGTCGGCGACCTCGTCGTCCACGCCTTCGACGCGGCGGGCCGCTTCGTCGCGCCGGACCTGGCCGAACGGTCCATCGCGATCGGGGTCGACCAGCTCCGCCGCGTGCCGCGCGTCGTGGCAATCGCCGCGGGAGCCGCCAAGGCGGAGGCCATCCGGGGCGCCCTCGCGACCGGGAGCGTCCGGGTCCTCGCGACCGACGCCGCGGCCGCGGCCGCCATCCTCGCGCTCGAGAACGGCCGATGAGCGGGTCGACGGAGCGGGCCCGCCCGGCCTGCGTCGTGACCGGCTCGACCGGCATCGGCGCTGCGACCGCGGAGCGACTCGCCGCCACCGGATGGTCCGTGTTCGTCGTATCGCGCCGGGCCGACCACGCCCGGGCGCTCGCCGAGCGGCTCGCGGACGGCGGCGGATCGGTTGCCTGGCACGCGGCCGACCTGACCGTCGAGGCGGAGGCCGATGGGGCGATCGAGGCGGCGGCCGCGACGTTCGGACGGATCGACGGCCTGCTGTCGGTCGCCGGCGGCAGCGGCCGGCGGTTCGGCGACGGGCCGATCCACGAGCTGACGGCGGAGGGCTGGGATCGGACGGTCGAGCTCAACCTCCGGTCGCAGGCGCTCGTCTGCCGGGCGGTCGTGCGCCGCATGCTCGACCAGGCCCCCGGACCGTCGGGGACACGCGGGTCGCTCGTCCTCGTCGGCAGCGTGCTCGCCGCGCGACCGGTCCCTGAGCTCTTCGCGACCCACGCGTACGCGGCGGCGAAGGGAGCGATCACCGCGCTCGCGACGACGATGGCCGCCTTCTACGCGCCTGACCTGATCCGGGTCAACGTCGTCGCGCCGTCGCTCACCGCCACGCCGATGGCGGAACGCGCCGCGCAGGACGCGCGAACGGTCGCCTTCGCCCGACGCAAGCAGCCGCTCGTCGACGGCTTCGTGGCGGCCGATGACGTCGCTGCCGCAGCGGCCTACCTCCTGTCCGATGACGCGCGCGCGGTGACGGGGCAGGTCCTCACCATCGACGGGGGCTGGTCCGTGGTGGCGGCCGAACCGGATCCGGCGCCATGAGCCCAGGCGCGCGGCATCCGATCATCGCGTCCGTCGACGTGTGCGTCGTCGGGTCCGGCTCCGCGGGCTCGACCGCCGCGATCGCCGCGGCGCGCGCGGGCGCTCGGACGCTCCTCGTCGAGAAGCTGCCGTTCCTCGGCGGGACGAGCACGGCGGTACTCGACACGTTCTACGGGTTCTACACGCCGGGGAGTCGCGCGCTCAAGGTCGTCGGCGGGATCCCCGACGAGGTCGTGGCGGAACTCCGGCGCCTCGGACGCGTCGTCGAGCGCCCGAACACGTACGGCGCCGGGACGGGGGTCACGTATCTCGCCGAGCACCTCAAGGTGGCCTGGGAACACCTCGTGACCGATGCCGGGGCACGCGTCCTGCTCCACGCGTTCGTCCAGGACGCGACGGTTCGGGACGGGCGGGTCGACGAGGTCCTCGTCGCGACGAAGGGTGGCCTTGCGCGCGTGCGCGCGTCAGTGTTCGTTGACGCGAGCGGCGACGCAGATCTCTGCCACTTCGCCGGGTTCGGCTACGAAACGGCCGGCGAGCAGGACCCGGCCCAGACCCTGACGACGACGTTCCGGATGGTCAACGTCGACGTCGGCCGTCGCCGGGCGTTGCCGCGCGAGGCGTTCCACGCGCTCATGGCGGAGGCGGCAACGACGGGCGGTTATGCGCTCCCCCGGCGCGAGGGCAGCGACCACATCACGCCGGTCGAAGGCATGACCGCGACGATCATGACCCGGCTCGATTCGACCGAGACGCGCGACGGTCGCCTCGTCGGCGCGACGGACCCGGACCTCCTCACTCGGCGCGAGATCGAGGGCCGTCGCCAGGCCCTCGAATACGCCCGGTTCCTCGCCGACTGCGTGCCGGGCTACGAGGCCGCGGCGCTCGTGGCCCTCGGAACACAGATCGGCGTTCGCGAGACGCGGCGCGTGTACGGCGACGCCCGATTGACGCGCGACGACGTGCTCGCGGGCCGCGCCTTCGATGACCAGGTGGGCCTGTGCGGTGCGCCGATCGAGGACCACCACGGCGGCGCCGACACGCGCTGGCAGTACCTCCCGGACGGCGCCGCCGTCGGCATCCCGTATCGGACGCTCGTCGTGCGCGACGCGGTGAACGTCCTCGTGGCGGGGCGCTGCTTCAGCGCGACGCACGACGCGCACGCGTCGGTTCGCTCGATGGCCCAGTGCATGGCGATGGGTCAGGCGGCCGGGACCGCAGCGGCGATGGCCGCGCGCGACGGCGTCGAGCCGCGCCGGGTCGACCCGGTCGTCCTGCGGGAGCGCCTGCGGGACGACGGCGCGATCGTCGACCTCGCGGATGCCGGCGAAACCGGCGTGGCCCCCCGGCAATGAGCATCGTCCGGACAGTGCTCGGCGACGTCGACGCCGCGGAGCTCGGCGTCACGTACGCCCACGAGCACCTCGTCATCGATGGTGGCCGGCCGGTGCTCATGGAGCCGGAGTTCGATCTCGGCGACGTCGACGCCATGGCGGCGGAGCTCGGCGAGGCGGCGCAGCACGGCCTGCGCACGGTCGTCGACGCGATGCCGTGCGACGCCGGGCGCAACGTGAACAAGCTGGCGGAGCTGAGCCGGCGGACCGGCGTCCACGTCGTCGCGCCGACCGGACTCCACCACGACCGCTATTACGGTCCGGCCCATTGGAGCCACCGCATCACGATCGACGAGCTGGCGGACCTGTTCGCGCGCGACGTCACGGACGGGATCGACGCGTACGACTATGCCGGTCCGGTGGTCCGCCGGACCGGCCATCGGGCGGGGGTGATCAAGGTCGCCGGGAGCGCCGGCGGCGTGTCGGACCGCGACCGTCGCGTGTTCGAGGCGGCGGCCTCCGCACACCGGCAAACGGGCGCGCCGATCCTCACCCACTGCGAGCACGGCGCCGGCGCGCCGGAGCAGATCCGGCTGCTGTCCGATCTCGGCGTGGCGCCGTCACACGTGATCGTCAGCCACGTCGACAAGGTCGTCGATCGCGGCTACCAGCGCGAGGTGCTCGCGAGCGGCGCGTTCCTCGAGTACGACCAGTCGTTCCGCTGGCCGGCCGGTGCGCCGAACGGCACCGCGCTGCTCATTGCCGCGATGGCGGAGGACGGCCTCGCGGATCGGATCGTCCTCGGCATGGACGCGGCCCGCCGCCGCTACTACCGGGTCCACGGCGGCGCCCCGGGCCTTGCCTGGCTCCTCGACGGTTTCACGGCCGTGCTTCGGGCGGCCGGCGTCGACGATCCCGTCCGCCACGCCCTGTTCGTGACCAATCCGGCGCGCGCGTTTGCGTTCGCCGATCAGCACACCCGCACGGAGGAACGGTGATGGACGGACACGCGATCACGATGCTCGGCACGGGGCTGATCGGCGACTTCTACACGATGACCCTGCACGGGCGTCGCGGCCGGGATCGGGTCCGGGTGGTCTACTCGCGCAGCGAGTCTCGTGGGGCGGCCTTCCGCGAGCGCTGGTCGATCCCGGAATCCACGACAGACCTGCGGGCGGCGATCGAACACCCGGACACGAACGCCGTCGTGATCGGCGTGCCGAACTTCCTCCACGTCGAGGCGGTCGAGCTCGCGGCGAAGGCGGGCAAGGCGGTCCTGTGCACGAAGCCACTCGGGCGCAACGCCGAGGAGGCGCGCCGGATCCTCGACGCCGTCGAGTCGGCCGGCGTCTTCGGCGGCTACCTCGAGGACCTGTGCTACACCCCCAAGAGCCTCAAGGCGACGGCCGCCGTGCGCGACGGGGCCATCGGCGAGGTGACCTGGGTCCGCTCGCGCGAGACGCATCCAGGCCCGCACTCGGCCTGGTTCTGGGACGGGCGCAAGACCGGCGGGGGCGCGATCGTCGATCTCGGCTGCCACTGCATCGAGATCATTCGCAGCTTCGTCGGCAAGGGGAACCGGCCGGTCGAGGTCCTGTGCCACACCGACACGCTCGTCCACCCGATCGCCGACGAGGACAATGCGATCGCCCTCATCCGGTTCGAGTCCGGCGCGATCGGCCAGTTCGAGGTGAGCTGGACGTTCCGCGGCGGGATGGACCTGCGCGACGAGGTGGCCGGCACGCGCGGCACGATCTGGATGAACCACTTCCTGCGCACCGGCTTCGAGATGTTCACCGCGGGTGGCGGAGGCGGCTACGTCGCGGAGAAGGCCGAGACGAGCGCCGGCTGGCTGTTCCCGGTCGGCGACGAGGTGTCGGAGCTCGGCTACGCCGACATGTTCGACGACATGTTCAACGCGATCGACGAGGGGCGGGCGCCCCGCGAGACGCTGTACGACGGGTATGTCGTCAACGCGGTCATTGACGCCTGCTACCAATCGGCCCGGGAGCACGCGTGGGTGCCCGTCGAGCTCGACTGGCGTGCCGGCACGACGCCGCGCATCGCGAGCACGCCGGAGCGCTTCGAGGGCCTGGTCGTCATCAAGCGCGAGACGCTGCCGGACGGCCGGCACAAGCTGATCCTGATGGATGAGGCGTCCGGCGACTTCACCGACCGCGTCGTGGCCGGTAACTGAGCCCCGCGCGGTCCCCCAGGCGAATCGCGCCAGAAGCGCGTCACCTGACCTGGACGCCTGAAAGGTCGCGCGCAGGGCTGGCGTCGAGGCGGGGCACCGACGCCGCCGGGTGGGCCCCCGGCGGCGTCGGATTGGGGCCGGGTGGGACTCGGGTTACGGCAGCGTCGAGATGCCGTCGCCCTCGAATTGCACCCAGTTGAGGTTGAACAGGTTGTTGCCGGTCGCACCGCCCGGAATCGAGCGGACGACGAGGAAGATCGAATGGGCGCCACCGGGGTCGGTGATCGGGAAGCTCTGGCTCTGCCAGGTCGCCGCGTTGCCGGTGGAGGTCAGGTTGGCCGTAAGGAGGAGCGGCCCGGTGATCGTGTCGAGGCGGACGTCGACCGCGGCGAGCGGGTTCCCGGCGGGGATCGCCGTTCCGGTACTCGCGATGCGGAACGTCAGCGCGTCGATGTCCTGGAGGTTGAACGATCCGTTGAGAAGGAGCCAGTCGTTGTTGCTCATCGAGCCGCGGTGCTGGCCGCCCCCGCCCGGGTCGTTCGTCGTCTGGACGTTCGTGCCCTGCTGCTCGATGACGAACTCGACCTCCTGGCGCTTCTGACGAACCTGGACTTGCTCGACGGTAGTCAGCGCCGGCACGCCGCCCGGGCCACCGAGGTCGGTGTACGAGGCGCTGATCACCCCGAACACGTTGCCGCCGTGCGATACGTCGTCGGCGATGGTCGGCAGCACGCCTGAGCAGCCAGTCTGAGTCTCCTGGGCGTGGCCGTGCTCGTCGTGCCCGAGCACGAAGGTGACCTCGACCCGGCTGCAGTCGATCGCGCCGTCCTCGGGGTCGTTCACGGTAACGGCCCATGGGATGCTCTCGCCGAAGGCGAACAGGCCGCCGTCGACAGGCGCATCGATGACGATCGCCGGCGCGGTGTTGCCCACCGTGATGGTCGTGTTCGCAGAGCTGCTCTTGCCGCTCGAGTCGGTCACGGTGAGGCGGGCCGTGAATTGCCCGATCGCCGTGTAGGTGTGGGACGGGTGCGGATCCATCGAGTCGATCGTCCCGTTCCCGTCGAAGTCCCAGGCGAACGAGATCGACTCACCCGGATCCGGGTCGAACGACCCTTCGCTCGAGAACTGGACCGTCAACGGCACCGCGCCGCTGGTCGGAGAGGCCGACAGCGATACGACTGGCGTCCGCGTGCCCTTGACGTAGTCCCAGCGGTACAGGCCCGCGTCCTGGTTGATGTTGAAGAACCCGTCGCCGTACGTCAGCAGGTAGAAATGCCCGCTGTCGTCGAACTGGAGGTCCATGGGATTGTCGCACTCGAACGGGAACGGCGTGACCACGTTTGCCTGTCCGCAGTCGAGCAACCGGTTGATCTTCTGGATCCGCCCGTGCGAATCGAGCCGGATCTCGCGCAGGAAGTCGCGGGTGAACTCGCCGAAGAAGACCGAGCCGTCGTAGTACGGCGGGAACTTGGTCTCGTCGGGGTTGTCCGGATCGAAGGTGTAGGCCGCCGCGCCGTGCGGGCCGACGCCACCTGTGAGCAACTCGGGGAAGACGCGCGGGCAGTTCGTCGTGCCCGAGCCGTTGTAGTACTCGAAGCAGGGGGTCCCGAGCGGGTTGACTGCCCGGTTCTCAGGCGTGAACGAGTACCACATCTCAGGGTTGGTGACCGGCGGGCCGAACTCGAGCCCGGGCTCGACCGTCGGGCCGCCACCCAGATTCCAGCGCGAGTCGTTGAGCGGACCCCGCGTGGGATTGTTGCACTCGTGGACCTGCGGCGGGCTGTCGAGCGGCTGAGAGGTATTGAAGTTCCAGCGGTAGTACGGCAGATCCGTCTTGTAGCACAGCGGCCAGCCGTAGTTGGACGGCTCGCGAACGACCATGAATCGACCGGTGCCGGCCGGCCCACGGAAGTTCGTCGGGGTCTGCGAGTCGGGTGAGTAGTCGGTGATGTAGGCGACGTCGTTGTCGTCGACCTGGATGCGGAACGGGTTGCGGAAGCCCATCGCGTAGATCTCGGGGCGAGTCTTCTCCTGCCCAACCGCGAACAGGTTTCCGTCCGGAACGGTGTACGCCCCACCGAGCTGATTCGCTTCCTCGGGCGCGATGGCGCCCTCCTTGACGGTAATTCGGAGGATCTTGCCGCGCAGGTCGTTCGTGTTCTGCGACGACCGTCGGGCGTCGACGTGCGGGGCGTTGAACAGACCGGCTGCCGTGATCATGTCGTTGAACGGGCCAAACCCGCCGGAGTTGCCGCCTCCGGCCGGCGTATCGTCGCCGGTCACCAGCCACAGGTTGTTGTGGCGGTCGAAGTCGATGTCGCCGGCGACGTGGCAGCAGGCGCCGCGGTTCTGGGGGACGCGCAGGATCTCCTCCTCGGACGTCACGTCGAGGTGCGCCGGAGTCGTCGCGGTCGCGTCGACGAACTTGAACCGGGACAGTTGGAAGTAGCCGACCCACGGATCCCACACGCTGTACGACGCGCCGGTGTTCGGGGCGTTTCCCGTCGGTGTCGTCTGGGTCACGATCGAGCCGTCCGAGAGCTTGACGTCCTTGACCGTCGGCGGCGAGTAGTACAGGTACACCCAGCGGTTCGTGGCGAAGTCGTTGTCGATCCCGGGCCCGTACATGCCGTCCTCGCTGGCCATGTAGACCGGGATCTGGGCGAGGAGCGTCGTCGTGTTCGTCTCCGGGTCGTGGAGGCGGACGCCACCGCGGCGATCGGTCTGGATGACGCGGCCGTCGGGCAGCACGTCGAAGCCGATCGGTTCGCTGATGTTGGGCTGGGTCGTGATCTTCGTCTGCTGGTAGTTGGCGATGACCGTCGCGCCGCAGTCGCTGTAGACCGGGTCGCTGACGCCGG
The DNA here is from genome assembly GCA_035720425.1 of Candidatus Limnocylindrales bacterium. Classification (GTDB taxonomy): domain Bacteria; phylum Chloroflexota; class Limnocylindria; order Limnocylindrales; family CSP1-4; genus DASTOB01. Next base: position 12,134 of record DASTOB010000040.1, read on the forward strand.
CCGCCCAGCGGATCGCGCCGGCCAGATAGGTTCGGAAATTGCCGTCGTTGAAGGCGGCCGCGCTGTTGCCGATGGCGCTGTAGAACGACCTACCGCCACGCCAGTCCTTGCACCATGAGACTGGATGGTCGTAGCCCATCGTGCCGCCGACGATGCCCGTGAGCCGCTCGCCCCATGGCTGGACCTCGAACGAGCCGACCTCATCGACGAGCTCGACGACGGTCGCAAGGACGTGGCTCTCGCCGCGGACGTTCGCCTCGAAGTTGTACCAGGCATCGGTCCACGACCAGTATTCGGGAACGTCCTTCGAGGCGTCGTGGACCCGGTCGGCCACCTTGATCGTCCCTGGCTGGACATGGGTCCGGCTCGAGGCGCGGGTGCCGATCACCTCCGTCAGGAACTCCCAGTCTGTCTCGGCCTCGATCGCGCCGCCGATCGACACGACTCCGCCGCCGGCATGGAAGTAGTCCTCGAATGCGCCGCGCTGAGCGGCATTGAGCGAGTTGCCGCTGTTCGCCAGCAGGATGACCGCCCGGAAGCGGGCGAGATTCTCGTCGGTGAACTGGGTGGGATCGCCGTTCGACTGAACGGTGAAGCTGTGTGCCTTGCCCAGGTCTCTGACGGCTTTTACGGCCGCGTTGGCAAGGGCCACTGGGGCGCCCCGCGTGTAGACGTATACGCGGTACTCGGGGTTGCTCGCCTGGTCGGGTGGGGCCGACAGCGCCGCCGGCGCGATGAGCACCGATCCAACGAGCGTGATCAGGCTGGCAATACCGATCGCCTTGCGCATCGAGACCTCCTCACATCGGGCACTTGTGTGGTGGTTGGCGGGCATGCCGAATCACGGCCGGGCAGGCCCTGATGGCCTCAGGCTCCGGCGCGGCCGGTGGATGCCGCGCCGGGAGCATTGGCTACGTTCCGGTCGCCGCTGGCGATGGCCGGAAGGCGATGGATCAGCCGCGCAGGGCGACCATGTTGGTGCCGCTGAGCTTCGAGACACGCAGGCTACGGCCGGGGTCGCCGGAACCGCCGGGGGCGTTGTCCTGCTCGTAGTTGGGATTGTGGAATCCCTTTGCGCCCTGGGTCTGGAAGAGATGCCGGAAATCGATGTCGCCGGTACCGAAGGGTACGAAGTTGTAGCCGTTCCCTACCCCCGGAGCCTGACCAGTCGATTCGCCGTCCTTCGCGTGGTAGAGCGGGATGCGCTTGGTGTTCGACGAGATGTAGGCAGGGACGTCGAAGATGAGCTCCCGCCGGTTGCCATCCCAGTCGTAATACCAGCGATGCTGGTGCTGGGCGACATGAGCCCAGTAGATGTCCAGCTCGATGCCGCACAGGTCCGGCCGCGTGATCTCGAGGTAGTACTCCATGAGCCGCTTGCCCGACTCGCCCCGAACGACCTGTGGAGTCGCCAGCGGCTCGCCGGTGACGCGGTTGACCGTGACCTCAACCATCGGGCCGTCCTGCAGGAAGTTGTAGGCCGGCGAGTGGTTGTGGGGGTAGAGTTGGATGTCGAAGCTCGCGATGCTCAGCTCGTTGAGAGCCTCCCACTTCTCGCCAGCGATGTCCCAGGCCTCGACGTTCCGGTTGTTCGCGCTCGTCGGGTCGTTGCCGGTGCCCATGTACTTCATGCCGAGGATCGCCGCGAACTCGAGCTCGGTCAGGTAGCGCAGCTCGTCGGCCGCGGACATCGTGCCGCCCGCGCTGTTCGGCCCGAACCACGTGTTCGGGATGAAGCCATGGTTACCGATCGCGCGCAGGCCGAACTCGTCGAGGAAACCGCGTAGCCGGCCGGCGTAGGCAAGGTAGTTGGCACGGCCTTCGGCGCTGGCGTTGTACGCGGCCGTTCCCCCCGGGTTGTTGGCGTTCTGGCCGTAACCGGCGAACTCGATCTGCGTGAAGCCGATGCCGGCAAGATATTCGAACAGTTCGCGCCAGCCGCCGGGGAGCGGCACGAGCGGCCCGAGATCGGTGGGATCCTCCGGGAAGCCCGGGCCGCCCAGGAAGCCCATCGTAGGCGAGACGCCAAGGCTCGCTGCTGCTGCGATGCCGATGCGACTCGGAACGTCACGCTGGGTGAAAGTGATCGTGCCGACCTTGTCTTCGGGGATCAGCCGCCCGTTTGCGCTGCCGGCCTTCGGGGCGGCGAACACTGAAGCCCCGGCGAAGGTTGACAGCGCGGCGGCGGCCGCTGTGCCGGCTCCGACCTTGAGGAGTGCGCGCCTGCTGATGCTGCGATCCAGAACCATGCCGTTCCTCCAGTCTCCTGTGACTACGCCATTCCTCGCCAGATCGGGAAGCGGGAGCCCCGACGCCGTCATTCCACGAAGGGGAAGGGTGGCGAGGGGGAGGGGTTGCGAAGGGGAAGGTTGCGGTGGTTACACGGGGCCGCTAAGCCAGGAATCGGTCCCTCCACGTGCCGGCCTGGAAATCCGGATGCGACTGGTTTCGCAGGACTGCCGCGGGACGTCTCAGGGAGCGCGCCTGGGCAGCCATGCTCATTTCTCCTCGCCGACGGGCCGTCCCGGAGTCGAGCCGGGTCATCGATAACTTCGGCGCCTTACGATCATACTTCGTAATGTCAAGTGCAAAAGTGTGCCGATCTGACTTCGAACCTGGCACGTCGTCGGCATAGGTTCGGCCCGTACGTGGTATGGTCGGGCACCTTGTCGCAACGATGGGTGCTGGCTGGGATGGATCAGCAGGTTCAGCACCGCGCCGGCCTCGGCCTGGCGGCCGTCCTCCTCATCGCCGCGGCCGCCTGTGATGGACTGGGTGGGACTCCGAATCCAGGGTCGAGCCCGAAGCACTCGGCATCGCCGGAATCGCCAGCCGGACCGTGGATCGAGCTGTTTGATGGCCGGCGGACGACTGGCCTGCGCGGGTATGGGCAAGAGGAGTTCCCATTCGGGCGCTGGATCGTCCGCGACGGCCGGTTGTGGACGGTGCCTGGACTGGGTATCGATCTGATCACGACCGAGGCCTTCACGGACTTTGAACTCGAGTTCACCTGGGCCGTGACCGAGGGCGGCAATGGCGGCGTGATCTACCGCGTGATCGAATCCGATCAACCGGCGTGGACGACCGGTCCGGAGTACCAGATCCTTGATGACATCGGCCATCCGGACGGCGCCGACCCGACGACCTCCGCAGCCGCCGCCTACGACCTCATCGCCCCGCAGGCAACCAAGGTGCTTGCGCCAGTCGGAGAGGACAACGAAGGGCGCGTCGTGGTACAGGGCCGGTCCGTGGAGCACTGGCTGAACGGCGACGTTGTCGTCGCCTATGAGTGGGGGGCGGACGAGTTGCGACCGCTGATCGCCAGCAGCAAGTTCCGGGAGTTCGGCGATTTCATGGCGGCCGACAGCGGCAAGATCGCCTTCCAGCACCACGGCGAGGAAATCTCGTTCGGCGTTGTTCGGATCCGCCGTCTCTGACCGCGGATCGTGCGGGAACCGGTTCGCACGCGATGATCCAGCCGGCGGCGAGCGCCACCGTCAGCTCGAGCGGGTGACCTCCGGCATGCCGGTTGGACGCCCGGCCGGCAGCCAGCACTCGATCGCCCCGCGTGAGAACAGCTGGTCGACGACCAGCAATGCCGTGCCGATCACGCCGCCAAGCATGCCCAGCGACGAGCGCTGGATGAGCAGCTCCCGCGTGGCGAGGGGGAGCGACCGGCGGTAGACCGTCTCGCGGATCGAGGCCAGCAGCTGGTCCCCGCTCTGCGCAACACCACCGCCGATGATGATCAGGCTCGGGTTGAAGAAATTGACCACGCTCGCGAGCATGTGGCCGACGCGCCGGCCCGCCGACTGGAGCAGGTCCGCCGCTACGGGATCGCCGAACGCCGCGGCCCGTGCCACGTCCTCGGCCGACAGCTCGCCGCGCTCGTCCAGTGCCGCCCGGAGCCTCTGGCTCCGACCCTCGCGCGCCGCTGCCTCGCCGTTTCGGCCGATTGCGGCCCCTCCGGCCAGGGCTTCGAGACAGCCGACGTTGCCGCAGCGGCAGACAACCGACGTGTCGTCGACGGCCTGAATGTGACCGACGTCCCCGGCACTCCCCTGCGCGCCGCGATGGAGCCGACCGTCGGAGATGATCCCAGCCCCGATCCCGGTTCCGATCTTGATCACGACGACGTTGTCGTGGCCTTGGGCGATACCGGACCTCCACTCCCCCAGGGCGAGAACGTTGACGTCGTTGTCGACCCAGACCGGTGCGTGGTAGCTGGCGGAGAAACGCTCCCGGATCGGGTAGCCATCCCAGCCGGGCATGATCGGCGGCGAGATCGGTCGGCCGGAGGCGAACTCCACCGGTCCGGGCACGCCGAGCCCGACACCCCAGAGCGGACCCGGGATGCCACGGGTGGTGTGCTCTAGCTCCGCAAACAGCTCATCGACGCGATCGAGGATCGCCCGGGGCCCCATGGCGATGTCGGCCGGCTCGGTGTAGTGACCGAGTATTCGTCCGGCCAGGTCAGTGAGCGCCACCGCGATACTCGTGGCTCCGAGATCAGCAGCGAGGATGTGGCCGGCGTCTGCGCGGAATGACAGGTGACGAGGCGGTCGTCCGCCCGTGCTCGGGCCGACCTCCCCCTCCACGAGGAGCCCTCGCTCGAGCAGCTCGCCGACACGCTGTGCGACGATCGCCCGACCCAGGCCCGTTCGTCGGACGAGCTCGGCGCGCGACCGGGAGCGGCCAAGGCGGACCTCGTCGAGGACGGTTACGAGGGCGTCGAGTGCCTCCTCGGCGATCGGACCGCGGCCCGACGTCCCGTTGCCGCCGGGCGGCGTCCGTGAACCCTCATCTGCATCGCCATTCGCGACAACCTCGGTCTGCGATACGTCCTCATCGGAATCGGGAACCCCAGTCAGCTCATCCCTCATGTTTCGATCATACGATGGCCCCTGCCGGTGAGGATCTTTTCTCCGCAGGTGAATGACTTTTGCACTTGACAGGCCAAATACGATCAGTTGCGGATCGGATGCGCCGTCGGATGCGCCGTCGGATGCGCGCGACCTCAGGCCTTGACCGGGCACTCACCCGAGCCGTAGCATCCGCCTACTTCATCTAGACTGTCTAGACAGGTTGTGACCACCCAATGAACGCACTTCGGTGAGCAGGCTCGCGGACGTCGGGGCGGCGGTCGTCGGGACCGGGTTCATCGGGACCGTTCACGTCGAGGCGCTCCGCCGGATCGGCGTCCAGGTGCGCGGTGTCGTCGGCAGCAGCCCGGAGCGCGGCGCGGAACGCGCGCGGGCGCTCGGCGTGCCGGTCGCCTATCCGACCCTCGACGCCGCGCTCGACGACCCGTCGGTCGACGTCGTCCATGTCACCTCGCCGAACGACCTCCACGTCGCCCAGGCTGGCCTCGTGCTCGAGGCGGGCAAGCACGTCGTGTGCGAGAAGCCGTTGGCCATGACGGCCGCGGAATCGGCCGCACTTGTCGCGCAGGCGGCCGAAACCGGCCTCGTCAACGCCACGAACTTCAACATTCGCTATTACCCGCTCAACCAGCATGCGCGCGATGTCGTGGCGGCCGGGGAGCTCGGCGAGGTCCGCCTCGTGACCGGTCGCTACTTCCAGGACTGGCTCCTGCTCGCCGGCGACTGGAACTGGCGACTCCAGCCGGAGCGCGGCGGCGCACTCCGGGCGGTCGGCGACATCGGGTCCCACTGGCTCGATCTCATGACCTTCGTCACCGGCCAGCGGGTCGCCTCCGTCATGGCCGATCTCGCAACCTTCGTGCCGACCCACTTCGAGCCGACCGGCCCGGTCGAGACGTTCGCCACCGACCGCGCAGCCGAGGCGATCGCGCGCGACATCGCGACCGAGGACACGGCGACGATCCTCCTCCGTTTCGACGGCGGGGCGCGCGGCGCGGTGAACGTGTCGCAGATCAGCCCCGGCCGCAAGAACTCGCTCCAGTACGAGATCGACGGCTCACAGGCTGCGCTCGCGTGGGACTCGGAGCAGCCGGACCAGGTCTGGATCGGGCATCGCGACCGACCCAACGAGATCCTGCTCAAGAACCCGGCCCTCATGGGCCCCGCCGGGCGGGCCGCGAGCGCGCTTCCAGGCGGGCACGTCGAGGGCTTCTTCGACACCTTCGCCGCGCACTTCCGCGCGGTCTACGCAGACGTGGTGGCCGGGGCGCCCTCCTCCCGCCCCGGCTACCCGACCTTCGCCGACGGCCACGACGAGATGCTTGTCGGCGACGCCATCGCGCGCAGCGCCCGCGAGGGTCGCTGGATCGATGTCGATCGGTCCGCCGCCATCCCCCACCCCGTCACGCCGGAGGTCCGCCGATGAGACTCGGCCTGCTGACCGCCCCGTTCCCCGAGACCCCGCTCGCCGATGTCGTGGAGTGGACCGCGTCGAACGGCTTCGAGAGCATCGAGATCGCGTGCTGGCCACGGACGACCGGCCCGACGCGACGCTACGCCGGCACGTCGCACATCGACGTGGCGAACCTGTCGGCCGACCAGGGCCGAGACCTTGCTGCGGAGATCCGGGCGAGCGGTCTCAACATCTCCGGCCTGGGCTTCTATCCCAACCCGCTCCACCCGGATCCGGCCCACCGCGACCAGGTCATCGGCCACCTCCGGCACGTCATCACCGCCGCCGAGAAGATGGACGTCCCGTTCGTCAACACGTTCATGGGCGGCGACGCCGCGCTGAGCCAGGACGAGAACTGGACCAGGGCGCTCGAGATCTGGCCGGACATCGTCCGCTTCGCGCAGGACCACGGCCGCCGGATCACGATCGAGAACTGCCCGATGATCTTCAGCCGCGACGAGTGGCCGGGTGGTCACAACATCGCCTGGTCGCCGTACATCTGGCGCCGGATCCTCGAACAGTGGGGCGGCACGATCGGGCTCAACTACGACCCGTCCCACTTGGTCTGGCTGATGATCGACCAGACGCGGTTCATCAAGGAGTTCGGGCCGCACATCCTCCACGTCCAGGCCAAGGACCTGACCATCGACCGGGACGGCCTGTACGAGCGCGGTACGCTGTCGTCCGGGATGGGCTGGCAGGTCCCGCGCCTGCCCGGCCTCGGCGACGTCGACTGGGCCCGTTTCCACGCCGACCTCTACCGGGCCGGTTACGACGGCGACATCATCATCGAGCACGAGGATCGCCGGTTCGAGGGGGACGACGACCTCGTCAAGCGCGGCTTCCTGCTCGCCCGCGACGTCCTCCGCCCGTACATCAAGTAGGGACCCGGACCGCATGACCCCTTCGATCGAGACGCTGACCGAGCGCGACATCGCCAAGGCGATCGACCACTCGCTCCTGCGCCCGGAACTCGACGACGCGTTCGTCGAGGACGGATGCCGGCTGGCCGCCGAGTACGACGTGGCGTCCGTGTGCGTCCGGCCTGCCGACGTGGTGCACGCACGCGCGATCCTCGACGGGACGGACGTGGCGGTCGGGACCGTGATCGGCTTTCCCCACGGGAGTCACACGACCGACACGAAGGTGTTCGAGGCGCGCCGGGCACTCGCCGACGGCGCGACGGAGCTCGACATGGTCATCCAGATCGGCGCGCTGCGCTCCGGCCGAGACGCCGACGTCGAGGCCGACATCCGCGCCGTCGTCGACGTGGCCCATGCCGCCGGGGCGATCGTCAAGGTCATCTTCGAGAACGCCTACCTGTCCGACGACGAGAAGATCCGGGCCTGCCGCCTGTCCGAGGCGGCCGGAGCGGACTTCGTCAAGACCTCGACCGGCTTTGCTCCGGGCGGCGCGACGCACGACGACCTGCGCCTCATGCGCGCGCACACCTCCCCGCACATCGGCGTCAAGGCGGCCGGCGGCGTTCGCACGCTCGACGCGCTGCTCGACGTGATGGCGCTCGGGACGACCCGCATTGGCGCGACCGCGACGAAGGCGATCATCGACGACTTCCGGGCCCGCAAGGCCGGCGTCGCCGCGACCCCGGCCGGAGCCGGAGCGTCCGATGGTGGGTACTGAGGCGTGGCCGGCGTCGGCGTCGACACCTCGCGGCCCGGTGGCGGCGTGACGGCCGGCCGGGCGGCCCCGCCCGTGCTTGCCTGGCTGACCGCCGGACGCGCGGTGCTCGATCGCCTCGCGGAGACGCAGGCCGGCCCGCTCGAGACGGCGAGCGGATGGTGCGCGGATGCGATCGCTGGTGGCGGCCTCGTCCACCTGTTCGGCACCGGGCACTCGCGCATCCCGGTCGAGGAGATGTTCCCGCGCTACGGCTCCTACCCCGGGTTCAACCCGATGGTCGAGTTGTCGATGACGTTCCACACCCAGGTCGTCGGCGCCAACGGTCAGCGCCAGGCGATGTTCATCGAGCGGGTGCCGGGACTGGCCGAGGTGATCCTGTCGAACTTCGCCTTCGGCCCGCGCGACGTCATGATCGTGTTCTCGGCCGGCGGCCTGTCGGCCGTGCCGGTTGAGATGGCACGCGGGGCGCGGCGGCGCGGGCTGCGCGTGATCGCGGTCACGTCGGTCGCCCAGTCGATGTCGGACGAGCCCGCTCCGGCGGTCGGGAGCCGGCTGCTCGACGAGGCGGACCTGGTCATCGACCTGTGTACCCCGCACGCGGATGCGATGATCGAGGTCACCGGTCTCGACACGCCCGTGGGTCCCGGCTCGTCGCTCGCCGCCGTGGCGATCGTCAATGCCATCAAGGTGCGCACCGCCCAGCTGCTCGTCGAGCGCGGGGCGATGCCGCCGGTCATCACCCGGGCGTCGGTCGTTGGGGCCGATCGCTCGCGGGAACTGTTCGACGCTGCGTATCGTGAGCATGCGCAGCGCATGGCCCGTGCCATCCGAGGGGGCGATGGTCACGAGCGTCAGGCGCAGGAGGTGTGACGACATAGAGGCCATCGATCGGGTCCCCGCGAGCGGGGACCGTCAGTTCGTCGACGTGACGAGATCGGCTCGTCGCTGGCACACGAGGAGGAGACACGCATGATCAGATCACGACTGGTGGTCGGCATCGCGGCGATCGCGATCGTCGCGGCCGCCTGCACCGGCGGCGGGGCGACCAGCGCCCCGACCGATGCACCTGGCACGTCGGCCCCGACCGACGCCCCGTCGGCGGAGCCGATGACCTACAAGATCGGGTATTCGAATGCGGGCGGCGTCGGCAACGGCTTCCGCGAGGAGCAGGTCTGCACGGCCAAGGCGGAGGCGCTCGCGTCGGGCGAGGTGTCCGAGCTCATCACGACCCATCGCAACACGGACGCGGCGGGCCAGCTGTCCGACATCCGCGATCTCATCGCGGCGGACGTGGACGCGATCGTCTTCAACCCGAACGACCCCGAGGCGCTCAACCCGGCCCTCGAGGAGGCGAATTCGGCCGGAATCCGGACCGTGTCCGTCGACGCGTTCGTGACCAACGAGGACACGTACAACCTGTACAACAACCAGGTCGAGTACGCCTACCTTGGCGCCACGTGGCTGTTCGACAAGCTCGGCGGCGAGGGCGTCGTGTACTACATGCGCGGCTTCGCCGGCCACCCGGCCGACACGGACCGCCACACCGGCTTCCTGCGCGCGCTCGAGGAGAACCCGGGCATCGAGGTGGTCCCGTCCGTCGACGGCGTCCACACCGGATGGGATCCGGCCACCACGACCCAGCTGATCAACGACTTCCTGGCCAGCGGTCAGTACGACTCGATCGACGGCATCTGGACGTCCGGCATGGACTCGCAGGTCGTCGACGCCATCAAGGGCGCCAACAAGCCGTTCGTGCCGATCGTCGGCGCCGACCTCGGCGCGTTCGTCGCCCAGCTCCTCGACGAGACCGGTTATCCGGGCCTCGAGGGAGCGGCCGTGACGAACACGGCTGCCGTCGGTGGCGCGGGCATCAACCTCGCGCTCAAGCTCCTGAAGGGCGAGACGATCGATACCGATCCGGACGCCAGCCAGCCGAACACGGTCCTGCTCGTCCCGGTCGTCGCCGAGAACACCTCGGACGCCGGCAAGGACCTGCTCGCCTCGTGGCAGGTCGACGGGCTCGACCCGCTCTGGCCACTCGGCCTGCAGATCGACGGTTGGACCACGTACACCCCGGAACAGGCCATCGCCTGCAAGGGGCCGGGCGAGTAGCCTTCGGCCATCGCTCACCGGTGGGGGATGCCGGACTCGGCATCCCCCACCCCACCCACCATCGATCCGGAGACCGATGACCGTCACCGCCACCGATCTCCTGCTCGAGGCGACCGGCGTCTCGAAAACCTACGGAGCGGTCGTTGCCCTCCGGTCGGCCTCGCTCGCGGTTCGCCCGGGCGAGGTCCATGCGCTCATGGGCGCGAACGGCGCCGGCAAGAGCACGTTCGTCAAGATCCTGACCGGGGCGGTCCACCCCGACGGCGGTACGATCGCCGTTCGCGGCCGGCAGCGCATCGCTCACTCGCCCGCCGAGGCTCGCCGCGGCGGCGTCGTGTCGGTCTACCAGGAGCCGTCGCTCATCCCGGATCTCGACATCCGGTCCAACCTGCGCCTGACCGAGACACCCGTCGACCGGTTCACGGCCTGGCTGCGCGAGCTCGACCATGCCGACCTCGACCTGTCGAGTCAGGCCCGCCGGCTGCCACTCGCGACCCTCCGGATCATCGACCTTGCGCGGGCCCTCGCGATCGAGCCCGACGTGCTGCTGCTCGACGAGATGACGGCCGCCCTGCCGGCCAATCTGACCGAGCGCGTGCTCGAGGTCATCGCCGGAATTCGAGGCGGAGATCGTTCGGTCATCTTCATCTCGCATCGACTCATCGAGATCGCCGCGGTGTGCGATCGGGCGACCGTCCTCCGCGAGGGCGAGACGGTGGGGGTCGTCGACGTCACGGCGGGTTCCGAGGAACGGATCGTCGAGCTCATGCTCGGCCAGGCGGCCCACGATCTGCCGGCCCGCGCGGACGTATCGGCCGGCTCGCGAGCCGCCGGCACGCCCCGGATCTCGGCTCGCGGGCTCGCCTCCGAATCGCGTCTGCGGGATGTCTCGTTCGACCTCTACCCGGGCGAGGTCCTCGGCGTCGTTGCGCTCGAGGGCCAGGGCCAGGACGAGTTGTTCGACATCCTCGCCGGCTCGCGCCGGCCGCGCGGCGGGGAGCTCCTCGTGGATGGCACGCCGACCTCCTTCCACCATCCGGCAGATGCCATCCGGGCCGGCCTCGTCTACGTGCCGGCGGACCGCGCCGAGGCCCTGCTCATGCAGCGCTCGGTTCGAGAGAACATCGCCCTGCCGTTCTCGGCGCGACTGCGCGGCTGGGGACCGATCAACCTGGGCGAGGAGCGGCGACGCGTCGACCGCGGGATCACCACGCTCCAGATCGACACGCGCGCCGCCGGGGAGGTGCGGCGGCTATCCGGTGGCAACCAGCAGAAGGTCACGATCGCGCGCTGGGTCGCCGGCGGCGTCCGGACGATGCTCTGCTTCGACCCGACCCGCGGCATCGACATCGGGACGAAGCAGCAGATCTACCTCCTGCTGCGCGAGCTCGCGGCGGCCGGCTCCGCGGTCCTCCTGTACACCTCGGAGCTGAAGGAGATCCAGCAGGCGTGCGACCGTGCGATCGTCATCTTCGGCGGTCGCGTGGTTGCCGAGATCGACGCGGCGGTGGCCGACGAGCCGACGCTGCTCCGGGCGGCCTACGACCTGCGCCCGGGCGCGCCGATGCCCGAGACGGTAGCCGCCGAGGCGCTCACCGAGGCCGGTGACCCGTCCCCGGGATCACCCGCATGACCGCCGCCGCGGCAGCCCGGCGATCGTCCGCCGGTGACTTCATCGCAGGCTGGGCCCAGCGCAACGCGTGGACGCTCAGCCTGATCGGCTTCTTCGTCCTCCTGCTCCTCTTCACCCGGATGATCCAGCCGAGCTACGGGGTGACCGGGGTCCAGGGTCTGGCGATCTCGGTGCTGCCACTCGCCCTGGCCGCGGTGGCCCAGGCGATCGTCGTCATCTCCGGCGGGATCGACCTGTCGATCGGCTCGATGATGGCCCTCACGAGCGTCGTCTCGGCCACCCTCATGAAGGACCAGAGCGGCGAGTTCGGCGTCATCGTCGTGCTCGCCGTGCTCGGCCTCGGCCTCGTCCTCGGCGCCGTCAACGGCGCGCTCGTCGTGCTCACCCGGGTGCCGGACATCGTGGTCACCCTGGCGATGTCGTTCGTGTGGGCCGGCTGCGCCCTGCTCGTGCTGCGGACGCCCGGTGGCGGTTCCGCGGACTGGCTGCGCGAGCTCATCCTCGGCTCGATCGGCAACGAGTGGATTCCGCGGGCCGCGGTCGCGCTCGTCGTGGTCGTCGCGGTGATCTGGCTGCCGCTTCGGCGATCCGTCCTCGGCCTGTCGCTCTATGCCATCGGCAGCGACCGGCTGGCGGCCTTCCGCAGCGGCATCCCGGTGGGCCGGACGAAGATCGCCGCCTACACCATCACGGGGCTCTTCTCGGCACTGGCCGGTCTGAGCCTGACCGCGAGCACCGGCATCGGGACCCCCGTCCCCGGCCCGTACACCCTCCAGAGCGTGGCCGCGGTCGTGCTCGGCGGGGTCAGCCTTGCCGGCGGCCGGGGCGGCGTGTTCGGCCCGCTCGTGGCCGTCGTCATCCTCCAGCTGATCCGGACCGACATGACGTTCCTCAAGGTCAACACGAACTTTGCGACGGTCGCCCAGGGGATCATCCTCGTCGGCGTGGTCATGGTCGGTAGCCTCATCCAGATCCGGCGGAGCCGATCGTGACCGCCGTGAGCCGCGGTCGATCCGGCGTCTCGGCGGCCGACCTTCGCCGCCTGTTCCGCGACCGGCCGATCATTCCGCTCGTCGCCCTCCTCGCGGGGCTCGTCGTCCTGTCCGAGATCGCACGGCCGGGGATCGTGAGTCCGGAGTGGGCCGGGGTGATCCTGCGCACCGCGGTGCCGCTCGCGATCCTCGCCGGCTGCCAGACGCTGACGATGCTGACCGCCGGGATCGACCTGTCGGTCGGCGCCGTCGCGTCGATGACGGGCTTCCTCGTGGCGACCCTCGTCGGCAACGTCGGGCTCGGCCCGGCGATCGCGATCGCCCTCGCCGCCGCTGCGCTGGCCGGGGTCGTGACCGGCGTGGGCGTCGGCATCTTCCGGGTCCACCCGCTGATCATGACCCTCGGCATGAGCCTCGTCGTGCTCGGGCTGGCCAACGTGTGGCAGCTCCAGATGGTCCAGACCGGGGCCGGTGTCCCGGCCGAGTTCCGGACGCTCGGCTCCGGCACCCAGGTCGGCGTCGTGCCGAACAGCCTGCTCGTGTTCGTGCCGCTGGCGATCCTCATCCTGGTCGGCCTGCGCCGGACCGGCTTCGGGCGACTGCTCTACGCGCTCGGCGACAACCCGGTCGCTGCTCGACTGGCGGGTGCGCGCGGCTGGCAGGTGCTCATCGTGCTGTACGTCATCTCCGCCCTGCTCGCCGCCGTGGCGGGCTTCCTCATCTCGGGATTGACGAACACGGCCAGCGTCACCCTCGCCGACAGCTACGTCCTGCCGTCGGTCGCGGCAGCGGTCATCGGCGGGACGTCGATCCTGGGCGGACGAGGGGGCTACGGCGGAACGATCGTCGGCGCGCTCATCCTGACCGTCGTGACGTCCCTCCTCTCGTCCCTCGGCTACCCGGAGGCCGTTCGCCAGATCCTGTTCGGGGCGATCATCGTCCTCGTCGCCGCCGCCTACACGCGGGTGACCGGCGAGGGCTGATGGACGCGACCGGGCGCCACGCCACGAGCCGCCACCTCGGAATCGACCTCGGCGGCACGAACATCAAGTGGGTGGTGGCCGAGCAGGACGGTCAGGCCTGGCGCGTGCTCGACCGCGACCAGGTCGCGACCGTCGCCGCGGATGGGCCGGAGGCGGTCGTCGCCCGCCTCGCCTCGGTCGGCGCGGAGGCGATCAGCCGCACGCCCGGCGTGACCACGGTCGGGATCGGCGTGCCCGGCCTGTACGACCCGTCCGACGGCTCGACCCGGTTCCTCGTGAACCTGCCCGGGGAGTGGGCGGGCAGGGCCGTCGCGGGCCCGGTCGGGTCCGCCCTCGGGCTGCCGGCCCGGCTCGTCAATGATGCG
>DASTOB010000041.1:0-4637 GCA_035720425.1 Candidatus Limnocylindrales bacterium
CTCGACGCGGCCGGTCTCAAGGTCAACCTCGACCTCGGCCGCGCCCGCCGCCTGGTGCCAGTGCGGGGCGGCGATCCCCTGGCCGGTCTCCGGATCGAGCCCGCCCTCGGTCTGGAACACGCCGTCGGCGAGGAGGTTGCCGCGCCGGGCGCGCCGGACGAGCGTGGCGTAGTCCACGGACCGGTCCGGTGAGCCCTTGACCCGGACCCGTCCGCCGGCGAGCTCGAGATCCGCGACCCCGACCTCGAGCGCGTCGGATGCGAGCTCGCGGAGCTGGTCGGCGATGCCGTCGCAGGCGCGCTCGACCGCGCCGCCCATCGCGAACGACGACCGGCTCGACGACGTCTGCTGGTCGTACGGGGTGAGGTCCGTGTCCGGGGTCGACACCGTGATCCGCTTGACTGGGATCCCGAGCCGCTCCGCCGCCACGATCGCCATCGCCGACTGGAGTCCCTGGCCCATCTCGACCGAGCTCGTCAGCACGTGGACGGAGCCGTCATCGTTGAGTTTGACCGTGGCCGTCGACGTGGACGGCGTGATCGAGCCCTTGATGATGCACGACAGCCCCTTCGCCCGGACCTTCGAGCCATCGCGGATCGGGCCCTCGCCAGCGGCCCAGCCGATCCGCTCCGCGACACCGCCGAGCAGCTCGCGGAAGTGCGCGTCGGTCATGACGTCGCCGGTCGCGAACGCCTGCCCGTCGACGAGCAGGTTCTTCATCCGCAGCTCGAGCGGATCCATCCCGAGCCGCTCGGCGATGAGGTCCATCTGCGTCTCGTACGCCCACGCCGCCTGGCTGATCCCGTAGCCGCGGAAGGCGCCGGCCGGTGGCAGGTTCGTGTACACCGCGTACGAGTCGACCCACACGTTCGGGACGTGGTGCGGCCCGCCGGTTCCGTAGCCGCCGTTCTTGATCAGGCGCGGCCCGATGTCGGCGTACGCGCCGGTGTTGAAGTGGCAGGTCGCGCGGCGCGCAACGATCGTCCCGTCGGAGCGGAGGCCGGTCGTCATCCGCACCCGGACGGCGTGCTTCGTGATCGTGACGAACTCCTCTTCGCGCGACAGGTGGAGCCGGACCGGGCGGCCCGTCGCGCGGGCGAGGACGGCCGCGATCGGCTCGATCGCCGGGTAGCACTTCGCGCCGTAACCGCCGCCGAGGGTCCGGACGATCACCCGGACGCGGCTGGCCGGAAGGCCGAAGATCTCGGCGAGCTGCGAGCGGACCATGAACGGAATCTGCGTCGTCGCGTAGATAGTCAGGCCGCCGCCGGCAAAGTGGGCGACCGCCGCGTGCGTCTCGAGCGGTACGTGCCCGACGGCGGGGCTGGTCAGGACATCCTCGAAGACGTGGTCCGCCTCCGCGAAGCCGCGCTCCACGTCGCCGTGACGGAGCCGGAACTGGTTGCAGATGTTCGACCCGCCGGCGGCGTTGACGATGACGTCGGCGAACGTGGCGCCGACGTTCGGCGGGCCCTCGTGGATGAGCGGGGCTTCGTCGGCCAGGGCGTCGTCGATCGACAGGACCGCCGGCAGCTCGTCGTAATCGACTTCGACGAGGTCGAGCGCCTCGCGGGCGGCGTCGCGGTCCACCGCGGCCACCGCGACGACCGGGTCGCCGACGTAGCGGACCTTGTCGATGGCGAGGATCGGCCGGTCCCGGAAGACCGGCCCAAAGTGGGTTCGCACGTCGCCCCACGCGACGAGGTCGGCGCCGGTCAGCACGGCGGCCACGCCCCGGACGCGGCGCGACGCCGCGACGTCGACGGAGCGGACCCGGGCGTGCGGCAGCGGGCTGCGCAGGACGGCGGCCTCGAGCATCCCGGGCAGCGCCACGTCGATCGTGTACGGCACCCGGCCGGTCACCCGCTCGTGGGCGTCGATCATGCCGGAGAAGACGGGCTCGGCGGTGCCACGGTGGGGATCGGTCATCGTATGCAACGGTATCCTATGGACGCCGAATCGGCCGGGTCAACCGGCGCCCGGCGGCTATCATGCGGCCATGGCAGACCCGTTCCGGCTCATCGTCGGGATTACCGGCGCGAGCGGCGTCATCTACGGCATCCGGCTGCTCGAAGTGCTCGCCCGGCAGGCCGGCGTCGAGACCCACCTGATCATGAGCCCGGCCGCGCGCCAGACGATCGAGCTCGAGACGGACCGCGACCCGGACGAGGTCGAGGCCCTGGCCACGGTCCGCTACCGCTTCGGGGACATTGCCGCGGCGATCTCGTCCGGCTCGTACCCCATCGACGCGATGGCCGTCGTCCCATGCTCGATGGGCACGTTGTCCGCGATCGCCACCTCGGCCAGCGACAACCTGCTCGAGCGGGCGGCGGACGTGACGCTCAAGGAGCGGCGGCGACTCGTGCTCGCGCCGCGCGAGGCGCCGCTGCACCTCGGCCACCTCCGGCTCATGGTCGCGGTGACCGAGATGGGCGCGGTCGTCTGTCCGCCGTCGCCCGGCTTCTACACCCGGCCGTCCTCGATCGACGAGCTCGTCGATCACACGGTCGGGCGCATCCTCGACGTGATCGGCATCCGGCTCGACACGCCCCTGTCGGCCCGCTGGACGGGTCCCGACGAGGGGCGGGCGCGACGGCGCGACCGGCGGAAGGGCGCGTCAGGCTAGGCGGTTCGGCCCTCTGCCGGGGTCGGCCGGCTCGCTATCCTCGAACCCGTGCGACCGCTCCCGCCACCGTTCGATGCCATCGCCGCCGGCCGGACGGCGCCGATCGGGTTGACCGGCTCCGCCCTCCTCGGGAGCCGGCTCCTGACCAAGGACCTCGCCTTCCCGGACGCCGAGCGCGACGCATTCCGGCTGCGCGGCCTGCTCCCGGACCGGATCCTGTCGATCGACGACCAGCTCCTGCTCGAGCTCGAGCACCTCCGGCGCAAGAGCGACGACCTCGAGCGCTACATCGGCCTGGCCGCCCTCCAGGACCGCAACGCGACACTGTTCTACCGCGTCCTCGCCGAGCACCTCGAGGAGTTCCTGCCGATCGTCTACACGCCGACGGTCGGCCGCGCCTGCCAGGAGTTCAGCCACATCCTGCGGCGGACCCGCGGCGTGTGGATCACGCCGGAGATGGTGGACCGGATCCCGGACCTCCTTCGCAACAGCCCGTACGAGGACGTCCGGCTCATCGTCGTGACGGACAACGAGCGGATCCTCGGTCTCGGCGACCAGGGCGCCGGCGGAATGGCCATCCCGATCGGCAAGCTCGCGCTCTACACGGCCGCGTGCGGGATCCACCCGGCGCTCACCCTGCCCGTGTCGCTCGACGTGGGGACCGACAACCGGACCCTGCTCGACGATCCGCTCTACCTCGGCCACCGCGAGCCGCGGCTCCGCGGGGCCGCCTACGACGCGCTCGTCGAGGCCTTCGTCGCGGCGGTCGGCGAGGTCTGGCCGGGCTGCGTCATCCAGTGGGAGGACTTCAAGCAGGGCAACGCGCTTCGCATCCTCGATCGCTACCGCGACCGGGTCCCGTCGTTCAACGACGACGTTCAGGGCACGTCGGCCGTCGTCGTCGCCGGCGTGCTCGCGGCGACCCGGGCGCTCGGCACGCGGCTGGCCGACCAGCGCTTCGTCCTCGCCGGGGCCGGCGGAGCCGGGATCGGCATCGCGCGCCTCCTCCGCCGGGCGCTCGCCGAGGACGGGATGGCGCCCGATGCGCTCGCGCGAACGGTGGTCCTCGTCGACTCGCACGGGCTCGTCCACGATGGGCGGGCCGACATCGACGCGACGAAGCGGCAGCTCGCGCTCCCGGCGGCCGAGGCGGCGCGGTTCGGGCTCACGCTCGCCGGCGCGACGCCGCCGGACCTCCTCGCGACCGTGTCGGCCGTGCGGCCGACCGTGCTCGTCGGCACGACCGGGGTCGCGGGCACGTTCCCGGAGCCGGTCATCCGGGCCACCGCCGCGGGGACGGATCGGCCGGTCGTCCTCGCGCTGTCGAACCCGACGTCCGCGGTCGAGGCGACGCCGGCCGACGTGTTGCGCTGGACCGACGGCCGGGCCCTCGTCGCGACCGGCTCGCCGTTCGCGCCGGTCGCGGTCGACGGGACGGAGCGGATCGTCGGGCAGGCGAACAACGTGTTTGTGTTCCCCGGGCTCGGGCTCGGCACGATCGTGGCCGAGGCGCGCGCGGTGAGCGACGCGATGGTCCTCGCCGCGGCGCGCGAGCTCGCCGCGTGCGTCACCGACGACCGGCTCGCGACCGGCGCCCTCTACCCGCCGGTGGCCGGTCTCCGCGAGGTGTCGCACCGGATCGCGGTCGTCGTCGCGCGCCAGGCGATGGCCGAGGGGCTCTCGCCACTCCCACCGGGGATCGACCTCGCGGCGGAGGTCGACGCGGCGATGTGGTGGCCGGACTACGTGCCGTATCGGCCCGGCGTCGGGATGGTCGATCCGGAGCCCTGATCGGCGACGCGGGCCGCCGCGGCGGCGATGACGAGGTCCTCGCGCGCCTCGATCCGGAGCACGGCGGGACGGACTCCGGACGGCGTCAGCACGGTGTCCGCATTCGACGCGGCGCGGTCGAGCGGGCCGCGTAGGCCGAACACGCCCAACCGTTCCACGATGCGTTCCCGGATCGGCGCCGCGTGCTCGCCGATGCCTCCGGTGAAGACGAGCGCATCGA
>DASTOB010000042.1:0-13685 GCA_035720425.1 Candidatus Limnocylindrales bacterium
GGGCTCATGGCGTGGCTCCTTCGCGAGTCGGAGTTCGTGCCGGCCGGATCGGCCGTCGTGCTCGTCGCGTCGACCGCGGCCGCCGGATCCGGGCCCAACCTCCTCGAGGTCCACCGAGTTCCGGGATAGGATGGAGCCGACCATGCCGCACAACCCCCGCCGCCTCGCCGCTCTCGCCCTCCTCGTGATCGTGTCGCTCGCGGCGCTCGGCGGCTGTGCCGGCGCCGTCGACACGAGCCCGAAGGGCGTCGTCGACCAGGCACTCCGGCACGTCGAGAACAAGGACACGAGAGCGTTGACCGCCCTGGCGTGCGAGGCCCGGAAGGGTGACATCGCCGAGCAGTTCGACCTGACCGGCGGACTCGGCGGCGCCCTCCCGATCGACATCGACACGGACGCATTGCTCGACACGATCGAGATCGATGCCTCGAAGGTCGTCGTGACGGAGAAGAGCGTCGACGGGGATGCGGCCGTCGTGTCCCTCGCCGGCTCGATCGGCATGACCGTCGACGAGGACGCGTTCAAGGAGGTCATGCGCGACTTCGCGGAATCCCAGGGGATCGAGGTCGACGAGGCGCAGCTCAACACGATGCTCCTCATGCTCGGCTCGTTCACGGAGGCAATCCCGCTCAACCTCGACGTGGCCCTTGTCCGCGAAGAAGGCGCCTGGAAGATCTGCGGGTAGGCCTGGCCTCGGCGGTAAGCGGCCGATGAGCGGCTGATAAGGGCCAGCTAATCGCCGTCGGGCACACTCGGCCGATGGGTACGGCGGAGAAGGCGTATCACCGGGGAACCCGCCGCGGGACGCGGGCGCTCGCCCAGATCGGCGAGGAGTTCCGGGAACGGCGGATGGCCCTGGGACTCAGCCAGCTGGCCGTGGCGTCGGCCGCATCGATCGCGCGCTCGAGATATACGCGCATCGAAGCCGGGCGGATCGAGCACCTGTCGATCGTCGAGGCCGCGCGCATCGCCAGCGTACTGGGGCTCGACCTGTCGGTCCGGCTGTATCCGGGAGGCCAACCGCTGCGCGATGGGGCCCACGCCGAGCGGCTGGGCCGCCTCGGCCGGCGCGTGCGGGTGCCCCTTCGCTTTCGGACGGAGGTTGCGCTCCCGGCGCGCCCGGATGCTCCCGATCAGCGGGCATGGGACGCCGAGATTCGTGGCCGGGGCGAACGCACGGCGATCGAGCTCGAGATGCGGCTGCGCGACGGCCAGGCGGTGGAGCGCAGGATCGGGTTGAAGCTCCGCGATGATCCGCCGGATCACTTCCTCCTGCTCATCCCCGACACGCGCCACAACCGCCGCGTGCTTGCCGCGTACCCGGGCCTGTTCGCCGACCTGCCCAGGCTTCGACCGCCGGCTGTCTTCGGCGCGCTCGAGACGGGGAACCACCCTCCGACGGGCCTCCTGTTCATCTGAGCGCGTGCCGGCGCGGCGAGCGCACTGGCGAGTGGCGAGCGCACTCTCGAGCGGAGACCCACGCCAGTGCGCTCCTCCTGGGCGATCCAATCGGCGATGTGTGCGCCGCCGGAGACCACCTCGACTTGGTTCGGTGGCGGGGCTGGGCCATGACCTCGTTCGACGACCGCTGTGTGCCGCAGCGAGAACCAACACGACGTGTTTTGCCACAACGAAGGCACGGTTTGCCCTGGAGACCGTCGAATCCGGGCTGTGAGGTCGGAAACCCCGTCGTTTCGGTTATGCCGGCGACACCAACCGGCAGACACGGCGCGCGGGGAAGCGAGCGACCACCGGAGGCACGTCACGATGGTTCTCCCAGACGCACCGACTTCGTGCAGCCGTCCTCGGTCGCGATGACCCGGTGGAACGGCAGCCTGAACGAACGGGTGTTCTAAACGCCACGAAACGCGTACACTGAGGACGTGCCCCAGGAGCAGCTCGTCGTCCGCGGTGCCCGCGAACACAACCTGAAGAACGTCACCGTCGCCTTCCCGCGCGACCGCCTCGTCGTGATCACCGGCCTGTCCGGGAGCGGCAAGAGCAGCCTTGCCTTCGACACGATCTACGCCGAGGGCCAGCGCCGCTACGTCGAGAGCCTGAGTGCGTACGCGCGCCAGTTCCTCGGCCAGATGGAGAAGCCGGACGTCGACCAAATCGACGGGCTGTCGCCGGCCATCTCGATCGACCAGAAGGGGTCGAGCCGGAACCCGCGTTCCACCGTCGGCACCGTGACCGAGATCTACGACCACCTGCGCCTGCTATTCGCCCGGATCGGCGTCCCGCACTGCCCGAACGGCCATCGAATCGAGCGCCAGACCGTCCAGCAGATCGTCGACCAGGTTCTCGCACTGCCGGAAGGGACGCGGCTCCTCGTCCTCGGGCCGCTCATCAAGGATCGCAAGACGGAGGGCGATCGCGTCCTCGAGGCGGCGGGTAAGCAGGGCTTCGTCCGCGTCCGCGTCGACGGCGTCCTGTACGACCTGGCCGACGCGCCGCGCACGCTCGACAAGTACAAGCGCCACTCGATCGAGGTCGTCGTCGACCGGTACGTCGTGCGGCACGCGGAAGCACCGGAGGGGGCGCGTCGGGCGCCGGACGGCCGGCCCATCGACCCGGCCACGGGCGAGGTCATCCCGGACCCGGACGCTGCCCGTCTGGCCGACTCGATCGAGACCGCGCTCCGCCTCGGGGAAGGTGTCGTCCTCATTGCGCCGGCCCCCCGAGACGGGGAGGAGCCCGCCTTCGAGGAGCGCCGCTACAGCGAGAAGTACAGCTGCCCGTACGACGGGTTCACGATCGACGAGCTCGAACCACGCTCGTTCTCGTTCAATTCGCCGCACGGCGCCTGCCCCGCCTGCACCGGCCTCGGGACCCGTCTCGAGATCGACCCGGACCTCGTCATCCCGGACCGCTCGAAGAGCCTCGCCCAGGGGGCGCTCGTGCCTTGGGCGAAGATGCCGACCGACGCGTCGTGGCGCCTCAAGATCCTCGAGGCGATCTGCGCGTCGCACGGTTGGGACTTCCAGGCCCCGGTTCGTGACCTCCCGCGCGACGCGGTCGAGTACCTGCTTCGCGCGCGCAAGGACGAGAAGGTCCTCGTGCGGTACCGCCACGAGCGCGGCGAGAACACGTACACCGCGACCTTCGAGGGCGTCGTCACGAACCTCGAGCGGCGCTATCGCGAGACGGACTCCGAGTACATCAAGACGGAGCTCGAGAAGTACATGGTCAGCCGCCCGTGTCCAACGTGCGGCGGGAAGCGGCTGCGGCCGGAGATCCTCGCCGTGACGGTGGACGAGCGGAACATCTGGGATGTCTCGACGACGTCGATCACCGACGCGCTCGCCTGGGCGGGCGGCCTTCCGCGTCGCCTCAGTGAACGCGAGCGGACGATCGCCTACCAGCTGCTCAAGGAGATCACCGCGCGGCTCGGGTTCCTCGTCGACGTCGGGCTCGATTACCTGACGCTGGACCGGACGTCGGTCACCCTGTCCGGCGGCGAGGCCCAGCGGATCCGACTCGCGACGCAGATCGGGACGACGCTCATGGGCGTCCTGTACATACTCGACGAGCCGTCGATCGGGTTGCACCAGCGCGACAACGCGAAGCTCATCGCGACGCTGACGCGCCTGCGCGACCTCGGCAACACGGTCCTCGTCGTGGAGCACGACGAGGAGACGATTCGGACGGCCGACTGGGTGATCGACATCGGTCCCGGCGCCGGCGAGCACGGCGGGGAGATCATCGCGAACGGCCCGCTCGAGACGCTTCTCGCGGAACCGCGCTCGATCACCGGGGCGTTCCTGCGCGGCGAGCGATCCGTGCCGCTCCCGGCGACGCGGCGGCAGGGCAACGGGAAGCGGTTGATCGTGCGCGGCGCGCGCGAGCACAACCTCCGGGGCATCGACGTCGAGGTCCCGCTCGGCACGTTCACCGCCGTCACCGGGGTGTCCGGGAGCGGCAAGTCGACCCTCGTGACGGAGGTGCTCTACCGCGCGCTCGCGCGCGAGCTGAATGGGTCGCGGGAACCGGTCGGTGCGCACGACGGGCTCGAGGGCGCGGAGCTCGTCGACAAGATCATCGAGATCGACCAGAGCCCCATTGGACGGACGCCGCGCTCGAATCCGGCGACGTACGTGGGCCTGTTCACGCCGATCCGCGAGCTGTTCGCCGCGGTGCCGGAGGCGCGTGTCCGCGGCTACTCCCCGGGCCGGTTCTCGTTCAACGTCAAGGGCGGCCGGTGCGAGCACTGCAAGGGCGACGGGATCCTCAAGATCGAGATGCAGTTCCTCCCGGACGTCTACGTCACGTGCGAGGTGTGCAAGGGCAAGCGCTACAACCGCGAGGCGCTCGAGATCCACTACAAGGGCAAATCGATCGCCGACGTGCTCGAGATGACGATCGAGGAGGCGCTCGCATTCTTCTCGGCCGTGCCGAACGTCCGAACGAAGCTCCAGACGCTGTACGACGTGGGCTTGGGGTACGTCCACCTGGGCCAGCCGGCGACGACGCTGTCCGGCGGGGAGGCGCAGCGGGTCAAGCTGTCGACCGAGCTGTCGCGCCGGGCCACTGGCCGAACCCTGTACGTCCTCGACGAGCCGACGACGGGGCTCCACTTCGCCGACGTCGAGAAGCTCCTCCAGGTCCTGCACCGCCTCGTCGATGCCGGCAACACGGTGCTCGTCATCGAGCACAACCTCGACGTGATCAAGACGGCCGACTGGATCGTCGACCTGGGACCCGAGGGCGGAGCGCGCGGCGGCGAGGTCGTCGCGCGCGGGACGCCGGAAGCGGTCGCCGCCGCGCCGGGCTCCGCGACCGGGGAGTATCTCGCCCGCGTGCTGCGTGGCGAGCCGCTCGTGCCGCTCAGCCACGTGACCTTTGCGGAGGAGGCGGGGCGGGCCCCGATCGGCGGCAACGGCCGGAAGGCGCCGCGTGCCATCGCGAGCAGCCGAAAGCGGGCTGCGGCCGCCCGCTGATCAAGCCGCGGGCCCCGCCGCGCCGCTCGCTGATCGATGCCGCTCCCGCCGCGACGCCCGCCGATCGATGCCGCGGCCCGCTGCGACGCCCGCCGATCGCCCAGCGCCCGCGGCCCTCACTGCATCGCACCGCGCCGCGCCCGCCCCATGCCCGCCGCGGCCCATCTTCGTGTCTATTCGTGCCACGACTCGGCCACGCGCCGGATGAGCAACTGGGCCGCGGAATCATGCCGATTTCGGCCGCCCCACGGTCGATCGCACGCTCGCGACGCTGAGCCGTGGCCTCGTCGGGACCAGCGACCCGTGCCAGCGAGTCGTGGGACGAATATCTGCGAAGTAGCCGGCCCGGGAGGTCGACCCGCCCGAGGGAGTGCCGCGCTGCACGCCGCCCGGGTGCGCGCCGCTCGCCGCCCGGTGCGCGCTGCACGCCGCTCGGCTGCGCGCCGCTCGGCTGCGCGCCGCCCTCGAACCGCGCCACACCGGTACGATGAACACGTGCCCGAGATCGACTACGCGTTCCTCGCCGATGCCGCCCAGACCGTGCCGGGTCAGAAGTTCCACATCCTCGGCGGCGGGATCACCCGCATCGCCGGTCGGACGTTCCCGCTCCGGCACCCGCACATCGCGCTCGTCGTCGGCTTGCTCGTGACGGCTCCGGAGACCGATCGGCCGCACGACATCCGCTTCGTGCTGCTCGACGCCGATGGTCGCGAGGTCGCCGGCGCCGCCGGAAGCCTGACCGCGCACGGCCAGACCGGCGGCCGAGACGCGACGCTCACGTTCGCGATCGACCTGTGGAACCTCACCTTCCCGACGCCGGGCGACTACTCGTTCCGGGTCCTCGTCAACGGGTCGGAACGCAAACGCGTCCCGCTCGAGATCGCCGCGCTCCCAGCCGAGGGGCCCGGGGGCGGCCCAGCAGGTCCGGGCAGCGGTCCGGCCGGCGGGACGTCCGGCGGCCCGTCCGGTGGCCCGACGAACGGGCCCGAGCGCAGGTTCGATGCCTGACCGTCGCACCGCGACGGGACCGGCTCGGCACGAACGACCGGACATCGACGACGCGGCACTCATCGCCGCGCGTCACGCCGACCGGCTGCTCGCGGCAGCGCGCGAAGTCGGCCATGAGCGCTGGGCGGCGTACCTCGCACCCCTCCCGGATCGGCTGCGCGACGACCCGCTCGACGCACTCCGCCCCAGTGCGCTTCGCGCCCGGGCCGCATTCGGGCCCAAGGATTCGATTCGCGACGCGCTCCCGGCGGACCTGACCGAGCCGTTCCTTCTCGCCGTCGATCGGCTGCTCAGGCTGCTGGCGCGTCGGGCGGTCGAGGAGTAGGCAGACCGGCCGAGAACGGGAGGCGTCAGTAGACGAACGGGATGAGTCGCCGGGTCCGGTTCCGGTACGCCGCGTAGCCGGGGAACCGTTCGACGAGCCAGGCCTCCTCACGGCGCGACTTGAGCGAGAAGAAGCCGAACAGGCCGACGGCGAGCCCGAGCGCGAGTGGCGACGCCCAGGCCAGCCCCCAGCCGACCGCTCCAAGGATGAGCCCGCCATAGATGGGATGCCGGACGAGCCGGTACGCGCCGCGTTCGACGAGCTCGGCTTCCGGACGCGGGTAGGGGAGCGGCGTGAGGGCCGAGCGAAGGTCGACGATCCCGCGCACGGCGAGCCACCCGCCGATCCCTGCGAGCACGGCCCCGACCGCCACGCCGGCGACGCGCAGGTCGCCCGACCAGGCCGGACCGACGAAGCCTCCCGCCGCGATCGCGGCGAGCAGCACGAGCTGGATGAGCATCCACCCTTCGCCCCGTGGCCCGAGCGCCGGCAGTCTCGTCACGAGCCCATCGTACGAGCCACCGCCCGGGCGGCGCGGTCCAGTTCGTCGGCGTCGAACGCCTCGAGGAGGAACGGCGAGGGCGCGTCCGGATCGTAGATGAGCGTGAGTGACCGTCGGGCGCGGGTCCACGCCACGTACGCCAGCCGTCGCTCCTCCTCGAGCGCCCGCCCCGGTTCGGGCGACTCGTCGAGCGTGCGACGGCTCGGGAACCGGCCCGCCTCGAGGCCGATGACGGCCACGTGGTCGAACTCGAGGCCCTTCGTGGCATGCGCCGTGGCGAGCGCCAGCGCGGCGTCGTCGCGGCGGAGGGCCGCCAGGCGTGCCTGTCGGTCGCCGACGGCGGCCGTGAAAGCCGCGAGATCCTGAAACGGGGCCGCCCACGAAATGACCGCCGCGCACGCATCGGCCCAGGTCCATGGATCGTCGTCGGCTGCCCCGGCGTCGGCTGCCCCGGCGTCGGCCGCCCCGTCACCAGCCGGAACGGCCTCCGCCCCTGGCGCCGCGGACGCCCGAACCATTGCCAATCGGACCAACAGCGGCAGATCCTGCGGCGTGCCCGCGGCCCGCGCCAGCACCTCGCCGACGAGCGGCGACTCGAGCAGGAGCCGGATCGCCGGCGCCCGGAACGGGATTTCCAGCTCGATTGCCGCCGCGACGGCCGGCAGCAGCTCGCGGTTCGTTCGGGCGAGGACCGCGCGGGTCGATCCGTCGGCCGGCCAGGCGGCAAGGAGGCTGCGCAGGGTCGTCGGTTCCTCGGTCACCCGCGGCGCGAGGGCCAGCGTCCCGGTGGCGGCCGGCCCGGAGAGGATTCGTTTCGCGAACCGCTCGCGGTTCAATTCGACAAGGCGCACGGCGCGCGCGACGACCGGCGCCGGGCACCGGTAGTTCGTGACGAGGTCGACCCGCCGCAGCCCCGGCAGCAGGCCGTCGAGCGAGAGGATCCGACGGACGTCCGCGAGCCGCCAGCCGTAGATCGACTGGTCATCGTCGCCGACGAGGAAGATCCGGTTGGCCGGCGCGGCGAGGAGCAGCCCGAGCCGGAGCTGGCTCCGATCGAGGTCCTGGGCCTCATCAACGAGCAGCTGCGCGCACCGCGCGCGCCACTGCGCGAGCTCCGCCGGCGACGAATCGAGCAGCCGGATCGCCCGAATGACGAGGTCGTCGAAGTCGAGTGCGCCGTCGGCCGCGAGCGCGCGCTCGTACTTCACGAATGTCTGCGCGATCGGACCCGCGTCAGGGTCGGTCGCCACATCGTCGGCCGTCACCGCGAGGTCTAGCTTGAGCTTCGAGATCGCCGTGTCGAGCATCCGCAGGTCGGCCGGCGCGGCGCCGGGCGCCACGCGTTGGAGGACCGCCGACCGATCGGCCATTGGCTCGACCGGCTGCCCCGCCGAGCGGAGGATCCCGCGTCCCAGGGCATGGAACGTCGCGACCCGCACGGCCCCCGGAGCGGTGCCGATCTCGCCGAGCGCCGCGTTCAGCCGCTCGCCGAGCTCCTCAGCCGCGCGCTTGTTGAACGTGATTGCCGCGATCGTCGCCGGATCCGCGCCGCCATCGACGAGCCAGGCGACCCGGGCGACGAGGGTCGTCGTCTTGCCGCTCCCCGCCGGCGCGACGCACAGTACCGGCCCGGGCGGCGCCGTGGCGGCCGCCCGCTGGTCCGGGGCGAGCCTGGCGAGACGGGCCTCGACGGCCGGATGGGTCATCCGGACAGGATGGGCACACCCGCTTAGCTGCGACGTACTCGGGGCTTCTCTGTGCGATTTCGGTGCGTCGGCGCACCGTGAGGCGCGCCAGATGGCGACACACGTGGTCCGGCGCGTGACATGACGGGTATCGTTGTGGGCGGTAACAGGAAGTCCGGTTGCATCCGGGGGCGTCCCGCAGGTGACGCACAGTGGAGGAGATACATCGCATGAGACGTAGTCGCCTTGCCGCACTCGCCGTCATCGGCGTGCTCGTCGCGGCATTCGCCCCCGCCGCAACGGCCAGGCCGGCGCCGGGCTCGCCGGCCGTCGAGAAGGCGCAAACGACCGAGATCCAGATCCTCGGCCTCAACGACTTCCACGGTCAGCTCGAACCGGTGCCGTCGACGAGTTCCGGCGGCCGGATCGGCGCGACGCCGGCCGGCGGCGTCGAATACCTCGCGACGCACGTTCGTGACCTTCGGGCCACGAATCCGAACACGCTGTTCGTGTCGGCAGGTGACTTGATCGGCGCCACGCCGCTGATCTCGGCGCTGTTCCACGACGAGCCGACCATTGAGGCGTTCAACCTCATGGCGCTCGATTACAACGGCGTCGGCAACCACGAGTTCGACGAAGGCGTCGACGAGCTCCTGCGCATGCAGAACGGCGGGTGTCATCCGGTCGATGGATGCCTCGATGGGGACCCGTTCCACGGTGCCGACTTCCAGTTCCTGGCCGCCAACGTGGCCTACAAGGACACCGGCGAGACCATTTTCCCGCCCTACGCGATCCACCACTTTCCCGGCGTCAAGATCGCCATCGTCGGCATGACGCTCGAAGGCACGCCGTCGATCGTGACCCCGGCCGGCATCTCGCACGTCAACTTCTTCGACGAAGCGGACAGCGTCAACGCGCTCGTTCCGCACCTTCGCCAGCAGGGCATCGAGACCATCATCGTCCTACTGCACGAAGGCGGGTCGGTGACCGGCGGGCTGAACGAGACGACGATCAACCAGTGCAACAGCCCGTCGGGCGCGCTCCCGCCGATCGTCGAGCGGATGGACGACGCGATCGACGTCGTCATCACCGGCCATACGAACTGGGCGGTCAACTGCATCATTGACGGCAAGGTCGTTACCGGTGCGGCCGCCACCGGCCGACTCATCACGGACATCGACTTGACAATCAACCGGGCGACCAAGAACCCGGTGCAGATCCTCGTCAACAACAAGATCGTCACCCAGACGGTCCCGAAGGCTCCGGATCTGACCGCCCTCGTCACGAAGTACAAGACGCTTTCGGCGCCGCTCGCCAATCGCGTCGTTGGGAACATCACCGCCGACATCACCCGAACCCAGAACGCGGCGGGCGAGTCGTCACTCGGAAACCTGATTGCCGACTCGCAGTACCTGGCCACCAAGGACGCCGGCTTCGGCGAGGCCGTCGTGGCATTCATGAACCCGGGCGGCATTCGGGCCGACCTGACCTATCCGAGCAGCCCGGCCGGGGAGGGTGACGGTGTCGTCACCTACGGCGAGATCTTCACGGTCCAGCCGTTCGGCAACAGCCTCGTGACGATGACCCTCACGGGAGCCCAGATCGACACGCTGCTCGAGCAGCAGTTCGACAATCCGGTTGTCGGTCAGCGGCGGATGCTCCAGATCTCCGACACGTTGCGTTACTCGTGGAGCGCCTCCGCTCCCACGGGTAGCAAGGTCGACGTCGCGTCGATCATGATCGGGGGCGTGCCGATCAATCCGGCTGCCTCCTACCGCGTCACCGTCAACAGCTTCCTGGCCGACGGCGGTGACCTCTTCTCCGTGCTTTCGCTGGGCACGAACCGCCTCGGCGGAGACGTCGATCTGGACGCCGTCGAGAAGTACTTCAATGCCCAGGTGGGGCCCGTCGCCCCGCCCGCCCAGAACCGGATCACGATGCTGCCCTGACCGTCGCCCCGCGACGCCAGACCGAAGGCCGACCCACACGGGTCGGCCTTCGGTGATTCCCGGCACCGAACCGGTACTCCTTGGCGGCGCAGCCCGGCAACGAACCACCCGATCTGGCCATCGACACCCCGGACGGCCGGCGGAACGATGACTCGGCGCGGGACGTGCCCATGACCCGCGTGAGCACTGAGCCGAGCACCGAACCGAGCACGGGAGCGTCGCATGCGCGAGCGAGTCGTCCGTCGGGCCTTTCGTCGGGCCCTCGTCGCCGCCGTCACCCTGGCCATCGCATCGGCCGCCATCGCGAGCGCCGACATGCTCGCCCCGGACGGCGATCCGATCACGCCAGGCATCCAGCCGACCACCCACCTCGGCGACGTCGCGCCCGGCGCGACGATCGTCGTCGAGGTCCCGTTCTGGCTGAGCTGCTCCGGCACCGCCCACCTCAACCGGAACCAGGTCGTGACGATCACGCCGCTGCTCAGCAGCGGCGCCGGACCGCTCACCGTAACGGGCACCACGCTGGGGCCGCCGCCGGCCACGTGGCCGCTCGACGGCGACCCGTGCACGGCGGCCGACACCCCGGTCGCCTCGAACGGGACGAGCATGGTCACGCTGACGGCACCGAACCTCGACGGCGATGGCTACCTCTACCAGATGGGATTCGTGCGCTCCTTCGATCCCGTATCGGGCGACGACAGCTCGGCGATCAACAGCGGCCCGTTCACGTTCCTCACCTTCACCCTCGACGTCGTCTCGAACACGGCCCCGCTTCTCCAGCTCCCGTCGGCCGTCACGCTCGAGGGCGACACGACCGGCGGCGCGCTCGCCGCGTACACGGCAACCGCGACGGACGCGGAGGACGACCCCGACCCGACCCCGGTCTGCACGCCGGCGCCCGGCGCCTTCGTCCCGCTCGGAACGACCCAGATCGACTGCTCCGTCACCGACTCGGGTGGCCAGACCGCCTCCGGCTCGTTCGACCTGACCGTCGTCGACACGACCGCCCCGGCCCTCCAGGACGTCCCGACCGGCGTCGACGTCACCGCCCCGTCGGCCCTCGGCGCGGTCGTCACCTACGCGCCGCCGTCGGCCGTCGACGTCGTCGACCCTGACCCCGTCATCTCGTGCGCACCCGCGTCCGGGACACAGTTCCCGCTCGGCACCACCGTCGTCGGCTGCACCGCCTCCGACGACAGCGGCAACAGCGCGAGTGCCTCGTTCCCGGTGACGGTCCGGTTCGTCGCCGCCCGCTGGGAAGCGCCGATCGGCGGCGACCCGGCGTGGCTCGTGTCGAACCACGGCCGAACCGTGCCGGTCAAGCTCGCGCTCCTGGTCGGCGGGCATGACTGGACGAGCGGGAGCGTCGCCCTCGTCGTGACGTCGTGTGGCAGTTCCACGGTCCACGCGACCGTCCCGATGGCGTGGAACCCTGACAGCGGCCGATGGATGGGCCACCTCGACACGGCTTCATTGCCCGGCTCCGGCTGCTACACGGGCATGGCCTCACCGAACGGGACCGACGGGCCGACCTTCCGGCTCGACCTCCGCCCGCCGGCCGAGCTGGCGGCACCGGGACGCGCGAAGCGAGGCTGAACCGGGGTCACGGCAGGCGCAGCCAGCATCTAGGCAGCGGGTCCGCCCGAGGTCATACTCGTCGGGCCAGCTCGGCCACCGAACCGATGGCCGACCCGCCGATCGCCCGAACGTGGAGGCTGCCCTGTGCGACTGAGGCGCGCTGCCGTGCTGCTCATCGCCGTGGCGCTGCTCGTGTTCGGTCTCGCCGCGCCGGTGCCGGCCGCCGCAGACCACGGTGCCACCGACGTGCAGCTGCCCGACCTCGGGATGGCGCCCCTCGCCGACTTCAGCGTGCAGAAGCGCCCGAAAGGCGAGCGTTGGCTGCGCTTCAGCGCGGTGATCGTCAACGTCGGTGCCGGGCCGTTCCAGGCCTGGGGCCACGGCGGCTCGGGCGGCGAGCTGGCCGTCGACCAGCAGTTCAGGACCACGGCGGGTGGGATCGCGAGCCACCCAACGACGGCGCGCATGTACTGGTCCGGCGACGGCCACAACCACTGGCACGTCCGGGACCTCGAGGAGTATGTCCTCGAGAACCAGAACGGCACGACGCGCCGGTACGGCGAGAAGCACGGCTTCTGCTTCTGGGACAACTACCGGTACAACACCTCGCTCTCCGGCTATCCGTCGACCGCGATTTACACCGGCACGAATTCGTGCCAGACGCGGGCCGACGGGAACGTGCTCATGGGCCTCTCGATCGGCTGGGGCGACCGCTACCCGGCGACGATCGTGGACCAGTACATCAAGATCAGCGGGCTGCCCGCAGGCGAATACACCGTGGCCGCCACGGCCGACTGGGCGAACTGGTTCCAGGAGTCGAACGAGGCCAACAACAGCACGACGGCGCGGATCCGAATCAACAAGAACGGCGTGACGGTTCTCGATCCGGGTGTCGGCCCGTAGGGTGTCATTCGCACGGCCGATGGTGATCTGGCCCAGAATCGCTCGGTGACCCCCGAGCTCGAGGCGACCCTCAAGAACCTGCCCGACCGTCCGGGCGTGTACCTGCTCAAGGACAGCCGCGGCGAGGTGCTCTACGTCGGCAAGGCGCAGAGCCTGCGCCACCGCGTGCGGTCGTACTGGCAAAAGGGGCCGATCGTGGGGCCGGACGGCCACCGGATCCGCGCCGTCATCGACCGGGTGGCCGACCTCGAGATCACCCTGACCGATTCGGTCTCGGAGGCGCTGCTCCTCGAGGCCAACCTGATCAAGCGCTTCCGGCCGCGCTTCAACGTCCGGCTCAAGGACGACAAGAGCTACCCGTACATCAAGGTCACCCTGGCCGACGACTTCCCGCGCATCGAGCGGACGCGCAAGCTCGTCAACGACGGCAGCCGCTACTTCGGCCCGTACGCCTCGGCGTCCTCGGTCGACGAGTCGATGAACCTCGTCCGGCGCCTCTTCCCGTTCCGGACGTGCACGGTCGACATCCGCGACGGCGAGCGCGCCCTCCAGCGCCCGTGCCTGCTCTACCACATCAAGCGCTGCCAGGGCCCATGCATCGAGGCCGTTTCGAAGGCCGACTACCGGGCCGACATCGCCCAGGTCGAGCTGTTTCTCGAGGGCCGACAGGAGACGCTCGTCAAGGCCCTCGGCCGCGAGATGGCCGCCGCGTCGGAGCGGACCGACTACGAGCGCGCGGCCGTGCTGCGCGACAAGATCCGGGCGATCGAGCGGACGATGGAGAGCCAGAAGATG
>DASTOB010000043.1:0-3332 GCA_035720425.1 Candidatus Limnocylindrales bacterium
GCCGGAACGCGCCGTCGGGCGCGAATTCCATCCAGGGCATGCCGATGGCGCAGATCACGACCAGCAGGCCGGCCGCGCCGCCGTAGTACCCGACGTCGTTCCAACTACCGGCCAGCAGCCCATAGACCACGCCGACGAGCACCGTGATCGCCAGGACCACGTATTTACGCGTCCGCAGCGTCATGACAGGGAGTCTAAGCCGCCGGACAAGAGGACGACGAGGCCGAACACGCCGCCGATGAGACCTCCGCGACGTGCCCAGTCGTCGGGATCCGTGTCCGGTCGAACGTCGTGGACCAGCGATCCGGCGATGAAGCCGAGGGTCGCACCGAGCGCGGCTCCTCCTCCCACGACCGCCCCGCCCTTCGCCAGGAATTCTCCGAGACCTCGCCTCACCCCTCGCCGACGCCCTCGATCGCCCCCTTGAGCTTCTTGACCACCGCCTCGGCGATCCCGGTGTCCGAGAACCCGCCGCTCGCCTTGACGACCCCCGCGATGAGGACCGCGACGAGCAGCACGAGCCCGACGTACTCGACCGTCCCCTGACCGCGGTCGCCGGCCAAGGCCTGCATCAGCCGCGCATGTGCACCTCCTAACAGCTCGTACCGCATTCCGCCCCCGGTCGATCCCGCCCCGGCTGCCCCGGGGCCCGGCGCCCCGCCGTCGAGCGGAGCACGACCAGTCTCGGCGGGCGCGCGTGACGGATCCAGACGCGATCGTCACAACTCTGCGACGGGGGTGTGAAAAATCTGTCGCCCCTCCGACGCGTACCCTCGGCGCCCGATGCGCGCCCTCGTCGTCACGAACATGTACCCGACGCCCGACCGCCCGGCGCTCGGCTCGTTCGTCCGCGACCAGGTCGAGGCGCTGCGCCGGCGCGACGACGTCGAGGTCGAGCTCTTCTCCTTCCCGCCCGGCAGCCTCCGCACGTACCCGGCGGCGGCCCGCGAGCTGCGACGCCGCTATGGGGGCCGGCGGTTCGACGTCGTCCACGCCCACTTCGGCCTCACGGCGTGGCCGGCGGTCGCCGCGCGGCTCGGGCCGGTCGTCGTGACGCTGCACGGCAACGACCTCTTCCACCCGCGCTCGAACCGGCTCACCCGCGCGATCCTCCCGTTCACGGCCCTCCCCGCCGCCGTGTCGCGCGAGTTCAGCGGCCTCCTGCGCGGCGCGGGCACGACGCGGCGGGTCGCGGTCCTCCCGGTCGGGATCGACCTCGACCGCTTCCGGGCGATCCCCCGGCGTGAGGCGCGCGAGCGGCTGGGACTGGACCCGGACGGGCGCTACTTGCTGTTCCCGCACGACCCGTCGCGGCCCCTCAAGCGCTTCGACCGCGCCCAGGAGGCCGCGGCCGGCACGACGCTGCTGAGGATGGGGAACGTCCCGCCCACCGAGGTCCCGTACTGGATCAACGCCGCCAACGCGGTGCTCGTCCCGTCGCAGGCGGAGGGGTTCGGGCTGTCGGTGATCGAAGCGCTCGCGTGCGGCGTGCCGCCGTTCGGGACGCCGGTGGGGATCCACCCCGTGGCGCTCGACGGCATCGCGGGCGCCTACTGCGCGCCGTGGGATCCCGACGCCTGGAGAGCGGCCCTGCGGCCCGTGCTCGAGGCCGAGGATCCTCGTGTCGACGGCCGTGCCCGCGCGGCGATCTTCTCGGCCGATCGGATGGCCGCCCGCGTGGTCGAGGCGTGGCGCGACGTGGCCGCGTAGCGCTCCGGCCGACCGCCCGGTGGGTTGCTATCGGCGTGCGCGCGAATCGCGACCCTATACTCGACGGTTCGGGGCGCACGCCGATCGTCCGCCCCTGCGATGTATGAGCGGCCTGCTGCGACGCCTGACAAGCAGACGCCCCGCGACCGCCGACGAGAACCGGTCCTCCCCGGCCGGGTCCTCCGAACCGGCCGCCGTGTCTGCCGACGCCCCCGCCGAGCCGGGCGGCGATCGGCCCGTGCCCGCCGCCGACGAGCAGCAGACTCAGGTCCTGCCCGCGACCGGCGAGCACTCCGCGGTGCCGTCGCCGGGCGCCGAGTGGGCGAAGTCCACGGACCGGCCGACGACGGCGCAGGCAGCCGAGGCGAAGGCGGTCGAGGCGCAGGCGGTCGACGCGAAGGCGGCCGACGCGAATGCGGCCGACGCGAAGGCGGCCGACGCGAAGGCGGCCGACGCGAACCCGGCCGACGCGAAGCCGGCCGACGCGCAGGCGGCCGAGGCGCCGACGACCGACCAGCCGACGGTCTTCGCCGCGCAGCCCGCTCCCGTCCGGGACCTGCCCGCGGGTGTGGATGCCGGCGATCTTGCCTCCGCGCCGGCGGCCAGCGCCCGCCGCGGGAAGCTGCGCCGCCGGCTGCGCTACCTCCGGCACGTGCGCGAGCTCCTGCTGCGCGACCTCGGTGGCTTCACGTACGAGGTGCACCGCACCGCCGGCGGGACGCCGCAGGCCACCCACCGGCGCCTGAGCGAGGCCAAGGCCAAGCGGATCTCCGCGATCGACGAGGAGGTCGGCGCGCTCGAGGCCCGCCTCGGCGAGCCGCACGCCGAGACCGTGCTGCGCGAGGCCGGGATCGGCGGGACGTGCCCCGAGTGCGGCGAGCTGCACGCCAGCGACGCCCGGTTCTGCTCGCGCTGCGGCACGCCGCTCGACCCGAGGACGCGGGCACAGCGCGAGGCCGCCAAGGCGGCGTCCGCGGCTCAGCCGGTGACCGCATCGCATGCAACCTCCGAGCCCCAGCCCGCGAGCGTCCTCTGGGCCGGCGGCCCGCGGCCGGCCGCGAAGCCTGAGGAGGCGGCCGCCGAGTCTGAATCGCCAGGTGCGACGACCAGCGAGTGGCTCCGGTCGCGAGACCAGCCCACGACGTTCGATCGCGCGGCGCAGCCCGACGAGCCGGCGAAGGTCGACGAGCCGGTGGCGGCCGGCAACGAGCCGGGGAAGGTCGACGAGCCGGTGGCGGCCAGCAATGATGCGGCGAAGGTCGACGAGCCGGTGACGGCCGGCGACGAGCCGCTGAAGGCGGACGAGCCGGCGGCGACGAGCGCGGTGGACGAGCCGGCGAAGCTGGACGAGCCGGCGAAGCTGGACGAGCCGGCGAAGCTGGACGAGCCGGCGGCGACGACCGCGGCGGACGAGCCCGCGGCGACGACCCCGGTGGACGAGCCCGCAAAGGTCGACGAGCCGGTGGCGACGACGCCGGCGAACGAGCCGGCAAAGGCGGACGAGCCGGCGAAGGTGGACGAGCCCGTGGCGGCGAAACCGAAGGCGAAGCCGAAGCGCCGGCCTCGCAAGGCCGCCCCGAAGCCGAAGCCGGAGACGACCGCCGGCGACCCCGCGACGTTCG
>DASTOB010000044.1:0-2523 GCA_035720425.1 Candidatus Limnocylindrales bacterium
GCGAACTCCGCTCCCCCGAAATCGTCACCTGACGAACGCTCACCGGATGAGCGGATGACGAAAGGGCGAGGGCGCAGGTCGGTACTCCGCGAGCTACGGACAGTACGCGCCGGCGAGCCCCGCCGCGGCATACGGACACGCCGCCATGTCGATGAGGTACAGCAGCGCGCCCCGGTTGCGCGCCGTCTGCGCCTCGATCACCTCGTCGGGCGGCTCGTGGTCGGCGTGGGAGCTGACCTGCTCGGTCGGATAGAGCTCGAACGTGAACGAGAAGATCCGATGGCGCGCGTACATCCAGTCGATCTGATCGCCGTCGGTCACGTACAGGTCGCTCGACTGTATCGCCCGGTAGCCGTTCGATGCCGCCATCGCCTGGGCCATCGCGACGAACGTGCGCCAGTCGTCGACGGCCATGTCGGCCGGGATGTCGGTCTTCGTGTAGCCGTACGGATACAGGATCAGCTCGCCGTTCGTGTGGAGCGTCACGTGCGTCCGGATCTGCTGGGCGCCGTCGACCACGCGGCCATTGACGAAGTCGCGCATGACGCGCGCCTCGGTCGCCGAGAACGGCGCCGGCCCGCGGTAGTTCCACGCCGCGGGATTGCCCGACGACCCGTTGCAGCACCCCCACAGGTAGTCGTAGTTCCGGTTGAGATCGACTCCCACGTGCCCAGAGCCGGGGTTCGGCTCTCGGTTCTTGCGCCAGCCGACGTACGGGCTGCCGGTCAGGTCGTACGCCCAGCCGTCCGGGTTGAGGGCGAACACGATGAACGTCTCGCGCTCGTTGACGAGGCGCTGGACGGTGGCGTCGGTGTCGTAGTCGAGGACGAGCGTGCGCAGGAGGTAGATCGCCTGCTCGACCGTTAGATGCTCGCGCGCGTGATGGAGCGCGTCGACGAGGACCTCCGGCTCCGCCTCGTCGGTCGCGACGTTGTCGGAGATCTTGGCCGCCCAGATCTCGCGGCCCTCGTAGCTCTGGCCGATCGAGAAGACCTGGACGAGGTCCGGCCGAAGGATCTCGACCGTCTTGATCGCGATGACCATCTCGCCGTAGTCGTGGTAGCGCGAGTCGAACGACGGGTAGCCGGGGCCCGGCGGCTGGATCGTGAGGCGTCCGTCCGACCAGCCGGTGAGCTCCGGCGGGACGAGCCGGCCGACGGCGCCGGGGCCTCCGACGACGACGAGGGCCGGCGGGTGCCCGGCGATCATCGCGTCGCGCGTCGCCGCCGGGACCGAATCCGGGAAGACGAGCGAGATCGGCGCGTCGAGGGCGGCCGCGAGCGGAACCGCGGCGAGCGCATCTGGGTAGTCGATCCCGGTCGCGACGACGTGCGTCGCCGCGTCGGGCCGGAAGCGCGCCGCGACCGCGGCGGCGGTGTGGAACCGGGTGCTGCCGGCCACGCGCTCGACCGCGATCCCGAGGCCACCGAGCTGGTTGACGACCACGTCGCCGACCACGGACGGGCCGCCGACGACGACCGCGTTCGTCACCCCGAGCCGGACGAGCTCCGAGGCGGTGGCGGCGGGGAGGCTGTCGGGGCGGGCGAGGAGGACCGGCGCCCCGAGGTCGGCGGCGATCGGGGCCGCGGCGAGCGCGTCCGGGAAGTTGAGACCGGACGCGATGAACGCGAGGGTCGTCCCCGGTGGGAAGACGCGGGCCGACAGCGCGGCCGCGGTCGCGAACCGATCCGGGCCGGCCGCCCGCTCGACCGATGGGGCCGGGAGGAGAGCTGAGACACGTGCGAGGACCGCGTCGGACACGACGCTCGGGCCGCCGGCGACGACGACGCGCGGCGGGGCGAGTCGGACGAGTTCCGCCTCGACGACGGGCGGGATGAACCCGTGGCGCGTGAGGAGGACGGCGCCGCCCTCGCGACTGGCGACGGGGCCCGCGGCGAGGGCGTCGGGGAAGTCGAGGCCCGCGGCGAGATAGACGACCGAGGCTCCGCCGGCGGGGAACAGGCGGGTCGAGATCGCGACCGCGGTTGCGAAGCGGTCAGTGCCGGCCAGGCGTTCCGTCGTGCCCGCCGCCGGTGGTTCGATCGCGGCTGCGGGTCCGACCGTGAGCGGTGCCAGCGTGCCGCCGACGGCGAGGCAGAGGGCAACGAGGAGCTCCGCCGCGGGGCGCGGCGGGCGGGCGGTTGCGGTGGGCATAGGGGCAGGGTCGCCGCCCCGGCATCGCGGGGCAATCGCCCGTGCGACCCAATCGGACGCCGGACTATCCACCCACCGTCGGCGCCGCATCGCGGCGACTGGTCGGGGCACGCGCGCTCCTGCGATCCGGCTCGCCACCGTCTGACGACCGCGCGGACGGCCGCGGCCCCCGGCCCGTCCGTTCGCGACTGGCCGGGCGGCCCGGCCACCGCCTCCTGCGCTGTGCTCCAGACTCCGAGCAGGGAATCACGGGGCAGGGGGTTGACAAAGCTAATGGCCTTCGCTAATCTTCTCGGCATAAGCTAATCTGCTTAGCCACAAGGAGTCCGCGTCACCATGGCGCTCATCACCAACACCACCCAGCACACC
>DASTOB010000045.1:0-40979 GCA_035720425.1 Candidatus Limnocylindrales bacterium
ATGAACGTGGCCGGCCACCGGATCTCGACGACGGAGGTCGAATCGGCCCTCGTCGACCACAAGTCGGTGGCGGAGGCGGCGGTCGTCGGCAAGAAGGACGAGATCACCGGCGAGGCGATCTTCGCCTACGTCATCCTCAAGGCCGGCCAGGAGCCGTCCGATTCGCTCGGCGTGCAGCTCCGCGAGCACGTCGCGTACGTGATCGGCCCGATCGCCCGGCCCAAGTACCTCATGTTCGTGCCGGACTTGCCGAAGACGCGCTCCGGCAAGATCATGCGCCGCCTGCTCCGGGACATCGCCGAGGGTCGGGCGCTCGGCGACGTGACGACGCTCGCCGACGCGACGGTGGTCGACACGATCCGCGATAAGTCCGGCTCGGCCGAGGAGTAGGGGACAGCGTGCCGTTCGACTTCCTCCGGCGGCGGAAGCCGGGCGAGTCCGGTCCCGCTCGGGCGGCCGCGGACGCCCGCGCCGCAGCCGGCGCGACGATCGCGTTCGACGGACTGTCGGAGGAGTGGCACCTGCGCGGCCGGATGCACGTGACCGGGCGCCTGTCCGACGTGCTGAACCGGCGCGAGGCGATCCAGATCTCCGACGTGACGTGGGCGCCGGTCGACGGGTCGGCCGACTTCGCCCCGGCGCCCGGGTTGCGCAGCATCGACCCGTACGACCTCATCCTCGTGCTCGCCGGGGAGGCGTCGCTTCCGCCATTGACCGACGCGGAGCGTTCCGCCCACAAGGTCCACAAGATCTCCTACGACGTCGCCCTCGAGGTGCCGCCGTTCCGCGTCATCGGGACGGTCTACCTCTATCCGGGGTCGGAGCCGGAGCGCCTGCTCGACCGCGCCACGGAGATGTTCGTGCCGGTCGTCGACGCGGTTGCCTACGCCGGCGACCGAGCGGTCAGCGACCCCGAGGTCGATGCGATTCTCGTCAACCGGTTCTACCTGCGCGGCGTCGAGCAGGTCGACAAGCGCACCGGCGTGAAGCCGCCGAAGCTCCCGGGGCAGCCCCTCGGCGGGGTGTCCTGGCAGGAGCGCACGAGATAGTCGGTCCATGACGAACCCGGCCCGCGTTCGGGCCGTCGTCTTCGACGTCGGCGAGACCCTCGTCGACGAGACGCGGATCTGGTCCGACTGGGCGGACTGGTTGGGCATTCCGCGCCTGACGTTCCTCGGTGCCCTCGGCGGGATCATCGCTCGCGGCGGCAGCCACCTCGACGTCTTCGAGCTCTTCCATCCGGGCCTCGATCTTCACGCCGAGCTGCGCCGGCGAGCGGCCGCCGGCCGGCTCGACGACATCGGCCCGGCCGATCTCTACCCGGATGTCCGGCCGGCCCTTGCCGCGCTCGCCGCGGCGGGATTCCGGCTCGGGATTGCCGGCAACCAGCCTGCGCGCGCCGGGCCCGCGCTGGCCGCCCTCGACCTGCCGGTCGAGCTGCTCGGGATCTCGGCGACATGGGGCGTCACGAAGCCGGACGCTGCGTTCTTCGCGCGAATTGCGCGCGAGCTGGACCTTGCGCCCGCGGACATCGCGTACGTCGGCGACCGCATCGACAACGACGTCGTGCCGGCCGCTCGGGCCGGGATGCGCGCGATCTGGATCCGGCGCGGCCCGTGGGCGTGGATCCAGGCCGGCCGATCCAACCCGCCAGGGGCCGCCGCCGCCATCGACTCGCTCGACGAACTGCCCGCGCTCCTCAGCTGAGCGCGGCCACGAGTCCCGCGGGTCAGACCCGGACCGGCTCCCGCTGACGGCCGAACAAGCGGAATCCGGCCTTCGCGGGGACCGGCGTCGGACGTGTCGTTCCGAGGAGGCGGTCGGCGAGGGCGTCGAAGTCGTCGGTGATCCGTTCCTTCGGGTACATCTCGATCACCGTTCGGCCTTCGTTCGCAGCCCGCACGAAGAGCAGGCCGCCCGATCGGATGAGGGCCAGCGCCGGCATTCCGACTGTCCGCTCCATGTCGGCCACCGACACGCCGCTGTTGGCGCGGTTGACCACCATCGCGAGCTTGTCGCGGATGCCGACCTCGACGGCGACGT
This sequence comes from Candidatus Limnocylindrales bacterium, assembly GCA_035720425.1. Lineage (GTDB taxonomy): Bacteria > Chloroflexota > Limnocylindria > Limnocylindrales > CSP1-4 > DASTOB01. The sequence continues at coordinate 2,044 of DASTOB010000045.1, forward strand.
CGCGTAGCTGCACCGCGGCCCGGAGTGCCGGAACGTCCGGCGTGACCGGGACGAGGATTCGGTCCGCCCGCTCGAACACCGCCTGGTTGAGGGGGCTGTACGACGGGTGGAGGTCGACGACGACGAAGTCGAACCCCCGGCGCGCCGCGGAGAGCGCATCACCTACGCGTTCCGGGACGAGGATCTCGGTCGCGAGCGGGCTCGAGGTCAGGGCGACGAGCTTGAGACCCGACGGATGGGCCGACGCGATCTCGCTGAAGCTCTCGATCGGACCGCCCTCCGCCTGGTCGCGCCAGCTATCGGCGACGGTCCGGACCTGCTCGAGGCCGAGCGAGGTCGTGACGTGACCGGTCACGGTATCGGCGTCGACGAGCAGCACGCGCTGATCCCTGCGGAGCTGGAGCGTGGTCGCGAGGTTCGTCGCGACGGTCGTCTTGCCCACACCTCCCTTGGGATTGAACACCGCCACGACGGTCGCGCGGCGGGACCAGTCGCCCGCGTCGACGACGCCGGATTGGAGGACCGGTCCGCTGCCGTCGTCGATCGTCTGGGAGCGGATGCACATCGCCTCGACGCGCCAGCGGATCGACTCGGCAGAATACGGCCGTGTGAAGAACTCGTCTTCATAGTGGGCGGCACTGCCGGCAAGGCGATCGAGCGCCCGCGGCGAGAGCACGATCAGAGCCGGAACCGACCGGCCGTCGTCGTGAAGGATGCTGTAGTACTCGAGGGACGAGTCGAAGTCGCCCTCGCCGTCGAGAATCGCGACGGCGACGTGTGTACCGGCCTCGAGGATCGCGGCGAGCTCATCCGGCCGATTGACAGCCACCGGCTCGTACCCGGCAGTCCGAAGCTCCTCGGCGACGGGCTCTCGCTCACCCCCGGGAAGTGCGATGGCGACGATGGGGCGAGCCATGACGTGCCGCTCCCCGGCGCCTAGGCGTCCGACTCTGGGTCGTGGGCCGTCACGCTGATCGCGCCATCCTCCGAACCAGTCACGCGAGCCTGGAAGCCGGGCAGCGTGGGGACGGTGTCGGACAGGGCAAGACCGGGGTCGTGGGTGACCGCGAAGACGAACTCGCCGTCCGGCCCGGATGACACGCCGACGGCCTGGACGCCGGCGACGCGGCCAAGATGGCGCTTGAAGCTGGCGATGCTCGCAACGCTGACGAGGCCGACCACGACGACGCGGGTGACCTGCCGTTCGGCCGCGGCTTCGGTCTCGGCTCCGGGCATGAAGCCTGCGAGGCGGGCGGCCAGTGCCTCCTCGCCGATCGGCGGGATCTCCTCGGCTTCGACGGCGGTCGCGTCGATCGCGAACGCCTCGGCCTCGGCGGCGGCGAAGTCGGGATCGAGGCCGAGCATCGCGAGGCGAGGATCGGCGTCGGCGTCGGCCGACTCGGTCGTCGCGGTGGATTCGGCCGTTTCAGCTTCGCCGGCCGACTCGGCCTGCTCGACACCTTCGGTCCGCTCGGCGACCTCGGCGGCCTCGGCAGCGGCCTGGATCGCCGCGAACGCGGCGTCCGGATCGACGAACGATGGCGGCGTGTCGGTCGTGTCGGTCGTGTCGGTCGTGTCGGTCGTGTCGCTCGCGTCAGTCGACGCGGAGGGGTCGGCCGACCACGGCGCGTCGGCCCACGGGTCGACCGCAGTGGCCGGCGGGGTGGACAGTTCGACTTCGGTGGATCCCTCGGCGGTCGGCTCCGCCGTGGTGGGCGCCGGCTCATCGGCGGGGGCGGTCCACGTCGCGGCCTCGGCGAGCGCCTCGGCGACGTCGAAGGACGGCGGCTCCGGCAGATTCTCGGCGAGGGCGGCGAAGCGGGTGGGGTCGTCCTCGGCAAGCAGGCGCTCGAAGAAGCGCGCCATCTCGGCCTCGAAATCGGTGACCCGACCCTGGACGCGTTCGATCTCGTGCTCGATCTGCGCAGCGTGCGTCTCGGTCTCGCGCTCGAGGCGGTTCCGCCGGTCGGCGATCCGCTCCTCGGTCTCCTCGCGGATCCGGGCGATCTCCGCCTTCGACCAGTCACGGATCTGGTTGATGTCCTCGTCCGCGCGGCGCCGAAGGTCGGCCGACTCCTCAGCCGAGCGCGTGTTGATCTGCTCGACGAAGGACTTGGCGTCGGCCGAGAACCGGGCGATCGAGTCCTCGCGCGCGGCTTCGGCCGCGGCCTGCATCGCCTTGGTGAGGTCGGCGAGGAACTTGTTCGGCTTGCGCGAAGGGGCGGAGGGGGCGGACGGGGTGACGGCCGCGGGGGCCGTGACGGCGACGGCCGGCTCGATCACGTGCTCGGTCGCGGGTTCGGTCGACAGTTCGGTCGCGGGCGCGGTCGCGGGCGCGTCGGGATCGGCCGAAGCCGTGGGCCCGGCCGAGGCGGCCGGCTCGGTCGACGCGTCGGCCGCGAGCTCATAGGCAGTCGTCCCGGTGAACTCGGCGGGCGTATGGGAATCCACGGCATCGGCCGGCGTCGGCTCGCTCGATTCGGCGGGCTCGCTCGCCTGCCGCTGGTCGGTGCTCCAGGGGAGCCTGAATCCGGTGCGGGAGTCGGTCGTGGCCATGCTCTGGGGTTCCTCTTCGCGGTGGGCGTGCCTGGGGATCGGGGCTGTGAGCATCCTGTCAGCCCGGGATGGTCCGGTGGAGTCCGCTAGAGGTACCACGGGACTGCGCCGGTGGTACCGTCGGAAGGGGCGCTACGATACGGCGACCATGGAACGTCCGACCCTGCCCGTGTTCCCTGCGCCGACCCCGTTCGACGGTCGGCCCGGGATCGGCGACGCCTTCGGCCGGGCGCTGCGCGACCTGCGCATCTCGGTCACGGACCGGTGCAACTTCCGCTGCACGTACTGCATGCCGGCCGAGATCTTCGGCAAGGACTTCGCGTTCCTGCCGCGCGAGCTCGTCCTGTCGTTCGAGGAGATCACCCGGGCGGCGCGTGGGTTCGTCGAGCTCGGGGTGGAGAAGCTGCGCATTACTGGCGGTGAGCCCCTCGTCCGGCGGGACCTGCCGGATCTCGTGGCGATGCTGGCCGCCATCCGCCGGCCGGACGGAGGGGTGGTCGACCTGACCCTGACGACGAACGGTTCCGCGCTTCGATCGCTGGCCGGCCGGTTGCGCGACGCGGGCCTGCGACGCCTCACCGTCAGCCTCGACTCGCTCGACGACGAGGTCTTTCGAGCGATGAACGGGATCGACTTCCCGGTGGCCCGGGTGCTCGACGGGATCGCCGCGGCCGGGGAGGCGGGCTTCGCGCCGATCAAGGTCAACATGGTGGTGAAGCGCGGCGCGAACGAGGGGAGCATCGTGCCGATGGCACGCTGGGCGCGCGATGCGGGCGTGATCCTGCGCTTCATCGAGTACATGGACGTGGGCCACTCGAACGGCTGGCGGCTCGACGAGGTCGTGACAGCCGACGAGATCGTGGCGACGATCGATGCCGCCTTCCCGCTCGAGCCGGCCGACCCGAACTATCGCGGCGAGGTCGCGGGGCGGTGGCGCTACGTTGACGGCGGCGGCGAGATCGGGGTCATCGCGTCGGTCAGCCGGCCGTTCTGCGGGGACTGCACGCGGGCGCGCCTGTCGGCCGACGGGAAGCTGTACACGTGCCTCTTCGCCTCCGACGGATTCGACCTGCGCGCGATCCTGCGCGGCGGGGCGTCTGATGACGAGCTCCGCGCGGCGATCGCTGGCGTGTGGCGGGTGCGACGGGATCGGTACTCGGAGTTGCGCACCGAGGCGACGGCGGACCTGGGCCGCGTGGAGATGTTCGCGATCGGGGGCTGAGGGGAGTGCTCCCCGGTGTCGGTGCAGGCGCGGCAGGGGGCGCGGCAGGGGGCGCGGCAGGGGGCGCGGCGGCGGGCGCGGCGGCGGGCGCGGCGGCGGGCGCGGCAGGGGCGCGGCGGCGGGCGCGGCAAGGGGCGCGGCAAGGGGCGCGGCAAGGGGCGCGGCAGTGAGCGTGGCAGTCAGCCCGGATCGGCCCGCGTTATCGCACCCATTGCTGCGGGGTTGATACCGGGCCTCGGGGAAGCACCCATGGATCGACCGTGGTCACCGTGTCGGGCCCGGTATCGTCCCCATCGATGCTCCCTGCACGGTCTGGCTCGATAAGAACCTCGCGCCTGAGGAGCGTCCGCTGGCTTGTGGCCACGTTTGCGATGGGCTCATCGATGGGTGCGGTAGGGCGTGGGCCAAGGGACTCGGATGACCCTCGGACCTCGCTCGTCCGCGCCCGGCGTCCGATGCTTGTGCGCCGGTCATCAATGGGGGCGGTGCACGGCGTCGGAACGGGCGGTTGAGGGCGCCCGACGGCGGGGCTCAGCCCCGTCGCGCCGCGCACTCGTTGCGCGCCCCACCGCGATGCGGCCAACGACGCGCGCGGCGCGTCGCGCGCCGCGCGCGTCCATCGCGACCGTTGCGTCCCACCGCGATGCGGCCAACCCCGCCGCCTCGCCCCCTCTGTGTCAGATTGCCACCCTGTGCACATCGGTCGGCGCGACCTCGGCCATCCCGCGCTTGGCGCAGCGTGGCCCGACCCTCGACGTATGCCATCTGGTCACGGCCGTGCAGGATTGGCGGGCGCCGCCCCGACCAACGTGCGCCCCACGACAATCTGGCAGGGAGGCGGAGAGGCGGGCAACCAGGGCGCCAGGGAAGCAGGAAGGCAGGCGAGGCAGCGAGACCCAGATACGGAGAGGCGGGGAGGCAGCGAGGCATGGAGCCAGGGAGGTAGGGCGGCAGCGAGACCGAGAAACGGAGAGCCAGGGGGTAGGGAACCAGGGCGGCGGGGAGGAGGGCGGCGGGGAGGAGGGCGGCGGCGAGGCCGAGAAACGGAGAGCCAGGGGAGGCGCGAAACCGCGCGCACCCGAACGGTCCGTGGTGCACCGGCGCACCGTTTCGGGCGGGTTATCCACCCCTCATCCACAGCGGTGCACAACTCGTGGATACTTCGGCGAGGAGGCTCGCCGACTTCGTGGATAACCGCGTTGACCCTTCGCGACCGGCCCCCGTACCGTAGGAACTGCCCGAAGGGGCCGTCAAGGACAGGGGCAACCGAGATCACATCAAGGTTCCTCGGTCCGGACCGGTCGCTTCGGGCGCTTCATTGCCCGGCCGGGACGGCCTTCTGTGCCGACCCACGGGTGGTCGCCCGACGAGACGCGATCGGCATCCCGGTGTCGGTACTCTCGTCGGGCGATCGAAGCAGCGGGCCTCGGCCGTCTACCCCCTGGACGATCGCCTGGAGGCCCGCATGTCGATGACCGACGGTCCCGCCACCCGTTCCGCGGTCGCCCCGAGCACCCCAATTCCACCGGCCGATCAGCCGTCGCGGCTGGCCGCGCTCGAGGCCGCCGTCCGCGCCAGAACCGCGCTCGTCCCGCGTGTCGGCATCGTCCTCGGCTCCGGCCTCGGCGGGCTGGCCGACGACGTGGCCGACCCGGTCGCGATCCCGTTCGCCGAGCTGCCCGGCTGGCCCGCCGCGACCGCCCCGGGCCACGCCGGCCGCCTGCTCCTGGGCCGCCTCGGCGGCACGCCCGTCGTCCTGCTCCAGGGCCGCTTCCACCTCTACGAGGGCAACGACCCGGGGCTCGTCGTCCAGCCGGTCCTGCTCTTTCGCCGCCTTGGCGCGGAGATCGTCGTCCTGACCAACGCGGCCGGCGGTGTGAACCCGGCGTTCGGGCCAGGGACGCTCATGGTCATCCGCGATCACCTCAACCTCACCGGCCGAACGCCGCTCCTGGGCCCGAACGCGGACGAGCTCGGTCCGCGCTTCCCCGACCTCACCGAGGCGTGGAGTCCGCGGCTCCGCGGGCTCCTGCAGGCCGCCGGCGAAGCGGAGGGCGTCGAGCTGGCGGAGGGGATCTACGCTGGGCTGCTCGGGCCGCAGTACGAGACCCCGTCGGAGGTCCGGATGCTCCACGGCCTCGGGGCGGACTCGGTCGGCATGTCGACCGTCCTCGAGTGCATCGCCGCGCGGTGGGCCGGCCTCGAGGTGTGCGGAGTGTCACTCGTGACGAACGCGGGCGCCGGGTACACCGGCCAGCCGCTCACCCACGAGGAGGTGCTCGAAGCGGGCGCCGAGGCTGGACCGCGGCTGGCCCGGGTGATCCGTCGGTTCGTGGCGGACCTTGGGGGCGCTCCGTAGCAGGAAGTCTGGAACTACGCTGCGCCCGGGCGATCTGCCGTGCCCAGCAGCCGCTCGCGGAGCGCCCCGAGCGCCGCCTCGAACGCGGGCCACGCGTGGTGTTCCGGACCCTCGATCGCGGCGTCGGTGAGGACGGGGTGGTCGGTCGGGTCGCGTGATGGGATCTCGACGAGGATCGTCCCGGGCCCCAGCTCTTCGACGAGTCGCTCGAACCGGGCCCGCGGAGCGATCCGGTCGTCGGAGTAGCGGAGCGCGACGATGCAGGCCGTCGCCGGGTCGCGCCGCGCAGCGACCTCACGGAGGTCGGCGTCGGACAGCCCCAGATCGTGGGCCTGTCCGGGCACGCGCACCAGGGGCCCGACGGCGAACGGCAGCGACGGCTGGCTGGCGACCGCGACTGCGACGCTCGGGTCGACGGCCATCGCCAGAGCGAAGCCGCCGGTCAGGCACATGCCGATGACGCCGATCGGACCGCCACCGACTGCCGCCGACTCGCGCGCCGCCAGCGCGAGCAGCCATCGGACCACGCGGCTCGTCCGACCCTGGCGAAAGGCGACGATCTCGCGCGAGACGCAGATTCGCACGGTGTTGACCACGAAGTCGCTCGTCGACGACCGATCGATCGCCGATCCGACGAGGACCGGCACGACGACCCGGAAGCCGGCCGAGCGGACCAGCTCGGCGAGGGCGATCGTCCGCCGGTCGACGCCCGGCAGTTCGTGCAGGACGATGACCGGCGGCCCGGACCCCTTCGACCAGACGTCGTGGAGCATGCCTTCGGCCGGGAAACGCTCGCACACGTAGCCGGCGCGCTCGGGCGCCGAGGGGCGACCGGCATGCGAGCCTCCCCCGCCGGGGGTCACGTGACCGGCAGCTCCCGCCCCGCCGCCTTGGCAGCCTTCGCCTTCTCCGCCCACGCCCCGAGGACGCGGTCCTTGTGCGGGCGGATCGGGCAATGGCCGTCGCGGTTGCCCATCTCGTCGCAGTAGCCGAGCGGTACGCACTTCGGCGCGAGGAACGAGCCGAGGAACGGCGACACGGCGAAGATCTCGTGGCGGATGAGCTGGAACAGCCGCCGGATCTCCCACTGGGCCATCGTGCACAGGCGCAGGCCGGACATGTGGATGAGCGCGCGCAGGTTCGTCGTCATGACGAGGTTCGTCCGGGTCGCGTTGGGGAACACGAACCGCGCGTCCTCGCCGGGCACGCCCGCCGCCAGGAGCTCCCCGTACAGCCCCAGCGCCCCGTCGACCTGCTCCTCGTAGCGGGCGCGGAGGAGGGGATCGCCGTCCGCGATCGTCCCCGGCAGCATCGTCGCCGGGCCCTTGAACGAGACGTAGCGCTGTGACTGCTGGTCGAACGCGACGCCGGCCCGATGGCGGACGAGCTGGTGCGACAGCGTCCGCGACACCCCGCTGATCCCGAACGTGAACACGACGTGCTCGATCGTCGATCCGTGCCCGGACTCGATGACCCCGCTGATGAGCTTCTGCATCTTCGCCGGCTCGATCCGCCCGTCGACGGCGCGCTCGAAGATGTCGTCCGGCTGCAGCTCCGAGTAACACGTGCGGCAGGCGGTGTAGATGAGCGGGACGTAGTAGCGCTCGACGATCTCCTTGTTCGGGAACAGGAGGGTCGCCTTCATGCCGAGGTCGTGGCGCCCCGGGTTCTTCGGGATCGACGTCTTCTCGCGGGCCGTATCCGTCATCGGGCCGTATCCGTCATCGCGCAGAGGATACGACGCGGGCCCGGCGACCGCCCGGCGGCGCCTCTTCCTCGCGGAACCAGGCCCAGTAGAGGGCGGTCGCGACCGAGTACAGGACAATGATCGTGACGAAGTTGACGGCGTAGCCGGCGTCGAACCCCAGGGTCGCCTGGAGCACGCTGTAGTACGGCCCGGCGACGACCCAGCCGAGCGACCAGAGCAGGCTCATCGCGGCCGACAGCGTCGCCCGCTCCGCCGCCGACACCCGGTCCATGGCGAACGCGTTGAAGATCGGGTTGCCGGCGTTCATGAGCGAGTTCCGGACGGCCAGCGCGAGGATGACCGTCCACAGCAGCGGCGACCAGCCGAGGACGACGAGGAACGGGATGCTCGCCGCCTGGACGACGACGACCGAGCGGATCCGGCCGAGGCGCCGGGCGAGCGCCGGCTGGAGGAGGATCGCCACGATCGTGCCGAGGCTGGTCAGCGCGAAGACGCCGTTGAGGGCCGCCAGGTCCAACCCGAACTTTCGCTGCACGAACAGGTTGAGGAACGGGATGACCTGTCCGGCGCCGACCGAGATGAGGAAGCCCGGCAGGAGCAGCCGGACGAACACGCGCCGGTCCCGGATCACGATCCCGAGCCGGCTCAGGCGGGCGACGCCGCTTCGCGTGGTGTCGCCGTCCGGCCGCCGGTTCGCCGGGAACGCGGCCGGTTCGCCGGCCTGCAGCAGCTCCCGTGGCCGAACCGTCGACGGCCGGTCGTCGCCGAGCGAGATGACGACGGCAAGGCCGACGGCGAGCAGGCCGACCATGAGCGCGAGGATGACGCGGTAGGTCTCCGGCCCGTCGCCTGGAAGCCCGCCGACCGACGAGACGAATGCCGCGGCGAACGCCCCGAGCAGCGCGGCGGCGATGTTCGTGACGTTCGTCAGGGCGAACTGGACGGCGAACAGCTCGCTCCGGTGCTCCGGGCGGCTCTGCTCGACCAGGTACGGGTTCTGGACGACGAACATCGTCTGCTGGCCGGCGCCGTAGAGGGCTGCCAGAAGGAGCAGGCCAGGGACCGACGAGACGACGAGCAGTCCGGCGACCGATGCCGCCATGAGCCCGACCCCACCGGCAATGACGAGTCGGCGCCCGACCCGATCCGAGAGCGCGCTCGCCGGGAACGCGACGAGCGCGCCGGCCACCGACCCCGCCGTCGCCACGATGCCGATGACCGAGGTCGACAGGCCGAGCGAGGCGAGGTAGAGGTTGAAATCGATCCAGTACAGGCTCGTTGCCGCACCGGCGGTGAGTGTGACGACGAGATAGCGGCGCGCGTCCCGCTCGAAGCCGGTCAGCGATCGCAGGTACGCCGAGAGGCGGGCCACGATCGGGTCAGTGGAGGTCCGTCGGCTCCGGAGGCGAGGCAGGGTCGCCTTCGAGCGCGGAGGCAGGGTCGCCTTCGAGCGCGTAGGCGACCGCCTCGTCGAGCGACATGGCGGCCCCCTCGGCACCGAGTCGCTCGAGTTCCTCGCGCGACATCGTCTGCCGGGCGCTGGGCCGGACGCCCTCCTCGTACCACGTCTCGATGAAGCCGGCCAGGCCGGCGCCGGTCTCGGCGGTCAGGTTGCGGGCCGCCCCGCGCAGGCGCGCCGCCCTGGGCAGGTCGCCGTCGGCCACCGCAACCGCCGACAGGTCGTCGAGGACGAGCGTGATCCCGGCCGCGTCGCCCGCCTCGTGGAAGTGCCGGAGCGCATGGCGGGTCGCATCGCGCGAGGCGTCGAGGTCGCCCGTTCGAAGCAACGCCGACCCCAGCATATGGAGGGACCACGCCTCCATGGTCCGGTCGCCGCCGCGCCGGAAGATCTCGAGCGCTTCACGGAACTGCGCAGCTCCATGGTCTCCCATCGCGCGGAAGTACTGGTAGTTGCCGATCGCCCACACCGTGTTCGCCACGCCGACGTCGTCGCCGACCTCCGCGAACAGGGTTCGCCCCTCCTCGAGCAACCGAAGTCCGACACCGTCCGGATCGAGATTCTGTCGATCCTCCGGGTTGGCCGCAGCCACGTACTCGAACGAGGCGTTGTAGGCGGCGTTTGCGATCTCGCGCGGCTCACCGAGCTCCCGCCAGACGCGCAGCGCCTCGCGGTAGAAGCCGGCCATCGAGGCGAGATCCGCCTGCCACCAGGCGACGCCGCCGAGTGCCTCCATGAGCCGCGCCCAGAGGGCGGGATCGTTGCGTGCCCACGACTGGGCCGCGATCGCGTCGAGCCGCCGACGAGCCTCCGGCAAATGGCCGCGCTTCTGCCAGAACCGCCACATCGCGAAGGCGAGCGGGATCGCGGTCGCGCCATCGCCCGTGGCAAGCGACCGGTCGAGCACCGCCCGGATGTTGTCGTGCTCCCGCTCGAGCCGGTCGAGCCAGCGGCGCTGGTCGGTCCCGGCCAGGTTCGGGACGGCGTTCTTGGCCAGCTCGACGAACGCCGCCGCGTGGCGCGCGATGATCGCGGGTGCCTCGCCGCGTGCCTCGAGCTGCTCCGCCGCGAACTCACGGATCGTGTCGAGCAGGTCGAAGCGCGGTTCGCCGCCGCGCTCGGTCGCGAGGACGAGGCTCTGGTCGGCGAGGGCCATGAGTCCGTCGAGCACGTCGACGCCGAGTTCGTCGGCCGGCCCGCACACGCGCTCCGCGGTTTCGAGATCGCAGCCGCCGACGAACACGGACAGCCGATCGAGCAGCCGTCGCAGCCCGTCATCGAGGATGTCGTAGCTCCAGGCGATCGCGCCGCGCAGGGTCTGCTGGCGAGCCGGCAGGTCACGCGCGCCGCTGGCGAGGAGCGTGAGCTGGTGCTCGAGGCGGGTGAGGATCGCGTCCGGCGAGAGGATCTTGACCCTGGCGGCGGCAAGCTCAATCGCGAGCGGCATGCCGTGCAGGCGCGCGCAGATCGCGGCGACGGCCGGGGCGTTCTCGTTCGTGACCCGGAAGTCCGGCCGGACGGCGACCGCGCGCGTGATGAACAGCCGAACGGCCTCGTACTGCTCGAGCGTCGCCGGGTCGAGCTCCCGACCGCCGCCGAGGCGGACTCGTTCGAACCCGCCGAGCTGGCTGGGGTCCGGCGGAACCGGGAGGCCCGGAACCGGGTACTCCTGCTCGCCGGAGACGTGGAGCGCGGCGCGACTCGTGGCAATGACGCTGACCGTCGCGGCGGCGCGGAGGAGGTCGGCCACGACCGGGCCGGCCGACACGACCTGCTCGAAGTTGTCGAGGACGAGGAGGACCGTCCGCTCCGCCAGCCACTCGACGAGCACGTCACCGGGAGCCCGGGACCCCGTCTCGTGGATGCCGACGGCCGATGCGATCCGCGGGATCACGAGGGCCGGATCGCGGACTGGCTCGAGTGCCACGAAGAAGACACCACCCGGGTATCGGTCCGCCACCGTCGCCGCGAGCTGGAGCGCGAGCCGCGTCTTGCCGGTCCCGCCCGGTCCGGTGAGGGTGAGCAACCGTGATCGCTCGAGCAGCGCTCCTGCCTCGGCCAGCTCGTGCTCTCGCCCGACGAACGTCGTCAGCTGGGTCGGCAGGTTGTTCGGGCGCGCGTCGAGGGACCGGATCGGTGGGAACTCGCTCGGCAGCCCGTCGACGTCGAGCTGGCAGAGCTGCTCGGGTCGAAGGTCCTTGAGGCGGTGCTCGCCGAGGCCGTGCAGGCGGGTCCCGGCCGGCAGGTCCCGGGCAAGCGTGCTCGTGGTGGCCGACAGGAGGATCTGCCCGCCGTGTCCGGCGGCCGCGATCCGGGCGGCCCGATTGACGTCGGTCCCGACGTACGTTCCGTCGGCCAGCACACCCTCGCCCGTGTGGACGCCCATGCGGACCCGGATCAGGGCGTCGGGCGGCCATGTCTCGGCGGCGAGGCGCCGCTGACCCTCGACGGCAGCCTCGACCGCAGCGGTCGGCCGGTCGAAGACGACGAAGAACGAGTCGCCCTCCGTCCCGACCTCGACGCCCCCGTGTTCCTCGAACGCGCCACGGAGCACCGCCCGATGCCGCTCGAGGAGCGCACCGTATTCCTCCGGGCCGAGGGACTCGACGAGGCGGGTCGACCCCTCGATGTCGGTGAACAGGAACGTGACCGTGCCGGTCGGGAGCGACGCGTTGGTGGTCATCGCGTGAGCCCGTCGATCCCGGCGTCAGTGACGATGTTGCTGCTCCGTGACCGACCGGAGCCTCGTGGCAAGCCCGCGCAGGATCGCGAGGGCGAGCCGGGGCTGCTCGAGCAGCACCCGCTCGAAGTCCCACGTCGCGAGGGCGAGGCATGCCGTCGGCTCGACCGTGACCACCTGGGCGATCCGCGGCAGGCCGTCGATGACCGACAGCTCGCCGAAGAACTCGCCGGGGCCCAGGTCCGCGACCGGCTCGCCGTCGCGCACGACGCGCACGAGCCCGTCGACGATGAAGAAGAAACCGGTGCCGATCTCGCCCTGTCGGGCGATGACCCGGCCGGCCGGGAAGGCCACCTCGGTGGCGGCACCGGCGAGGGCATCGAGATCCGTCCGCTCCGCGCCCTGGAAGAGCGCACACCCGGCGAGCAGGTCGGACCGGCGGTCGTGGGTGATGGTCATTGGGCCTCCATGTCCTGTGTGCTGATGCTGCCCCGTGCGACGCAGCACGTCAACGTCGGGCCCGCGCGCCTCCCCGCCCGCCCTCGTCGGTCGTCGTGTCCCGCTCGTGTCCAGCGCCCGTCGTGCGCCTTGCGTCCGCCCCGGGGCTCCCGGCGCTCGTTCGGTGCGTGCCCGTTCACCTCGCGTCCGCCCCGCGGCTCCCGGCGCTCGTTCGCACCGTGCTCGTTACCTCGCGTCCGCCCCCGGGGCTCCCGGCGCTCGTTCGCACCGTGCTCGTTACCTCGCGTCCCCCCGGGGCTCCCAGCGCTCCAACCGACGGAGGAACGACGATCGACCGGCCCGGACCTGACCGTCCGGTGTCCGATGGGGCTCCCGGCGGCCCGAACGGCGCCGGACGTGGCTCGATCCGCTCGGCGCTGGCGATTCCTCCGTCCGTTGGGGCTCCCGGCGCCCCACTCTCGAGCGTCCCACCCTCGAGCGCCCCATGCCCGAGCGCTCCACCCACGAGCCTTGACCCCGCCCGTGTCACTCACACCGCCCCTCGCCCCGCCGGTGGAACATCACGTGTTACAAGGGACGAACGAGGACTCCGGACCCGGCCCGAACCGGCCGTTCCTTAGCCGATTGGTGCTCCGGAGGTGACGAACGGCGAACGAACGCACTTCCGGGACCGAGTAAGCCACCCTCCTCCGCTCGTTGTCACCTGTGAGTGACAGACGCCGGCGGCGCGAGCGGGAACACCGCGGCGCGTGGCCGGCGAGCATGGAGGCATCCGACGACGGCAGGGCACGAGCCGCGCGGGACCGCGGCGGCGGCCGACGCACGTCCCCCGCGCTCCGGCGCGCGGCTGGCGAGCACGGAGCCATCCGACGACGCACGGAACGAGCAGCGGAACCGCGACCTCGGCCGACGCACGTGCCCCGCGCGGTGCACAATCGGGCCGACACGGACGATCAACTCGCCGAGGGAGCCCGCCCGGGATGGCCACACAGGATGAGATCGTCGACACGATCGCCGGCTTCGCGATGTTCGCGGACCTCTCGACGCCGCAGCTGCAGGGCGTCGCCCATCGCTTCGAGGAGGCGTTCTACCCGGCCGGGGAACGGGTCCTCCGCCAGGGCCTGACGGGGTCCGGCTACTTCATCATCCTCGACGGAGAGGCGGCCGTCGTCGTCGACGGGGTCGAGCGAGCCCGCCTCCAGCGGGGCGACTTCTTCGGCGAGATCTCGATCCTGCTCGGTGAATCGCCGATCGCGGACGTCGTCGCCATCGGCCCCCTGCGCTGCCTCGTCATGGGCGGGCCGCAGGTCGAGGCGTTCCTCGTCGAGCACCCGCGGGTCATGTTCCGGATGCTCCAGGCCCTCGCGCGCCGGCTCCGGAACGCGAGCCGATGGCGGAGCTGACGGAACCGCCGTTCCCGCCCGGCGACTACCCGGTCGTCGTCGTCGGCAGCGGGCCCGGCGGCCTCCAACTCTCGTACGCGCTCGGGCGGCTCGGCATCCGCCACGCCGTCCTGTCGGCCGACGACGCCCCGGGCGGCATGTTCCGGCGCTGGCCGTTCTTCCAGCGTCTCCTGTCGTGGACCAAGCCGTTCGCCCCGGCCGTCCGCGGGTCGCGCGTCTACGAGCGCTACGACTGGAACAGCCTGCTCGCCGACGAGCCCGCCCTGCGCTCGATCCAGCCGGAGTTCATGGACGGCTCGTCGTACTTCCCGTCGCGGCCGGAGATGGAGCAGAACCTGGCCGCCTTCGCGGAGCGGGCCGGCATCGCCGTCCGGTATGGCTGCCGATGGACCGGGACACGGAAGACGGACGACGGTTTCGTGCTCGAGACGAGCGCCGGCGAGTACACCTGCCGCGCGGCCGTCTTCGCGGTGGGGATCGCGCAACCCTATTCGCCGTCGACGCCCGGGATCGAGCTGTGCGACCACTACGCCGATACGCGTCCGGCCAAGACGTACGCCGACCGCCGGATCTTCATCATCGGCAAGCAGAACTCCGGGTTCGAGCTCGCGTCGGGGTTCCTGCCGTGGGCGAAGCGGATCGTCCTGTCGTCCCCGTCGCCGGTAAAGCTGTCGGTCGACACGCGCTCGCTCGTCGGCGTCCGGGCACGCTACGTCCAGCCCTACGAGGATCACGTCCTCGGCGGGGGTGTGTCGGTCCTCAACGCGTCGATCGACCGCGTCGAGCAGGACGCCGGCGGCACGTTCCTCGTCCACCTCCGGCGGACCGACGGCGGGCCCGACTTCGCCGTCGAGGCGGACGACGTGATCGCCGCGACGGGCTTCACGGCACCGCTCCAGGATCTCCCGGACCTCGGCGTGGCCACATTCGGGCAAAGCCGGATCCCCGCCCAGACGCCGTTCTGGGAGAGCGCCACCGTGCCCGGGATCTATTTCGCGGGAACGATCACCCAGGGGGCGGCCGGGCTGAAGAAGCACGGTCTGCCGGCCAACTCCGGGGCCGTCCACGGTGCGCGCTACAACGCCCGCGTGCTGGCCAACCACCTCGCGGCAACCCGCTTCGGCGTCGCGGTCGAGCGGGCGCCGCTCCCGGCGGCCGGACTCGTCGATGCGCTCATCGAGATGCTGTCGACCTCGCCGGAGCTGTGGCACCAGAAGGCCTATCTCGCCCGGGTGGTGACCGCCGATCCGGAGGCCGGCCTCGTCGACGACGGGATCCTTCCGCTCGCTCACGTCCTCGATGCGGGAGGGCCGAACGCGATCGTGCTCACCCTCGAGGCCGATGGGAGCGGGTCGATCTACCCGGTCGTCTACACGCGCGTCGACGGCGCGGTCGAGGAGCACACGCTCGAACCGCACCCGATGCTCGACGTCGAGACCCCGGACAACCGGGCGCGGCTCGTCGAGGTCGCGCGGCGGGTCGCCGGTGCATCGGTCGAGCCGCGGGGCGGGACGCGTTAGCCGCTGACGGCTACTTGGCCACGATTAGCCCTTGACGACTAACGCGCGGGTCCGTAGCCTGTCGCCGTGCCCGCCGCTTCCGTGGGGATCGTGGTGTTCGGCGACGTGATCGCGTCACGCCGCCTGCCCGGTGGCGTGTCGGTCGATCTCCGATCGCTCGCCCGCGAGCTCGACGGCGCCTTCGAAACCGAGCGGCTTGCCCCGTTCGGGTTCACCCAGGGCGACGAGGTCCAGGGCCTGCTCGCACCGGCGGCCGATCCGTTTCGCGCCGTCGTGCGGGCTGCCCTCCGGCCGGCGCCGATCGGGCTGCGCTGGGCGGTCGCGGCGGGAGGGATCGACGCCGGCGACGGGCCGGCCACGGAGCGGACCGGCGACGCGTTCCTCGCGGCACGCGAGGCGCTCACGCGTGCGCGGACGCGTCGCGACGACCTCGTCGCGGTCACCGGCGACGCGGCGGCCGACGGCCTCCTCGCCGACCTGGCGCCGCTCCTCGCCGTGCTCCTCGAGGACCTGAGCGAGCGGCAGCGCGAGCTCGGCCGTCTGCTCCTCCTCGACGGGCTGCGCCGGGCAGAGGCGGCCGACCGGCTCGGTGTGAGCCGGGCGACCGTGTCCGTGCTCGCCGACCGGGGCAGGATCCGCGAGATCGAGCGCCTGGCGCGGGCGCTCGCGACGATCTTCGGGCGCGGCGTCGCCCGTCTCGCCGGGACCGCGTGATGGCGACCGACGGCGTGCTCGTCCTGGCCGGGCTGTTCCTCGCCCACCTCGTCGCGGACTTCCTCCTTCAGACCGGCGGAATCGTGGCCGACAAGGGGGCCTCCGGCCGGCGCGTCCTGCGCGGTCTCGGGCTGCACGGCGTCGGTGTCGCCGCCTGCCTCGTCCCGTTCGTCGTCGTGTTCGGCGCGCCCGGGCTGTGGACGCTCGGGCTCGTCACCGCGACACACGTCGTGATCGACCGCGCCAAGGCGGTTGCGACGCGACGAGCGGAGGCCCGGGCGCTCGCCGCCGCGCATTCCCGGCACGCCTCCGGGGTCGCCAGCCCGATCGCCCTCGGGCCGGCCTGGACGCCGGTCCCGGCCGGCCTGTTCATCCTCGACCAGGCGGTGCACGCGGCGATCCTCGTTGGGGCGTGGGCGATCTGGTTGGCCGCCGCGACGCCCGTTGCGGACGTGGCCGGGGCAGTCGATGCGGCACTCGGCGGCTGGGACCGCGCCGCCGTCCACGACGCCGCCCTGACCGTGGTCGTGCTCGCCTCGCTCGTCATCGTCAACGTGCGCGCGGGCGCCCTGTTCGTCGCGATCCTCGTCCACCCGCGCGAGGCGGTGACCGGAGCGGCGATGCCGGACGAGCCGCCGTCCGCCGGGGCCGCCGGTGTTGCCGCGACAGCCGCCGCACGCGGGACTGGCTGGCGGATCCGGCTCGGACCGCTCGAGGCGGTCGTGGAGCCGGCCGTCGTCGAGGCTGCGCGACCGGTCGGACGCGACGCCGGGCACGCGTCGCCGGCGCGGGTCGGAGCGACGATCGGGATCATCGAGCGACTGCTCATCGCGACGTTCGTGCTGACCGGCGCGGAGGCCGCCATCGGGTTCGTCGTGGCCGCCAAGACGCTCGCCCGATTCCGTCAGCTCGACGATCGCGACTTCGCGGAGTACTACCTGCTCGGAACGCTGGCCAGCGTGTCGGTCGCGCTCGGCAGCGCGCTGCTCGCCGCGGCCGCGCTCGGCACGCTCGCCCGCTGAGGGCGCGGGTCGACCGGATCGGTCCGACGTGACCTCGTCGTTCCTCGCCGGGGTCGTCGCCGGCTACGCGATCGCGATCCCGGTCGGCGCGATCGCCGTGCTCATCGTCGAGCTCGGCGTGCGGCGCGGCTTCCGCATCGCCGGGGCCGCCGGGGCCGGCGCCGCCACCGCGGACGGGCTGTATGCCGCGCTCGCGGCGATCGGCGGGGTCGCGCTCGGAGCCGCCATCGAGCCGTACGAGGCGCCGCTCCGGCTCGTCGCCGGAGCGGTACTGCTCGCGATCGCCGCGCGCGGGCTGGCGGCCATGCTCCGCGGTCCGCGCGCCATGCCAGGCACGCCGGAGGGGCCGCGATCGGCCGCCGTGACGACGTACCTCCGGTTCGTCGGCCTCACCCTGCTCAACCCGATGACGGTCATCTACTTCGCGGCGCTCATGCTCGGACTGCCGGAGATCGGCAGCGGGATCCCGGAGCGCGGGGCATTCGTCGTCGGGGCGCTCGCGGCGTCGCTGTCGTGGCAGCTCGTGCTCGCCGCCGTCGGGGCGATCGCACACCGGCGGCTTCCGGCGCGGTTCCAGGTCGGCGTGAGCCTCGCCGGGAATGTCGTCATCGCCGCGTTCGCCGTTCGGATCGCCCTCGGCGGGTGACTCAGGCCGTGGGCAGGGGAGCGAGCCGGGCGAGGCGATCGGCCGCGGCGGCGAGCGTCTCGAGGCGCTTCGGGAAGGCGAAACGGAGCTTCGTCCGGCCCAGCTCCGGACGCGAGTAGAACGACGACCCGGGCACCCCGGCGATACCGGGGTCGGCGATGAGACGCCGGGCGAACGTGTCGTCATCCTCGTCGGTCAGCGCAGCGATGTCGGTCATGACGTAGTACGCGCCGTCGGGCTCGAAGACCCCGAAGCCGGCCGCCCGCAGGGCCGGCAGGATGGCGTCGCGGCGCGCCCGGTAGTCGGCCGCCAGGCGCTCGTAGTACGCGTCGGGCAGATGGAGCGCGACGACGGCCGCCTCCTGGAGCGGCGCAGCGGCACCGACGGTGAGGAAGTCGTGGATCTTGCGCACCCCGACCGACAGCTCCGGCGGGGCGACGACCCAGCCGATCCGCCAGCCGGTCACCGAGTACGTCTTCGACATCGAGTTGACGCTCACCGTCCGGTCCGCCATCCCGGGCAGCGTGGCGAGGGGGATGTGCTCGCCGCGGTAGACGATGTGCTCGTAGATGTCGTCGGTCAGGGCGATGAGGTCGTGCTCAAGGCAGAGCGCCGCGATCGTCTCGAGCTCCGCGCGCGAGAACACCTTGCCGGTCGGGTTGTGCGGCGAGTTGAGGACGATCGCGCGCGTGCGCGGGGTCACGGCGGCGCGCAGCTCGTCGGGGTCGAACGTCCAGTCCGGCTCGTGGAGGGTGACGTAGCGCGGGACGGCGCCGGTCATGATCGCGTCCGGGCTGTAATTCTCGTAAAACGGCTCGAAGATGAGGATCTCGTCGCCCGGGTCGAGCAGGCCGAGCATGGCGGCGATCATGCCCTCGGTCGCGCCGCACGTGACGGTGATGTCCGTCGCGGGATCCGGTTGCCAGCCGGGGTAGGTGCGCGCTGTCCTCGACGCGATCGCCTCGCGCAACGGGGTCGCGCCCCACGTGATCGCGTACTGGTTGATGTCGGCGGCGATCGCCGCGGCCGCGGCCTCCTTGATCTCCGGGGGAGACGGGAAGTCGGGAAAGCCCTGCGACAGGCTGACCGCGCCCGCCGCGACGGCGAGCCGGTTCATCTCGCGGATGACCGACTCGGTGAACGAGGCCGCCTTGCGGCTGATCCGGCTCGTTCGTTGGGGACGCATGGCGCGAGTGTACCGATCGGGCCGGTTGGGCGATCGGCGCCCGATCAGACGAGGTGGCGCGGGATCCGCTCCGACCACGCGCGCTCGAAGAAGCGCTCGCCGTCGACGTCGACCTCGAGCTCGACGTCGAGCACGAACGCGTCGACGGTGCTCGACTGGCGCGACCGAGCCCGGATCTCGGTCTCGAACGTGCGCTCGCGCCAGCGGTAGACGACGTCGGCGTCGAGCTCGGCGCGGGCGGGGTCGGCGTCATGGGCGGTCAGCCGGATCGTCTCGGCCGCGTACAGGCGTCGGCCGTCGGCGAGGGTGTCCCAGCCGCCGTCATGGATGTGGACGGTGGTCGTGCCGGCGATCACGTCCTCGTCGATCCGCCACGTGGGCGG
Organism: Candidatus Limnocylindrales bacterium; assembly: GCA_035720425.1. Taxonomy (GTDB): domain Bacteria; phylum Chloroflexota; class Limnocylindria; order Limnocylindrales; family CSP1-4; genus DASTOB01. The sequence continues at coordinate 21,361 of DASTOB010000045.1, forward strand.
GTCTTCGCCCGAGGCGGTCTGGGCAGGCCGGTCAGGCGGGTCAGGCGGGTCGGTTTCGGCGGGCGTATCGGCCGATGTGGTCGTGTACGCCGGAGGCTCGACGTCGCCGGGGCCCCCGGCGGGAGGGACGACGGGCAGGACGAGTCGGGACGGCGTCGCGCCGCCGTGGTGGATCTCGATCGTGCACGCGTACGGCGACGGCCACAGGATCGGCCAGCTCCCGCTCCCGACCGAGATCCGGACGCGATGGCCGGGCAGCCAGCGATAGCCGGCGGCGCGGAGGGGAACGCGGACCTCCTCGATCCGCCCGGGCTCGAGCGGTTCCGGCGCCGCGTGCGACCGTCGGTGGGTGAGGTTGAGGACGCCGGCCGACACGAGGGCGGACGTGCCGTCGGGGGCGACGTCGGCCAGCCGAACGACGACGGTGGCGACCGGGACGTCAGCCGCGACGTGGAGGATCGCCTCCGGGAGGCCGAGGATCTCGAGCGGCTCGACAAGCGGGTCGCTCGTGAACGCCGGGACGAGGGCCTCGTCCGGGCGAAGATCGCGGGCGAGGCCGTTTGGCGGATGGCCGGCACCCCACGACAGCCCGGATCGGGTTCCCCATGTGGCGCGGTGGGGGAAGCGTGCGACGTCCGGGCCGGCTGGCGCGTTGCTCGCGGCGAGGAGTCGCCCTTCGAGCGGATTGGAGCCCGTTGCGAGGTGCAGCTCCGTGGTCGACGCGGCCGGGTGCGGGAAGGCGGTCGTGGCGCGCCACCGGCCGTTGGTCGTGGCTGGGAATGTCTCGGGCGCCGTGTAGTCGCGCTCGAGCCACGTGAATCCTGGCTCATCGGTCGGTGCGGCGCGCTTCCCCGGCCCGAGGACCTCGTCGAGAAACCGGACCATCTCCGGCAGCCAGTTGACGTTCGGGCCCGGGTACGCGCTGTCCGGCAGGTCGTGGACCCAGTTGCCGACGAGCGACCGGCGCGGCGCCGTGCATCGCTCATGCATCCGGAAGATCGGGTCGATGTACGAATCCATCCAGCCGCCGACCTGGAAGATCGCGGCCTCGATCGCGTCGTAGTCCGGGGCGAGCGAGCCCTGTCGCCAGTACGGACCGTCGACCTGGTGGCGAAGCCACTCGAACAGCCACGGCGGCGTCCGTTCCAGTCGGTCGCGCCATGCGTCGCGCCAGCCCGGGCCCCAGAGATCCGGGTCCGGTGGCATCGCGTTCATCGCGACCTGGCTGACCGCGTACTGGGAGAGCTCGCTCGCCGTCACGCACCCGCCGATGTAGTGAACGTCGGTGAGATAGCGGTCGTCGGTGGCCATGACCGGGACGATCGCGCGCAGATGTGGCGGGCGGAGCTTGGCGACCTGGATCGCCGTGAAACCGCCGTAGCTGATGCCCCACATCGCGACGTCGCCGGTGCACCACGGTTGCGCGGCGAGCCATTCGACGGCGTCGTAGCCATCGGTCGTCTCGGTCGCGGTGTACTCGTCGAGTGCGATGCCGGGCGAGCTGCCCGTGCCGCGGACGTCGAGTCGGCAGAGGGCGTAGCCGCGCGCCGCCAGCCACCCGCCGCGGGCGACGTCCGCGTTGCGGCGCCAGCTGTCCTTGCCGTACGGGATCATCTCGAGGATCGCCGGGAAGCGCTCGTCGGGCTGGTCGGCCCCGTGTGGTCGCGGGACGGGCAGCCACAGGTTGGCCGACAGTTCGACGCCGTCGCGAACGGGGATTCGCACGCCGAGGCGCGTCTCCACATCGTGGAGGGGCGGAGTCGGGTGGTGCGCGGTGCTGCTCATCGCCCGTGGAGTCTAGGTCGCCGCTGCGGGCTCGCGGTGACCCAGGGGCGAGGAGTGGATCACCCCGGGGCCGAGGAGCGGATCACCCACGGCCGAGGAGCGGATCACCCACGGGCGAGAAGCGGGTCACGTCGGTGCCATTGCTGACAGTGATGAAATTCGGCCCGAAGCGCCGTTGGCGGTCGCGGTGGGCACGACTCGTGACTTCTTCAAGGCCAGCAGTAATGCAGGAGCCCGCTGGGGGCGCCGGGCGCACCGCATTCGATCCGTGCGCATGGATTTCATTACTGCCGGTTATGTCGGCCAGCCGGCGCACCCGTGCGGCTGAATCGTCGTTCGCGGCGCACGGGCGGGCAGCACCACGCGCGGCCGATCACCCCCCGAGCGTGCGGCGGAAGAACGCGACGAGGCGCTGCTCGTACCCCTGCGGGTCGGTCACCATCGCGCCGGTATGCCCGGATCCCGCCACGAACCACGCCTCGACGTCACCGCCGGCCGACCTCACGGCAGCGACGAGTTCGCGACCGTACTCGACGCTCAGGCGCTCATCGTCGATGCCGTGGGTGACGAACAGTGGTCGGCCGTCGAGCTTGCGCACGCCGCCGAGCGGGCTGAGCCCGGCGAGATCGTCGCCGGTCAGCAGTCGCGCCATCGCCACGCCGCCCGCCTCGAGGAACTCGGGGTACCCGTTGCGCCGGAGTTCCGCGCGGATCGCCACGGAGATGTCGGCGTAGCTCGAGTCCTCCCAGACCGCGGCGACGGCGGGCTCCTCGCCGGCGGCGATGAGGACAGTCGCGGCCCCGAGCGAGATGCCGAGCAGTCCGATCCGCTCGTCCGGCATCCCGTGCTCCGTCCGCAACCAGTCCCACGCACCGAGCACGTCGAGGTACTCGTCCGTGCCGCCGGCGAACCGACCGTCCTCGAACGACGAATCGCCGTGGTCGCGGAGATCGATGAGGAGCACCGACGCCCCGTTCCGATGCAGCATTCCGGCGGGCAGGAGAACGGCATGGTCGCGTTTGCACGCCGTGTGTCCGTGGACGACGACCACCGCCGGCGCGTTCGCCTCGGCGGCCGGGATCCACCAGCCGCTCACCTCGATCCGCGGATCACGGCTGGCGAGCCGCACGTCCTGCGGTGCGGGCATTGCGTACGGCGTGGTGTCGAACGTCGGCCGGTGCTCGACCTCGAATGCGGTGGGGTCGTTGGTGAGCCAGCTCCGCGGACAATCTCCGGTGACGCCGGTCAGCTCGTTCCAGACGTACGCGCTGGCCGTCGCATAGCCGAGCAGTGCGAGTGCGGCGACCCACGCAGCCGCCCGGATCCCTCGCCGACTCCGCATTCGCCCACGCCTCCGTCCGATCGCGTCGCCACGATGACGCCCGGGGCGCGGATTCGTGTCTCGGCCCGGCGATCACCTCGGGCGGACCGTACGATGGGCCCCATGACCGACGAGCCCGAGGACGCCGTCCGCTCCGGCCCGTGGACGCGGCGGACCCGGACGGTGGCCTACTCGAACCCGTGGTTGACCGTCTGGCACGACGAGGTGACGAGGCCGGACGGCGAGCCCGGCATCTACGGGGTCGCTCACTTCGCCAACCTGGCGGCGGGCGTCGTCGTGCTCGACGCCGAGGATCGCGTGCTGCTCGTCGGGCAGCACCGCTACACGCTCGACGCGTACTCGTGGGAGATCACCGAGGGCGGGGTGCCGGACGGCGAGGACCCGCTCGACGGCGCGCGGCGCGAGCTCCGCGAGGAGACCGGTGTCGAGGCCGCGGAGTGGCATGAGCTCGGTCGGCTTCACCTGTCGAACTCGGTCACCGACGAGGCGGCGGTCCTGTTCCTCGCCACGGGCGTGACCCATGGACTGGCCGATCCCGACGGGACCGAGGATCTGACGGTGCGCTGGGTGCCGTTCACCGAGGCGCTGGCGATGACGCTCGACGGCCGGATCACCGATGCGATGAGCGTGGTGGCGATCCAGCGGGTGGCGCTGGCGCGGGTCGCGGCGGGCGCCGCTCAGTAGGCTTCGACGCGGACCGGCGTGAGCGCGAAGTCACGGACGTTTCGGGTGACGACGATCGCACCGAGCGCGTCGGCGACGGCAGCGATGAGCGCATCCGGGAGGCTGAGCGTTCGCCCGCTCGCGCGCGCCTCCGCCCGCCATCGGCCGGCTGTCAGCGCGATGGCAGCGCCCGGTTGGACGAACTCGACCGGCTCGAGGAATGCACGAAATCGGGCCTCCGCTTCCGCACGCAGACCGGCCCGCACCTCGCAGACCATGATGTCGGTCGCAATGGGCTCGTCGCCGTTCTCAAACATCCGGTGCCACCGATCAGACGCCGCCGCCTCGCCACGCAGGTGGTCGATGACGAACGACGAGTCGAGTACGAGGATCACCCTCAGACCTCCGGTCCAGGATCCGTCCGTTCCGCCCGGCGCGCACGGACCCACTCCACGACCATCTCCGACGTCGCCCACTCCGGATAGTCGGCGGGGTCGAGGACGCCGGCCGTCGCTTTGACAACTTCGCGCAGCCGATCCCGCCTGAGCTTCGCCCTGAGCGCGTCGGCGACGTAGCGGCTCCGGCCGCGCGGCCCGGCGAAGTGATCGACCTGTTCGAGGAGGTCCTCGGGCAGCAGGAGGTTTGTGCGCACAGCCATGCGCAGAGAATGGCACACGGCAGAGCCCCGCGCAACCACCCACGAGACCGGGCCCGCCGGCGGATAGATTCAACGAATGCGGCGTGACTGGGACGCGATCGTGGTGGGGCTGGGCGCCCTCGGGTCGGCCGCGGCCTACTGGCTCGCCCGGCGCTACGGCGACGGCGTCCTCGGTCTCGAGCAGTTCCCGATCGATCACGACTTCGGCGCGTCGCGCGACCACTCGCGGATCATCCGGCTGTCCTACCACCGTCCGGACTACGTTCGCCTCGCCCGCCGCGCCTACGAGACGTGGGGCCTCGTCGAGGATGAGGTCGGCGACCGGATCGTGACCAGGACCGGTGGCCTCGACGTCGCCCCGCGCGACGCGGCGATCCCGCTCTCCGACTACACCGCGAGCATGGACGCGGAGCGCGTCCCGTACGAGTACCTCGACGGGCCGGAGATCAGCCGCCGCTGGCCGCAGTGGCAGCTCGGCGACGAGCATCACGGGCTGTTCCAGCCGGACGCCGGGCTGGCCGACCCCAATCGCGCCAACGCCGCCCACCGGCGCCTCGCCCGCGAGCGCGGCGCGACGCTCCTCGACCATGCCCCGGTCGCGTCGATCCGTGACGCCGGCGGCGGCGATCTCGAGGTCGTCACCCGCGACGGCGCCCACCGTGCCCGCACGGTCGTCGTGGCGGCCGATGCCTGGATGAACGATCTCCTCGCACCATTCGGTCGCCGCTTGCCGCTCACGATCACGCAGGAGCAGGTGACGTACTTCGCGTGCCCGCGGCCGGACGACTTCGCGCCGGACCGCTTCCCGATCTGGATCTGGATGGACGTCCCGTGCTTCTACGGCTTCCCGACCTACGGCGAAGCGGGGCCGAAGGCGGCAGAGGACGTCGGCGGACGCGAGGTCACGCCGGCCAGCCGGACGTTCGAGCGGGACGAGGCCGCGTTCGGCCGGCTCGCAGACTTCCTCGGCCGGCACCTGCCCGGCGCCGTCGGCCCGCCGATCTACACGAAGAGCTGCCTCTACACGCTCACGCCGGACCGTGACTTCGTGCTCGACCGGCTGCCCGAGGCGCCCGGGGTCATCGTCACGCTCGGCGCCGCGCACGGCTTCAAGTACGCGTCCGTGTTCGGTTGCATCGCGGCGGAGCTGGCGGATGGCGGTGCGACGCCGTCGGCTTCGGACATCGAGCGCTTCCGGATCGACCGGCCCGTCCTGCTCGAGGCGGACCCGCCGCGCAGCTTCATGGTCTGACGTCCGCATCGGCCCACGATGCGGGTCGTCCCGTTGCGTCGACTCCGGCCGTGTGCAAGGCTGTCGGCCACCCTCGGGCCGCGAGGGCACGTCGGCCCGGGTCGCGCCGGGATCGGCCGAGGAGGAGGACACCGTCATGGCACAGTCCGCACGCGTCCGGTTTGGTCGGGCGCTCCTGGCGTCGGCGCTGCTCGGCGCGACGCTCCTGCCGGCCGGCGTGCCGGCGCTCGCCTCGAACCATGAGCCGCTCGTGTTGCGTGCGGGCACGGATCAGGACCTCCAGGTCCTCAACCCGTGGAACAGCGTCGTCGTGGCCGACTTCGAGGTCTACACGCTGAACTACGACCTGCTCGTGAACTTCGGCCAGGACCTCGAGCCCGTTCCGGGCTTCGCCGAGTCATGGGACCAGGACGGCACGACGTGGACGTTCCACATCCGGCCCGGCATGAACTGGTCGGACGGCGAACCGGCGACGGCGGACGACGTCGCCTATACGTTCCAGCTCATCCTCGACGCCGTCGACACGGACTACGGCTGCCTCGGCCAGTGCTATCTCGACGGCTACCTGCTCAATGCGGGCGTCACGTCCGTCGAGGCCACTGACGCCGAGACCGTCGTGATCGAGACCGAGTTCGAGAACACGCTCCTGCTCCAGTCGTACGTGCCGATCCTGCCGGAGCACGTCTGGTCCGAGTACACGCTCGAGGAGATCGGCAACCATGAGGGCGTCGAGCCCTTCCTCAACGACGACCTGCCGGTCGTCGGGACCGGGCCGTACCAGGCGGTCGAGTTCGAACCCGGCAACTTCATTCGCTTCGCCCGCAACGAGCACGACTGGCGTGACGAACAGGGCGCGCCGGACGAGGTGATCATCCAGCACTTCTCGAGCATCGACACCGCGGTCCAGGCGCTCCGGACCGGCGAGATCGACTACGTCCGGGGCATCCTGGCAGACCAGTTCGATGCCCTTCGGAACGAGCCCGACATCGCCGTCGTCGAGGGCATCGCCAACGGCTACACGGAACTGTCGTTCAACACGGGCGGCAACTCGGAGGGCTACGGCGGCCGAACCGCGGCCCTGTCCGACCCGGCCTTCCGCGACGCGCTCGGCTACGCCATCGATACCGACGCCCTCGTGGAGGCCACGCTCGGCGGTTACGGCACGCCGGGGTCGACGATCATCCCGCCGTTCCACACCCGCTGGCACGTCCCGCCGGAGAACCCACGCACGTTCGACCTGGCCGAGGCGGACCGGCGGCTCACGGCGGCTGGGTACGTCCTCGATGGGGACGGCCGGCGGCTCGACAAGGATGGCAACCAGCTCAATCTGCGCCTGACCTGGCCGGATTCCGAGGCCGAGAACGCGACGAACGCCCAGTTCATGGTCGAGTGGTTCGGCGACCTCGGGATCGAGATCGACGCCGCGGTGACCGAAGAGGGTGCGCTCATCGACGCGGTCACGGGACCGCCGAACGGACCGGCCGACTACGACCTGTACATGTGGGGCTGGGTCGGCGACCCCGATCCCACGTCCCTGCTCAACTTCTTCCGGACCGAGGAGATCGGCTTCTCGTCCGACAGCTTCTATTCCAATGAGCGGTACGACGAGCTGTTCCTGCTCCAGCGGGCCGAGTCGGACGAGGAGCAGCGCCTTGCCTACCTGACCGAGATGCAGGAGCTCGTCTACGCCGAAGCGCCGTACCACATCCTCTACTACGACGCGGAGCTGCACGCCTACCGGACCGATCGGTTCGGCGGCTGGACGCTCCAGCCGTCCGAGGGCGGCACGCCGCTCTTCGGCTACGGCTCGTTCGGCTACACGAAGCTCACCTCGCTCGCCGAGCCGACGCCGGAGCCGTCGTCCGCGGCGCCATCCGGAGCGGCGTCACCGCCGCCGAGCGGCGGGGGTGAGACACCGGCCTCGACCGACAGCACGCTGCTCATCCTCGGCGTGGTCGCGCTCGTCGCGGTCATCGCCGTGGGGCTCGTGCTCGTCCGGCGGCGCCCATCGACCGAGGAGGAATAGCGGCGGCCGATGGGCCACCGCGCGGCTGAACCGCGGCGGCCGATGGGCCACCGCGCGGCTGAACGGCGCCGGCCAGGCTCGTGAGCGGGAGCTATCTCGCCCGCCGCCTGTCGTCGGCGCTGTTCACGATCGCGCTCATCGTCGTCGTCAACTTCATCCTGTTCCGGGCGATGCCGGGGTCGCCGGAGCGGGTCATCCTGCGCGGGACGCCGAACGTCACGCCGGCCCAGCTCGAGGCCGCCCGCGAGCGCTGGGGCCTCAACGACCCGATCTTTCCGATCTCGTTCGACGCGGGTGGCGTCGTCGTGTCCGGCGACAACCAGTTCTTCAAGTTCGTCGGCGCCACCGTCGCCGGGGACCTCGGCTACTCGTTCGTCGCCCGCGGCCAGACCGTCGGCGACGTCCTCGCCCAGCGGATCTGGCCGACGGTGATCCTGTTCGGGCTCGGCGAGCTCGTCGCGATCGTGCTCGGACTCGCGCTCGGGGCGTATTCCGGGTGGCGGCGCGGCGGCCGGGTCGATCTCGTCGGCAACGGCGTTTCGCTCGTCCTCTACTCGACGCCGTACTTCCTGCTCGGGATGGCGCTCCTGCTCGTGTTTGCCACCGGGCTCCGCTGGTTTCCGACCTTCGGCATGCTCACGGCCGGGGTGACCTACCCGGACCTCGGCGCCCGACTCGTCGACTTCCTCGCCCACCTCGCGCTGCCGCTCGCGACCGTCTCGCTCGGCCTCGTCGGCCAGTACGCAATCGTCATGCGCTCGTCGATCGTCGAGACCCTGTCCGACGACTACGTCACGACCGCGCGCGGCATGGGCCTGTCGGAGGGTCGCATCCTGCGCCACCACGCCCTGCCGAACGCGCTCCTGCCGACCGTCTCGCTCATCGCGATCAACCTGGGCTACGTCGTGGCCGGCGCGATCACCGTCGAGGTCGTGTTCAACTGGCCGGGGCTCGGGACGCTCGCGGTCGAGGCGCTCACGGCGCGCGACTACCCGGTCCTCCAGGGCGTGTTCCTGCTGCTCAGCGTGTCGGTGGTCCTGGCGAACCTCGTCGCGGACCTGATCTACGGGTTGCTCGACCCGCGGGTGCGGACATGACCGCCGCCGACGCGGCGTTCGGCGCCCCGGCTCCACGCGGACTGGCGGGCTCGCCGGTGGGCCTGCTCGTCCGGCTCGTGCGGCGGCCTGAGGGGGCGTTCGGCGCGCTCATCCTCGCGGTCTTCGCCGTCCTCGCGATTGCGCCGGACCTGTTCGTCGGCCCGCTCCAGACGGCGGTCACGGCGCCCGGGACCCGCCTGTCGCCGCCCTCGGCGGAGTTCCCGCTCGGCACCGACGAGCTGCGCCGGGACATGCTCAACCTGACCGTCCACGGCGCGCGGGTGTCGATGGCGATCGGCCTCCTCGCGACGCTCGTGACGGTGTTCATCGGCGCGGTCGTCGGGATCGTCGCCGGGTTCCTCGGCGGGCGGGTCGACGCGGTCCTCATGCGGATCACGGACTTCTTCCTCGTCATCCCGACCTTCGTCCTCGCGCTCATCCTCACCCCGATCATCCGCGACCTCGTGGGCTCCGGATCCGCCCAGGTGCTCGGGATCCGGATGACGCTCATCGTCATCGTCATCGTCATCGGGATCACGAGCTGGTCGTCGACGGCGCGGATCATCCGTTCGCAGACGCTGTCGCTCAAGGAGCGGGCGTTCGTCGATCGCGCCCGGGTGATCGGTGCCGGGGGCGGCCACATCATGCGCCGGCACATCCTGCCGAACGTGATCAACCTCATCGTGGCCAACGCGGTGCTCGTGTTCGCCGGGGCGGTCCTGACCGAGACGACCCTGTCGTTCGTGGGACTCGGCGACCCGTTCCAGCCGTCGTGGGGGCAGCTGCTCGAGGCGTCCCGCACGGTCGGGGCGCCGGGTCTCGGCGCGTGGTGGTACTTCGTCCCGCCGGGCGTGTGCATCGTGCTCGTCGTGTTCGCCTTCACCCTCGTCGGCGGTGCGCTCGACGACCTGCTCAATCCGAAGCGGCGAGGCCGACGGTGACGACGGGTGTGCCGCCCGGTGGGTCCACCGGTGCGCCGATTGGTGCGCCGATTGGTGCGCCGACCGGTGCGCCGACCGGCGAAGGGCGGCCGCGCACGCTTCCCAAGCAGGCCGTGCCCGGCGCGCCGCTGCTCGAGGTCGAGGACCTGCGGACGTACTTCGCCCTCGGGAGCGACACGGTCCGCGCCGTCGACGGGGTGAGCTTCCGGCTCGACGCCGGTGAGGCGCTCGGGATCGCCGGCGAATCCGGCTGCGGCAAGACGACCACGGCCCTGTCGCTCGTCCGGCTCCTGCCGGGCAACGCGCGGATCGCCGGCGGCGCGGTGCGCCTGTACGGGATCGATCTCGCCGCGAAGTCCGACACGGCCATCCGCCGCTACCGCTGGCGCGAGATCTCGATCGTCTTCCAGGGCGCGATGAACGCGCTCAACCCGGTCACCCGTGTGCGCGACCAGGTCGCCGAACCGATCGTCGAGCGACTCGGTGTGGGCCGGCGGGCGGCAAACCGGCGGGCGGGCGACCTGCTCGAGCTCGTCGGCATCCCCCGCGCCCGCGGCTCCGCATACCCGCACGAGCTGTCCGGCGGGATGCGCCAGCGGGCGATGATCGCGATGGCGCTCGCGTGCGATCCCGCGATCGTCATCGGCGACGAGCCGACGACCGCGCTCGACGTGATGGTCCAGGCCCAGATCCTCGACCTGCTCGAGCGATTGCGCGAACGGCTGGGCCTGTCGCTCATCCTCATCACCCACGACCTGTCGGTCATCGCCGAGACGTGCGACCGGGTGCTCATCATGTACGCCGGTCGGGTTGCCGAGGAGGGTCCGGTCGGCGAGGTGTTCACGCGGCCGCGGCATCCGTACACGCAGAAGCTGCTGGCAGCGTTCCCGAACATCCGGGCGGACCGTCGAGCGCTCGACGTGATCCCGGGTTCACCGCCGGACCTGCGCACGCCGCCGCCGGGTTGCCGCTTCGCGCCGCGCTGTCCGGCGGCGATGGCGGTCTGCTCCGAGGTCGTTCCTCCGGAGGTCCGCTTCGCCGACGGCGTCCGCGTGGCGTGCCATCTCTACCCGGACGGCTCATCCGGCGAACCCGTCCCGGTGGGGTCGACCATGTCGGTGGCCCGAACGTGACCGCCGCCCATCCGACCGGGCCGCCGGCAGCCGATGAGCTGATCCGGCTCGAGGGGCTCGAGGTGCACTTTCCCGTCCGGCGCGCGCTCGTCGACCTGCTCCCGGGACGGCGGCGCGGCGTCATCCGGGCGGTCGACGGAATCGACCTCGCCATCCGGCGCGGCGAGGTGCTCGCGCTCGTCGGCGAGTCCGGGAGCGGGAAGACGACTACCGGCCGCGTCGTCGTCAAGCTCACCGCGCCGACCGGCGGACGGGTCATCTTCGAGGGCCGCGACGTCACCTCGTTGCGCGACCGGGAAGCCCTGCGGGCCTACCGGCGGCGGGTCCAGGTCATCTTCCAGGACCCGTACGAGACGATCAACCCGAAGCAGTCGATCGGCGACTTCGTGGCGGAGCCACTCGACGTCAACGGCCTCGCCGCCTCACCCGCCGATCGGCGGGAGCGCGTGCTCGCGGCGCTCGACGCCGCGGGGCTCCGTCCGGCGGAGGACTTCGCGCGGCGCTACCCGCACGAGTTGTCCGGGGGCCAGCGGCAGCGCGTCGTCATCGCCGGGGCGCTCGTCATGGACCCGGAGCTCGTCGTCGCCGACGAGCCGGTGTCGATGCTCGATGTGTCGATCCGCACGGAGCTCCTCCGGCTCATGCTCGATCTGCGCGCCGCGCGCGGCCTGACCTACCTGTTCATCACCCACGACCTCGCCCTCGCCTGGGTCCTGGCCGATCGGATCGCGGTGATGTACCTCGGCCGGATCATGGAGATCGGGCCGGCTGAGCAGGTGATCGGCGACCCGCACAACCCGTACACGCGCGCGCTCGTGAGCGTGTCACCGACGACCACGCCGCCCACGCCCGGCGAACGGGCGACGCGGACGATCCTCGTCGGCGAGACACCGGACGCCGCGCACATCCCGTCGGGCTGCCGGTTCCACCCGCGCTGTCCGCTCGCGTTCGACCGCTGCCGGTCGGAGGAACCGCCGCTGTTCGACGTCGGGCACGGTCAGCAGGCGGCGTGCTGGCTCGCGGAGGGCGGCCGCGCCCTGCCGGTCGTCGCGGCGCTGGGTGGGGACGCCCGCGCCGGGTGATCGGCCTGTCAATCGGGCCGGCGCGTCTCGTCCTCGTCGTCGCCGTGCCAACGGCGAACGTAGAGGGACTGGAGCTCCGCACTCCGCCGCTCGGCGGCGATCCGCTCGAGGCGGCGCTGCTGGGCGCGGTCCCGGCAGTGCGGGCAATCCGGACACGCGGGTGGGTCGAGCGCCGCGCGGAGCTCGATCCACGACCCGACGATGCCGGCGAGCAGGGCTCCGAGCAGGATCGGAACGATGGACGAATCCATCGTCGCAGCCTGCTCGCTCGGTTGTGACGGACGCGCCGGTCGTCGTCGGCTGCCGCCTCGCGCGCGCGTTACGAGTTGGTCGGCTCCGTCGTGTGCGTCAGGACGGGTCGGCGCCGGAGCCGAGGTAGCGGTAGATCGCCCAGCCGATCGCCGCGCCGATGAATGGCGCGGTGAGGTAGATCCAGATCGAGCTGAGATCGGCGCCGACCAGCGCCGGGCCGAGCGCACGGGCGGGATTGACCGATGCGCCGCTGAACGGGATCCCCGCGAAGTGGATGACGGCGAGCGTGAGCGGGATCGCGAACGTCGCCTGGCCACCGCTGCGCTTCGTGACGGTCAGGATGACGAGCAGGAAGATCGCCGTCAGGACCACCTCGACGACGAACGCGGCGAGGTCCGTCACGCCGCCGCCGGGAAGGTTGCGCGTCCCGAGCACCGCGTCCCGGTCGGCGACGAGCAGCACGGTCGCCGAGGCGAGGACGGCGCCGACGACTTGGGCGACGACATAGGCGAGTGCGTCCGTCGAGCCGATGCGACGGTCGAGGAACGCGCCGAGCGTGACCGCCGGGTTGTAGTGGCCGCCCGAGACGTGGCCGACGGCGACGATCGCGGCGAGCAGGCCGAGCCCGAACCCGAACGGAACGACCGCGAGGATGGGCGCCTGCGTGCTCACGGCGGCGACGATCGTGAGCGACCCGATGCCGACCAGGATGTACGTGCCGATCAGCTCCGCGGCGTAGCGCTGGACGTTCATGTGCTCCTCCCTCGGTGTCCGATTGGGCGTCGGACGGTGCCCGCAGGCTAGTATCGCTCCCCGCCGCCGGCCGCCGCGCGGAGCAGCACGGCGTCCCGCCAGACGCGGCATAGGACGTCGACGAGCTCCATCGCCTCGAGGCCCGCGGCGAGAGCGGCGATTGGATCCGGCTCGCGGCGCTGACCGCGCGCTGCTCCGATCGACACGGCCCCGTGGCGCTCGAGCAGCGCGGCGCGGGGCAGCGGTTCCGGGCCGGCGGCGAGCGCCGACGCGACCCGCTCGGCGAGCTCCTCGCTGCCCATCGCGCCGAACGGCACGACCGGCAGGCGCGGGAGGAGGAGCGCGGTTTCCGGCAGCTCCGACGGGTCCGGGGCGAGCCCGGCGACGGTGAGCGCCATCGCGGCCGGGACATGGGCGTGGACGACCGCGAGCACGTCCGGACGGGCACGGTAGATCGCCCGATGGATCGCCACGTCCGACGAGGGTCGCGCCGCGCCCGGCGCCGACCCCCCCGGCGCCCTCGCGCCGGGCTCCAGCGCGACCACGAGGAGGTCCTCCGGCGCCAGCTCGTCCTTGCGCCGGCCGGACGGCGTGATGAGGAGCGTGTCGCCCTCGAGGCGGACCGACACGTTTCCCTCCGCCGCCACGACGAGGCCGCGCGCTCCCAGCCGCACACCGGCCGAGACGACGGCGGCGCGTGCGCGAGTGAGGTCAGGACCGGCCATTCGGCCCTGATCCTAGCGCGCCGGCTGGGCGATCATGGGCCGGTCGTCGTCGGGCATGTCGGAGGTGGACTCGTGGAGCAGCGCACGCCGGGACGGTTCGTGGGGCCGCAGGCACTCGGGCTCCTGCTCGTCATAATCGGAGCCCTGTTCCTGCTGCGCAACACGGGCTGGTTCATCCTCGACTGGGACGTCGTGTGGCCGATCCTGCTCATCGTCTTCGGCGGGTGGTTCATTCTCGCGGCGATGCGCCATCGCGGGTCCTCCGGCGGTTCGACGTACGCCGTGAGCGTGGCCGGCGAGGAGCGGCTCGATCTCGACCTGCGCGTGGGCGCCGGCCGTTTCCGGATCGGCGCCGTCGACGATCCGACGAACCTCGTGAGCGTCGTGTCGACCGCCGGCGACATCAACGGTGACGTCCGCCGTGACGGCACGCGCGCCCACGTCCGGCTCGTTCGTGACGCCTCGTGGTGGCCGCTCGGCTGGTGGGACGGCGGCACCGAGTGGCGGATCGGCCTGCCGCGCGCGGTGTCTGCCCGGCTCGACCTCGCCGGCGGCGCCGGCGACTTCGACGTCGACCTGTCGGCCGTTCCGGTCAGCACCGTTCGCATCGCCGTGGGAGCCGCGCAGGCTCGGCTCCGGCTGCCACGTCCGACGGGCGACGTGCCGGTCGACATCACCACCGGTGCGTCCGCGCTCATCATCGAAGTCCCGAGCGGCGTCGAGGCCCGGGTCACGACGACCGGCCTGCTGTCCGTCAACGGCCGCACGGAGACGGCCGGCTATCGAACGTCGACCGATCGCGTGACGGTCACCGTCGAGGGTGGCGCGGCCTCCGTGAAGATCGTCGACGCCCCCTGATTCAGCCCGTCCGCGTCGGTCAGGCCGCGACGGCGAGTTCGGTTGCCGGCTCGTCCGCGGCGAAGTCGACGACGACCGAGCACGCGTCGCAGCGCATCGAGTCGACCGGAACGTCCGGCAGGCGGACCGGCGTATCGCAGAAGGGGCAATCCATCGTCAGCATCGTGGTTCGTCCTCGTGATCATGGCGTGGCGGGTGCGGTTCGGGCACACCATGTCCGAGCGTTGTGACAGCTCTCGTGTCACAGGGAATCGAGACGAGTACGCTGTCTGACGAGATGACCGTCCGGATCTTCCTCGGCCACGGCGCGTCGGGCACGGCGGCGTCGATGGCACCGTTCGTGGCCGGACTCGCTCGCCGCGGGTTCTCCGCGAGCGCGATCGACCTGCCGCGTCGGCGCGCGGAGGATGCCGTGCCGTCACTCCAGGCCGTCGTGCCGAACGAGCCGGACGTCGTCGTCGGCGGGCACTCGTTCGGCGGCCGCGTGGCGAGCCTGGCAGCCGCCGAGCCCGAGGCGCGGTACGCCGCACTCGTCCTGTTCAGCTACCCGTTCCACCCGCCGGGCGCCCCGGACCGGGCCGAGGCGCGCACCGCGCACTGGCCGGCGATCCGCTGTCCCGTCCTCCTCCTGTCCGGCGAGTCGGACCCGTTCGCGCGGCGCGAGCTGTTCGACCGACTCGTCCCGCTCCTGCCCGCCGCGGAGCTCGTCACCTACCCGCGCCTCGGGCACTCGCTCGTGCCCGTTCTCGACGACGCGCTCGACCGCGTTGCGGCCTTCCTCGGCCGGGTCGCGCCGATGTGGTCGGCGGAGGGCTGATCCGTCCAGACCGGGCCCGAGCGCGTCGAATCGGCCGGACGGCGCCCGGGTCCGAGCCGTAGAATCACGGCCCCCGCCACCACGTTCCGGGAGCCTCATTGCCAGACGCCGGCCGAGTGCCCACGGCCCTGCGCGCCCGATTCCGCGCCGCTGCCATCGCCGCGACCGCGTTCGCGGTGGCCGGTGCGGGCGTGCTCGCGGCCGGCCCACCCGCGGCGGTGGCGCACGATCCGCCGGGCATCGACCGCTTCCTGCGTGCCCTCGCGGCGGTCGAGTCGAACGGCCGCTACGACGCCGTCAACGGCACATCCGGGGCATACGGGCGCTACCAGATCCTGCCGATGAACTGGCCACGCTGGGCCCGCCGGTACCTCGGCGATGCGGCCGCTCCGCCGACCCCGGACAACCAGGAGCTGGTGGCCCGCGCCAAGGTCCACAGCCTCCATCATTGGCTCGGCAGCTGGGACCTCGTCGCCCACTGGTGGCTGACGGGCAACGCGAAGACGGACCCGGCGACGTTTTCCCCGTTCGCAACCTGGTACGTCCAGCGCGTCATGGCGATCTACGACGGCGCCGCGTCGGGCGAGGACGGCCGAACTGCGTACCAGGAATCGGAGGCCGGCGCGATCTACGGCGGGGGCTGGAGCCGTGCCGAGCATGACGCGTACGCCGGCGACACGGTCGCCTGGAGCGACGTCGTCGGGGCGAGCGCGACGTTCGCGTTCAGCGGCAGGTCGGTCGTCTGGATCGGCCCGATCGGGCCCACGCGTGGCCGCGCGGACGTCTACGTCGACGGGGAGCTCGTCAAGACCGTCAACCTCCGGGCCGGCGGCTTCCGCGCTCGGGCCGTGGTGTTCATGACGTCCTGGCCGGAACCCGGCGAGCATACGCTGCGGATCGAGAACGCCGGCGAGCCGGGCCGACCGGTCGCGATCGACGAGT
Source organism: Candidatus Limnocylindrales bacterium (assembly GCA_035720425.1). Classification (GTDB taxonomy): domain Bacteria; phylum Chloroflexota; class Limnocylindria; order Limnocylindrales; family CSP1-4; genus DASTOB01. The sequence goes on from DASTOB010000045.1 coordinate 37,687, forward strand.
TCCGCGTCGGCGACTGAGGCCGTCGTGGTGGCGGGCGGCCCTCAACGGGTGGCGACGACCTCGATCTCGACGCGGTAGGTCGACGCCAGGCGGGTCACGCCGACGGTCGCCCGCGTCGGGGGTTCCGTCGGGAAGTACTCGCGGTACACGGTGTTCATGGCCCCGAACTCGTCGAAGTCGACGAGGTACACGGTCGCCTTGACGACGTCGCGGAAGTCGAGTCCGACCGCCCGCAGGAGCCGGCCGACGTTGTCGAGCATCGCCCGGGTCTCCGCCTCGATCCCGCCGGGAACCGGGCCGTGACCGCCCGGCGCGTTGCCGACCTGGCCGGCCAGGAACACGAAGCCGTTCGCCTCGATGGCCTGCGAGAACGGGTACTGGCTCGGCTCGATGCCGTTGCCGGTGTGTACGTGCTTGGGCATGGTGGTCTCCGATGCCTGCGGGGTGGTCGCCAGTGAGCGTACCCTGCCCATGATGTCCGCGATCACGACCGTCGGCCTGACCAAGCACTACGGCCATCGCCGGCCCCCGATCCACCCGCCGTTCGTCGAGCCGAACCCGCTCGTCCGCGCGCTCGAGGACCTGTCGATCGACGTGCGGCTGGGCGAGATCTTCGGCTTCCTGGGACCGAACGGGGCGGGCAAGAGCACGATGATCCGGCTCCTGCTCGGGTTCCTCCACCCGACGGCGGGGAGCGCGACCGTCCTCGACCTCGACGTGGTCCGCGACAGCGTCGAGATCCGCCGGCGGGTGGGCTACCTGCCGGGCGGGATCGCGCTGTACGACTCGCTGACCGGCGAGCGCCTGCTCGACTACCTCGTCGCGCTGACCGGTCGGCCGCCCGTCCGGCGGGACGAGCTGTGCGATCGGCTCGAGCTGTCGCAGCGTACCCTGCGCCGCCTCGTCCGCGACTACTCGCGCGGGATGCGTCAGAAGGTCGGCATCGTCCAGGCGCTCCAGCACGACCCGGAGCTGGCGATCCTCGACGAGCCGACCGAGGGCCTCGACCCGCTCATGCAGCGCGCGTTCTACACGATCCTCGACGACCTGCGCGCCGACGGGCGGACGATCTTCTTCTCGTCCCACGTCCTGTCCGAGGTCGAGCGCGTGTGCGACCGCGTGGCGATCATCCGCCAGGGCCGGCTCGTCGCGCTCGAGGAGATCGGTCGGCTGCTCGCACGTCGCAAGCGCAACGTCGAGATGCGCCTGTCCGGGCCGGCGCCCCGGCTCGACGCGGTGCCCGGCGTGAGCGGCGTCGAGGCGACCGACGGGCTGCTGACCTGCCATCTCGAGGGCGACGTGGGGCCGTTCCTCGCAGCGATCGCCGGCGCCCCGATCACCGACCTCACGATCGAGCCGGCCCACCTCGAGGAGGCGTTCCTCGAGTTCTACGAGGACGCCGAGCCGGACGTCGACAACGGGCAGCCGGACGCCGAGACCGCGGTGCCGGCCGGATGATCCACGGCGAGCCGCGATGAACCTGCCGCTCCTCCGCCACACGTGGCGCACCCAGCGACTGAAGCTCGGGCTCGTGTCCCTCGCCCTTGCGATCTGGGGCTTCGTCCTACCGGTCGTGTACGGCGCCTTCGGGATCGACTTCCGGGAGATCTTCGAGAGCGGCATCTTCCCGGAGGCGTTCGCGTCGTTCGGCGGGGGCGACGTGTTCAGCCTGTCGGGCTCGATCGCCCTCGGCTTCATCCACCCGATCCTCATCATCCTCGTGTCGGTCTTCGCGGTCGGGTTCTCGACGTCTGCCATCGCCGGCGAGCGCCAGCGGGGGACCCTCGAAGTGCTCCTCGCCCGGCCGGTCTCTCGGCGGTCCGTCTACGCCACGCTCGCCGTGTCGGTGTCCGGGTTCATCGCCATCACGGTCGCCGCGTTCCTGTTCGGCAGCACGCTCGGCGCCGGGGCGGGCGGCGTCGCCGACGAGCTCGCCTTCGAGCGCCTGCCGTGGCTGTGGTTCAACGGCGTCCTGCTGTTCGGCTCCTTTGCCGCGATCGGGCTGGCGGCATCGGCGTCGACCGATCGCCTCGCGCCCGCGCTCGGCGTAACCGTCGGGATCCTCGTCGTCATGTACTTCTTCGACGTCCTCGGATCGCTCTGGCCGGACGCGGAATTCCTCCAGCCGTTCTCGCTGTTCCACTACCTCCAGGCGAAGGCGATCCTGACCGGCACGGCGGCGGCGTCGAACTCCGTGCTCCTCGGTTCGGTCATCGTGGCCGGCGTCGTCTACGCCCTCATCGTGTTCCCGCGGCGGGACCTCGCGGCGCCGTCGTAGGCGCGCCCCGTTCGACCGGGCGCGCGACCGCGACCGAACGCATCGTCACAGCCGTCGACCCGCGGCCTCCACGGCTCGGGCGCACCAGTCGGCCAGGTCGTCGGCCGCCGTCTCGCCGGAGGCGAGCGTCCCGCCCGCCGCCGCGTCGAGCCCCTTGCGCCAGCCGCGGAGCAGGAGGCCGACGACGGACGCGAGGTCGACCTGCGCATCCCAGTTCCCCAGCTCGACTCCGGCGTCGCCGGCGGCGGCGCGGTAGCGCGCGAGGACCTCGTCCGGCCCGATCGGCAGGATCGGGGCGTTCGACACGAGCAGCCAGCCGAGCTCGACGGCAACCGGCGCGACCGTGACCATCTGCCAGTCGATGAGCGCGACCCGCTCCTCGTCGAGGACGGCGACGTTGGCGAGCTTGAGGTCGCCGTGCAGGAGCGCCGGCGGGAGCCGTTCGAGCGCCGTGATGAGCGGCGCGCTGTCGGCCGACAGACCGCCGATGAGGTCGCGCGCGGCGCGCGGGGCGAGCCGGTCGAAGGCGTCCCAGCCCTCGAGGAAGCGGGAACCGACCGCGAGCCCGGCGCCGGCGTAGCGACGGGCGGCCGCCCGGGTGAGCAGTTCCACCCGCTCCCGGAGCGGCGTCCACGGCCAGCCGGTTCCTGGGCCGGGTGCCGCGACCGGCGGGCGAGACGCATGGAGCCGGGCGATCGCCCGCAGCACGGCGCCAAACCGGTCCGGCGTGACCGCCGCGCCCTCGCCCGGCCGCTCCCACGAGAAGAGCCGGCCGGACAGGTCCAGCATGAGCATCGCCGCGGCGTTACCGTCGGCGGCCGCGCCGAGGTAGGGCGCGACGATGGCATCCGGGAGCGGGAGCTGGCCGGTCGCGACGAATGCCTCGCGCAGGCTGTGGTCGCGCGTCGCCCGGGCGATCCAGTCGGTCGCCCACGAGGTTCGCTTGAGGATGAAGCGGTCGGCGCCGCGGCGGAGCAGCGTCAGCTGCGCACCGGACCAGCCGTCGTTCGGGAAC
>DASTOB010000046.1:0-4276 GCA_035720425.1 Candidatus Limnocylindrales bacterium
CGGCTCATCCCGGTCGAAGTCGTCCTCCAGCATGTCGACCTGCCGGGCACCGCCGGGCGGATCGTCGCGATCGCGCGCGACATGACCGAGCGGGTCGAGGCCCAGGTTCGACTCCAGCGCCTCGCCGAGTCGGAGCACGCCAAGGCCGCGGAGCTGAACGCGGTGATCCGGGCGATGGGCGACGGCCTCATCGTGTGCGACGCGAATGGAACGATCACCCTGTCGAACCCCGCAGCCGCGGAGCTGTTCGGCGGCGTCGTGCCACGCACGTACACAGAGCTCGTCGCGCGGCTCGACGACCCCGACGGGGCTGCACCGAGCCCCGGGTCCCGGGCCGGCCCGGTCGATCTCCGGGTCCGCGCGGCCGACGACCAGGAGCGGTGGGTCGAGCTCAGCACGTTCCCGGTCGGTGGACCGGAGTCCGCATCCGCGCGCGGTGGCGAGACGATCGTGCTGCTTCGCGACGTGACGGTCGTTCGCCGCCAGCAGGTCGTCCGGGATGCCTTCCTCGGCGTCCTGTCGCACGAGCTGCGCACGCCGATCACGACGATCTACGCGGCCTCCAAGGTCCTCGCTCGACCCTCGTCGACCCTGGCCGACGAGACTCGGCGCGAGATGTTCGAAGACATCCGGCTGGAGGCGGAACGGCTCCACCGGCTCGTCGAGGACGTCATCGCCCTGACCCGCTTCGGCGACGAGGGCGGGGACGTCGGCGACGAACCCGTGCTTCTCCAGCGCATCCTGCCCGGCGTCGTCGCCTCGGAGACCGCTCGCTGGCCGGCGGCGACCTTCAATCTCGAGGTCCCGGTCGGGCTGCCGACCGTCATCGCCGATCCCACCTACGTCGAGCAGGTCGTGCGCAACATGCTGTCCAACGCGGCGAAGTACGGCGGCCTCGGGGTCACCATCGACGTCACCGCCGAAGCGACGGACGACGAGGTCACGGTCCGGATCGTCGACAGCGGGCCGGGGTTCCCGCCCGACGAGGCAGACCGCCTGTTCGAGCGCTTCTTCCGCTCGCCGACGACGGCTGGGCGCGCCAGCGGCGCCGGCATCGGCCTGTTCGTCTGTGCGCGGCTCATCCACGCGATGGGCGGGCGCATCTGGGCCGCGCCGCGGCCGGATCGGGGTGCCGAGTTCGGCTTCAGCCTGCGGGTGATGCCCGAGTCCTAGCGAATCGCGAGCACGGCCGCCGCGGCGAGTGCGACGAGGGCCATCGCGTATTCGACGACGCGCATCGACCGCTCGTCGCGTGCCTCGCGCCGCAGCGCAGGGGAAAGCGGGCGGGTTCGTGAGTCGATCATCGCTCCTGCTTCCGGTGAGACCTGGCTGGGGATGCGAACGCGCACCCGGTGGACTGAGTGGCCGGCGCCGCCGATGCCCGTCGGGGCGGCGGCGCCGAGGTCTCAGGAGCATGGCGCGGCGAGCATCGATCCGGCGTGCGGGACCTCGGCACCGACGTAGCAGCCTCGTTGCAGGAGGTCGCGCCGGACGCCGGATCCCGACCCGAGCAGGAGTCGGGCCGGGTCCGCTGCGAGACGCGTGCAAGCGGTCGCCGCCGGTTGCCGAGTCGGGCGAAAGCCGGTCGGCGGGATGCTGGCGATTGCGCGGCGATTCGGTGCTCGGCCGGATCGCGCAGCGCCCGGAAAGGAGTCTTGCATGTCGCGGATCCACACGTCGATCGACGTCGACGTTCCCGTCAGCACTGCCTACAATCAATGGACACAGTTCGAGGAGTTCCCGCGCTTCATGGATGGCGTGGAGCGCGTCGTCCAGCGGTCCGACACCACCCTCGAGTGGACCGCCGAGGTCGGCGGTCGGACGAAGACGTGGACGGCCCGGATCACTCGCCAGGAGCCGGATCGGGTGATCGCCTGGACGGCCATCGACGGGGCCGCGAACGCCGGGACCGTCACCTTCCAGCCGCGCGTCGGAGGTACGCGCATCGAGCTCGACCTCGACGTCGAGCCGGACGGGCCGATGGAGACGGCCGGTGACGCGCTCGGGTTCGTCGAGCGACGGGCGAAGGGCGATCTCGAGCGGTTCAAGGCGTTCATCGAGTCCCGGGGGGTCGAGACCGGTGCCTGGCGGGGCACCGTCGACGCGGGGCGCACGCGCTGAGTTGACGGTCCGTGCGGAGCGTGACCGTCGGAAAGGAGGCCGGTGATGCCGCAGAAGGCGTGGAGCCCGAAGCGCGAACGGCAGTACGAGCACGTGAAAGAGGGCTACGAGCGCCGGGGCGTGTCAAAGGACGAGGCCGGGGAACGCGCCGCGCGGACGGTCAACAAGGAGCGGCGAGAGGCCGGCGAGACCACGTCGAAGCGCGACCGATGAACGGTGATGAGCCGGGATCAACCGGCGACCGGCTCAGGATCGCGCTGCTCTCGACGCCACAGCTACCGGTTCCGCCGCCACGCTACGCGGGGACCGAACGGGTCGTCGCCGCGCTCGCCCACGAGCTCGCGCGGCGCGGCCACGCGGTCACGCTCCTCGCTCCCGGCGACTCACGGCCTGAGTGCGTGCTGATCCCGACCGTTCGCCAGAGCCTCTGGTCGACCGGCTACCGCGGCGACGTGTCCGCCCACATCTCGATCTCGCTCGCACGCGCGTGGGCCGTCCACGAGCAGTTCGACGTGATCCACTCTCATGTCGAAACGCTCGGGCTGCTCGTCGCCCGGCTGTGCCCGACTCCCGTCGTGTCCACGCTCCACGGACGCCTCGATGGTTCCGGGGTGCCGGAGCTGCTCGACGAGTTCGACGACGTGCCGCTCGTCGCGATCAGCGACAGCCAGCGGCGCTGGAGCCCGCGGGCCAACTGGGTGGCGACGATCCACCACGGTCTGCCGTTCGCCGACGCGCCGCTTCGGACCGAGGCGGGAACCTACCTCGCGCTCGTCGGTCGGGTTGCGCCGGAAAAGGGGATCGCGGAGGCGATCGAGCTCGCCGGCATGACCGGCCTGCGCGTGCGCCTCGCCGCGAAGGCGTACGACGACGCCGAGCGTGCGCTGTTCGAGCGGATCGTTCGCCCGGCGATCGATGACGGCGTCGTCGACTACCTCGGTGAGGTGGGTCCCGGCGAGCGTGACGAGCTGCTCGGCGGAGCCCTCGCCACGGTCATGCTCGGCGCGTGGCCGGAGCCCTTCGGGCTCGTCGCGATCGAGTCCCTCGCGCTCGGTACGCCGGTCATCGCCCGGCGAGCCGGTGCGTTGCCGGAGCTGATCGAGCATCACGTCGACGGGTTCCTCGTCGATGACCTGGCCGAGGCGCGTCTCGCCGTCGACCGCGCCGCGGGTCTCGACCGGGCCGCCATTCGGCGGCGTGCCCGGACCCGGTTCTCGGTCGAACGGATGACCGACGCGTACGAGGCCGTCTACCGGGCACTCGTCGCGGCACGGAGGCCGGCGCCGGTGCGGACGACGACCCGCGCTGCCCTCGGCGTGCTCGCGACCGACGGTGCGGCGGCCAGGACGGCCGATCCGGAACCGGTCGCGGCCGATCCGCGAGCCGGCTGACAGGCGGTTGATAGGCGGTCGCGCCCGATCGTAGTCGAGCCGAACCGCGCCGGTCGGGACACTCCGGAGGCTGGCGCGACACGGTGTCGCCCACCATCGGGACGGAGGTACCGCATGAGCATCATCGCGTGGATCATTCTCGGCGCCATCGCCGGCTACCTGGCCGGCTTCCTCGTCAAGGGCGACGAGGGCCTCGGCGTGATCGGCCACATCGTGCTCGGCATCATCGGCGCGCTCGTCGGTGGGTTCCTGGCGGGCGTGCTGTTCAACGTCGATCCGATCGACGGGGCGCTCGACCTGAGTTCGATCGTCACGGCCACGATCGGCGCCGTCATCGTCGTCCTCATCGTGGGCGCGGTGAACGGCCGGACTCGAACCGGTCGCGGCACGATCTGACGAGCGATCGTTTGAACGACGGACCCGGCTCCGTCGACCACGCAACGCCCACCGAGCCATCGGTGGGCGTTCGACTGTCCGGCCCCGCCGGACCGAAGGAGGACCGCCCCGTGAGCGTCATCATCGTCGACGCGGAGCTGCTCGCCGCGCCGGGTGCGGCGGCTGCCCTGGACCGCCTGCGCCGTGCGGGGCACACGATCGTCGACCGACCGGGCGCTCTGCCCGCGCCGGCGGCCTGGCACCTGACGGCATCGCCGGAGGCGTGCATCGGGCGGTCGACGGGAGTGACGACGATCCTCGTCGGCCCGCGGCGCCCTCCGGATCGTGGTCCCGCGCGACGGTGCGATCTCGAGGCGCGCGACGTGGCG